>JAZNME010000025.1:0-61378 GCA_045579445.1 Acutalibacteraceae bacterium | reverse complement strand
CCCTCAAGGACTATGAGGTTGATAGGCTGCGTGTGTAAGCATGGTGACATGTTCAGCTAAGCAGTACTAATAGGTCGAGGGCTTGACCATTTCGTTTGTTTCTTCCGCTTTTTCTTTGTTCAGTTTTCAGGGTATATGCCTGATAAGAGTTGAAGTGTAAACTTCAACTCTTTTTTTATTGGATAAATTTGCGAAATAGTGCGCATGTTTCGGCTCGCAGCACCCTTGTACAGTGTTGCTTTCCAAACCATATTTTTCAGATTTCTTACATCGGAATCTATGTATTGGAAAACATAAAATATTGCATTTTAATCCGGATTTGATAAGAAATTCATTTCCGTTTTATATAGTTTTTTGTAATCGATATTTGTATATGAATCAAGGAAAGACGCTGTTTTATTGAACATTTTTGGCTTTTTATAAAATCTTCCATTTTTAGCACAAAAAAATTATATATATTTTAGTTAATCTGCTAATTTCTTAATTATTATTTTCTGCTATAATATAATAGTAAATTAATATAAACATAAAAGGGGAAGTATTCAATGAAGAAAACTTTAAGTTTCGTTTTAGCAATGCTTATGCTTGTTTCAGTTTTCACTGTAACATCATTTGCAGCATTAGCTCCCGAAATCACACAAATCACCAGCACATTTGATGGTATTTCAATCAGCTGGGATAAATCTGCTGATGCAACTACATATGTTGTATATCGCGATGGTGTAGTTATCGGTACAACAGTTGAGTGTAATTTCATTGACACAAATGTTGAACAGAATGGTAAGTATGTATACAGCGTTGGCGCACAGGCTGCAGACGGTTCTTTCGAGAAATCAGATGTTGAATTTGATGTTGTTTATATCCGTCCTTACTGTGCACATACTGACTATGAATACGTAGTTGATTATCCTGCAACAGTATTTAAAGCTGGTCTTAAGCACAAACACTGCAAAACTTGCGGTTTTGATTTACCGGGCGAGGTTATTAAGCAGCTTGTAACAGAAACTCCTGTTATCAACTACCTTTCAAATGGTGTTAAGGGTGTTAAAGTTGCATGGAATGCAGTTGATGGTGCAACAGCATATTATGTATATCGCCGTGCAGGTGGTTCCTCAAAGTGGGAAGGTCCTTACATTGTTAAGAATGAATCTTACGAAGATACAACAGCTGGGAGTGGCATTTACTACAAATATGCAGTAAGAGCTCTCAATGCAGCTGGCCTTAGCCCATATAACGGCGGTAAGGTTATTAAGAGAGTTGCTACTCCTGAAAACATCACTGTAGCTAACGGTACAAATGCTATTGCAGTTAAGTGGAACGCAGTTCAGAATGCAACAGCATACAGAGTATATCGTAAAGCTCTTGGCGATGATACTTGGACATATCTCAAAACAGTAAAAACAAACAGCTACGCAGATAAAGATGTTACTTCAGGTGTTGATTATATCTACACTGTAAGAGCTCTTTCAGGTAATGTTTACAGCAACTTCTTACCGGGTGTTCAGATCAGAAGACTTGATATTGCTAAACTTAAAACAGCAAAGAGCACAGCAGAAGGTATCTATATTGATTTTGAACCAGTTGAAGGCGCAACAGGTTACAACATCTATCGTAAGGTAGGTAACGGCGCTTGGACTTCAAGCACATACCTTGGCGCAATCAAAACAACAAGATCACACACATATCTTGATGTTTCTGCTAAAAAAGGCGTTACATATACTTATACAGTTAAGGCATACCATAAAGATGGCTCAGTAACATCTGTTGGTTCATATGTAGCAAAGGGTATTTCCTGCAAAGATGTTTATTAATTAAATAAAACTAATGCCTCGGCTCAAACGAGCCGAGGCGTATTTTTATGTTGTTTTTTATAATTATTTATAAATATTTTCAAGAATTTCAATTGCATGAGCAATGCAACCGTCGTTGTTGGATCGAGTTATGTGCTTACCGACAGCTAAAGCTTCGGGAGAGCCGTTTTCGGGAACAAAGCCTGCTTGAGCCGCAATTAACATTTCAACATCATTGTAGCCATCGCCTGCAGCATAGGTGTCTTCTTTTTTGCATCCTAATGCGGTCGCTAATTTTAAAAGCCCTGCGCCTTTATCAACACCTTTTTTCAGTATTTCAACATAATCTCCTGTTGTCTTAAGATAGTTGATTTCAGGATGATTTTCTAATATATTCTGAACCTCCTGTGAGTATCCGTGGGCAGCTATCATAACTTTAGTCCATGGGAGTGGAGCATCCTCAGATTTATCGATTGTTTTGAAATTAATATCCTGACTTGTAAAATGATGTTGAGAGTGGTCGTTCAGATTAACAGCGCATACACAATCAATATTGTAAAATTCAATGCAAATATCAGGGAATTCAGATAAAACATCTTTTATAGCAGGAAGACCTTCTTCTCCGATAGCGTCGTTAAATATAACTTTATTGCTTTCGTAATCGTATGCCATAGCGCCATTGCCTAAAAGAACCGGCGCGTTTATATATTCGGGATTATATAAATGAAAACCCTGAAAAATTCTACCGGTGCAAACAGTAAATTTACCGCCTTGGTTCATAAAATCTGCAATAGCAGCTTTTACATCATCAGTTATAATGCCCTCGTCATTTTTTAAAGTGCCGTCAAAATCGCTTGCTAAAAGAACGTTTTCAAAAATCATATAATCACCATAAATATCTTACCATAAAAAACATTTAAATTCAATAATAGGTGTTATATGGCATAATATATAATTGTTTTATTATGAAGTGGTTGATTTTTTATATTCAAAAGATATTAAAAACTTGATTATGTTATATATGAGTGGTATAATTCTTCTGTTAAAACTAATTTGAAGGTGAAACAGTGGATAAAAGAGAAAATATAAGAAACGTTGCAATTATTGCCCACGTTGACCACGGCAAAACAACACTTGTTGATCAGCTTCTTCACCAGAGCGGTATTTTCCGTTCTAATGAGCAGGTTGATGAAAGAGTAATGGACTCCAACGACCTTGAAAAAGAGCGCGGAATAACTATCCTTTCCAAAAACACAGGTATTCATTATAAGGATGTTAAAATCAATATTGTTGATACTCCCGGCCACGCCGATTTCGGTGGCGAGGTTGAGCGTATAATGATGATGGTTGACGGCGTTCTTCTTCTTGTTGATGCGTTTGAGGGATGTATGCCTCAGACACGCTTCGTTTTAAAGAAAGCGTTAGCCCTTGGTAAAAAGGCAATTGTTGTTATTAATAAAATCGACCGTCCGGGTGCAAGACCTGATGAAGTTATTGACGAAGTTCTTGATTTGTTTATTGAGCTTGGCGCTAATGACGAACAGATTGAATTCCCTGTTGTTTTTGCATCAGGCAGAGATGGATATGCATCGCTTGATTCATCAGCCCGTGAAGGCGATATGAGACCTCTCCTTGACGCTATCTTAGAGCATATCGATGCTCCTGAAGGTGAAATAGATGGCCCGTTACAGCTTCTTTTCTCAAGCCTTGATTACGACGATTACCTTGGCAGAATCGGTGTTGGTAGAGTTGAAAGAGGCTCTGTTAAAGAAGGTCAGCAGGCGGTGCTTTGCAAGCAGGACGGCACTACACAGAATGTTAAGGTTGTTAAGCTCTATAGCTTTGAAGGCCTTCAAAGAGTTGAGTGTCAGGAAGCCAAAATGGGCGACCTTGTAGCAGTTTCAGGTATTGCAGAGCTTAATATCGGTGAAACAGTTTGTGATAAAGAGCATCCCGACCCACTTCCATTCGTAAAAATAGACGAGCCTACAATTTCAATGAACTTTATGGTTAACGATAGCCCGTTTGCAGGTCAGGAAGGTAAGTTCGTAACATCAAGAAATATCCGTGCACGTCTCTTCAAAGAGGTTGAAACAAACGTTAGTATGCGCGTTGAGGAAACAGATACTACTGACTCCTTTAAGGTCAGCGGACGCGGTGAATTACACCTTTCGATTCTTATTGAGACAATGCGCCGTCAGGGTTATGAATTCCAGGTTTCACGCCCTCAGGTTATTTATAAAAAAGGTCCGAATGGCGAGCTTCTTGAGCCAATGGAGCTTCTTATTGTAGAGGTGCCTGAAAATTACGTTGGCGCAGTTATGGAAAAAATAGGCTCGCGTAAGGGCGAGCTTGAAAATATGGATGTGCGCGACGGCGGTTCAACCCATATTGAATTTAAAATTCCTGCACGAGGCCTTATCGGCTATCGATCAGAGTTTATGACAGATACTAACGGTAACGGTATTATGAACAATCTTTTTGCCGGATATGAGGAATATAAAGGCGATATTCAGATGCGTGAGCGTGGCTCAATAGTAGTTCACGAAACGGGCGAGAGTACAGGCTATGGCCTTTTCAATACTCAGGACAGAGGACGTCTTTTCATTGGTCCAGGCGTCCAGGTTTATGAGGGTATGATTGTTGGCGAATGTGCAAAGAATGAAGATATCGTTTGCAACGTTTGTAAGAAAAAACAGATGACAAACACCCGTGCTTCAGGTAGCGATGACGCTCTTCGCCTTGTTCCACCAACAACGCTTTCTCTTGAACAGTCAATGGAGTTTATCGGCGACGACGAGCTTCTTGAAATTACTCCTGTAAGTATGCGTCTTAGAAAGAAGATTCTTTCAAAAGAAAAACGAATGAAACAGCAGTTCGGACATAAGAATTAATGAAGAAAAAGTTCAACAGAAAAATTCTGTTGAACTTTTTTATGTAAAAACTACTTGACAAAACTGTCTATTTGCTATAGACTACAGATGTAGTCTATAGACTATAGACGGAAAAGGAGGTGCTTTTATGGCAGAAATTAAGTTAGGTATGGTGGAGGCTCATTTTGCAGATATTGTTTGGGAAAATGAACCATTGACTACAAAAGAGCTTGTAGCTATTTGTGAAAAGGAGCTTTCATGGAAAAGAACAACAACATATACAGTATTGAAAAAGCTTTGTGAAAGAGGGCTTTTTAAAACAGAAAACAGTATAGTTACGGCTCTTATGAGTAAGAGCGAATTTTATGCTATACAGAGCGAAAAATTTGTGGATGAAACCTTTGCAGGTTCCTTGCCTGCATTTATCGCGGCTTTTTCAAGCAGAAAAAAGCCGTCTGCTAAAGAACTTGAAGAAATAAAGAAAATGCTCGACTCCTTTGAGGAGGTGTAAAAATGGCAGACTTTTTTATTGATTTATTCAATATGAGCATAACCGCAAGCTATCTTGTTTTAGCTGTGGTGGTTGCAAGGCTGCTTTTAAAGAAAGCGCCCAAGTGGGTGAATTGTCTTTTATGGGCATTGGTTGGAATAAGATTAGTTTGTCCCATTTCTTTTGAAAGTGCCCTAAGCCTTGTTCCTAATTCTCAGGCTATTAAAGTGAATAACTTTTCACACGGTAGGCCGTTTGCTGTTGAGTCGGGTATTCCTGTAGTAGATACAAATGTAAATGAGCTCATAAACAGCAATTATTACGAGGGTATAACGGTTCCTGTAAACACCTTTGCCAATGTGACTGATGTGTTAAGTGTTATCTGGTTTGTTGGTGTGTTTGCAATGCTGGTATATGGTTTAATTTCTTATATCAGGTTGCGTAAAAATGTTAGTGCATCTGTTTGCGATACCAAAAATAAGAATGTTTATTTTTGTGATGATATTGACACACCTTTTATACTCGGCGTTTTTAAGCCCAAGATATACATTCCGTCAGGGTTAAACGCTGAGCAGGTAGAGTACATTATAATGCACGAAAGAGCTCATCTCAAAAGACGGGATCATTTCTGGAAGCCTATAGCCTTCATACTCTTATCGGTTTATTGGTTTAATCCTGTTATTTGGAGCGCTTATGTTTTACTTTGCCGTGATATAGAAAGCGCTTGCGACGAAAAAGTAATCAAAAATATGCTTAACCACGAAAAAAAGCACTATTCCGAAACCCTTGTTTCCTGTAGTGTTCAGCGCAGAATGGTTATGGTTTGCCCATTAGCTTTTGGTGAGGTTGGTGTAAAGCAAAGAATAAAATCAATTTTAAATTATAAAAAACCTGCATTTTGGGTTGTTGCGTTGTCATTAGTGTTGATATCAGCTGTTGCGGTGTGCTTTGTAAGTAACCCTATAGACAAAACTGCAGATAAAATTCTCAGTGAGGATGGCTATGAGCATATCTCTATTGAGGAAAAAAATATTTCTGTTCAATTTATGTCAAGTGTGCTTACAGATAAAATGTTTGAAAAGGATGGTATCTACAGAGTTCGCAGCCGCGATATTCTTCAGGATATCACAGTAGTAAGTCTCAAAGAGGTAGGAAGCCACGGTGATCAGTTTGTATTTAATTTTACTGTGGACTATGAAGATATACCTGAAAAGGGTACAATTTACATTATTAATGCAAATCAAATTGATGGCGGACTTGAGTTGGGCGATGAAATAAGTGTTTCTGATCCGTTTGGCGCAACAACCGAGAATAGTGTGTACAGAACCTACTGCACAAGTCAGGGTCCGAAAAGAGAGTTTTCCTTCCAGGTGCCTAAGGAGTGGTTTGAAAACAGGCGGGATAACAAGATTGTACTCAGCTTTGAAGCGCTTGTAATTGAATTTAAAGAAAATGGCTACAAGGATGAAGATGAGGGTAAAAACTACACCTATGCAACAAGCAAAGCCGGAGCATTTTATAGAATAAAGGATAGCTATTACCATGCTATTATCAACAGAAATGCCGAGTATCAGGAAACGGGCTTGTTTTTCTTTGAGAAGGATGGTGATAAAAGATTAGTTTGCAAGCTTGGCGGTACTCTTCTGAACAGCCTGTTGATTGATAATTCGTTTTACTATATTCAGGATGACTACAGACTTTACTCAGTAGACTTGAAAGAAGATGCAAAGCCACAGCTTGTAGCAGAAAAGCTTTACCAACAAGAGAAAACGTATAGTGTAGAAAAAATTGTGTCTGCTGACGCAGAATATGTTTACTGCAAAGCAAAGCTCTATAGCGTGAGGGATGAGAGTCCGGATTGGGACTTAGTTTATCTTAAAATCAGCAGAGCTAAAAATGAGTTTTCTGAGATTTCTAAAAATAATATGCCTGTTGATGAATATCAGATTAACACTATTTTAGGCAACATAGAATCTACTTTAGATTCAGAGCCTCATTCAATCTACGTTAAAAGCTACAGAGTGAAGTTTTCGAAAAATGGTAGCATAGAAAGTGCAATATTTAACGCCTGGGTACCCGATGAAAAGTATGATGAAACTAAACCTGGTACAGAGTGTAATATTATAGTTACCGATGATTACAGCGTGTTCTATAACGTAATTAATGAAGAAATTATGTTGTCTGTGTATGGTAATTCAACCGATAAACCACTCCCTCGAATATACGAGGTTATGAAACAGGTTGAAGAGTCAATTGAAGAAACAAAAAATAGTGCCGATAATGACACAGAGCGAGAATACTACGTTCTGAGTGAAGGTGATGATTCGTATTTCTCTGTAAAGGAAAAGTATTCCAATGAGCCCGTAACAGAAAAAACAGAGCCTGATGAGCCTGAAACCAATGGTGATTCACAAGCATCTCAGGATAATGCAATTGTCGAGGTTGATCCACCCAAAACCACAGGGTATATAGATTATTTTACTCCTGACGGGGAGAGGGTAATTGAATATGTAGGCGGTCCCTGGGACTAATTAAAATTAAATAGCAAAAACGGCGTGTTCGCGTAAAGTGAACGCGCTGTTTTTGCGTTAAATTAACAGCGGTACTTTTGCGCTTTTCTTTTTCCGAGTTTATGTTAAAATAAAAAAGAAAAATTTAGATTTTTTTGTAATAAAAGCCTTTTTGATGTTTCTAATGGTTGAAAGCACAAAAACGACGTCAGCTTTGTGATTTATATAGTACGAAAGGGGTGAGGGCTTTGGATGAATTAGAAAAAATCTGCAATATGCATTATAAATATGTTAAAAGCTACGCTTTTTCCTTGTGCCTTAACGAAACCTTGGCAGAGGATATAACGCAAGAAACATTTTATAACGCAATTAAGAAGATTGATACATTTAAAAATGACTGCAAAATTGAAACATGGCTTTGCAGTATTGCTAAAAATATATTCCTTAATTCAAAAAGAAAAAAGCAACAGGAAAATATTTTAGATTATCCCAATTTAATAGATAACAGCACTCCTGAAGAAAATGTTATTAAAGACGAAAATGTAAAAAGAATCCTAACCGAAGCCGTAAAACTGGAAACCCCTTATAAAGAAGTTTTTTATATGAAGTCTTTAGGAGATATGCCATATACGACTATTGCAGATGTTTTCGGCAAAACAGAAAACTGGGCAAGAGTTACATATTTCAGAGCAAAAAAACAAATTGAAGAAAGGATGAGCGAAGGTGAGTAAAGAAAGCTGTTTTTTGATAAAAGATTTGTTACCTTTGTATATAGATGACCTTTGTAGTAAGGAATCTACAGAGATAATTAAAAATCATTTGGATGTTTGCTCTGAGTGCAATAAAGAATACGAGCAATTAACAAATCAACCTGAAATGAAAATTGTAAACGATAATTCAACAGAACTGATAAAGGGAGTTGGCAATATGTTTAGAAAGGATAAGAAAAAAGCAATACTTAAAACCGTATCAATATTTTTAATTGTATTCATTTTGTTAGGTGTTTTTGCCTACCTCAAAGTGCCGCTGATGATATATAAAATTGAATTTGATAGAGGAAGATATAGCGGTGTTACAACTACTTGTGAGACTTTTGAAAGCGGAGAAACCTCAAAAAGTAATTACAGTAACGAATATTTTGATTTGTATATAGATGCAAATATTGGAGCATATAAAGAAAGTAAGACAGAAGGAACATATATTCTTGATTTTGGCGAAGGTAAAAATATTGTTATCTATGATGAAAATCAAGGTGTGCCCATTCCTACAATGGATCAGCACAAGAAATATTTTAACCAATCTTTAAAATATCCTATTGTTTATACCTTTGCTAAAATGGGTATAGAAAATTATGGGTACAGCACAGAAATTTCAGTGCCATATAATTATAAAATGCTAAAGGATTTTCTTTCAAGCGAGCCACCTGAAACAAAGCTTTTCTGTTCATTTAAGGATTACACAAAAGCGTGTGCGTACTATTCATCTATGGCAGTAACGTTACTTCCAATGGGCAACGGTAATTCCCACTATATCATTTCTGAAAATGATAAGGCGGTAGCGCAAGGTTGGTATATTCAATCAGAAGAAAATGATGAATCTTATGTTTTGTACTTCCAATCAAAAGAAGATTTAAGTAAGATTTATGCCATTAAGGTAGCAGGCTTTTCCAAAGAAAAAACGCAAGCTATTTTTAAATATGCAGTAATTAAATAAATAATAAAAATACAACAACAATCCGTTTAGCAGAAAAAACTGCTAAACGGATTGTTGAATTTGGAGTTGAAAACGTTATCGTGGTTTTCATACAAGAAAATTTACCACATAGATGAAAATTGCTTATCTGAAATAATGTCATCTGTAGCAGTGAGTTCAAAACTATTGAAATAATCCATACTGCTAGCATCTATATCAAATAAAAAATCCATGAAATCCGGTTTAATAGGGTAATAACATTGTAAAATAATTTTATATGAATTCGATTTTATTTCATTTTCATATTTTTCATCTTCAATTATAAAGGCTCCGGTGTTTCTGATAAAATCTAAAGTAGAGTCAGAACTTTTGCCTGTTTGAAGATTGTTATACCAATTTTGGCTTTCTTCACCGTGCTGATAATCTAAATAACATCCATCCAACATAAAGCTATTAGTGTTAGGAATAAAGAGTTTATAGTTGATTTTACCATTCTGGTCGTATGAAATGATTATGCAACTGATACTATCAGCATAACTTTCAGGGTCATCTATTCCATCGGTGTAGCAATATATTGCACAACTGTTTCCAATTGTCTTTTCAGGATTTCTTTTTTCTAAATATTCGTTAATATAGTAGGGGAACAAGCAGTTCCCAATGTAATCGTCATAACTTTTATTTTGTTTTACAAAACCTTTTTGTATTAGTTGTTTTTCTGTTGCGCTTGCATCGTCTCCGATTTTTATATGTGAATATAAATTTCTTTGTTCTTTTGTAACTTGAGAAAGGTAAGATTCCTGCGGTGTTTCTATATAATATTCTTCGTTAAACCATTCGTATTCATATTTTGCAAAAGCAAAACCGTAAATAACAAGAAAGCCCGCACAAATAACAGAAAAAATGGCGGTGATTTTAACTAAAGAAAATTTATGTTGGTTTTTCGGGTGGTTTATTGAATGACCGGAGATGCAAGCGAATGCAATTACAGCCGCAAAATTCATTATATATGCAATTAAAATGAATAGTGTGCTTTCGTGGTCAGGACTATTTGTTATATAAGCAAAAATAAGTGACAATGCATTAAAAATAGGGTAAAATATACCGCTTGTAACAATGGTTCCGAAAGCTACCACACCCAAAGCTGCTGTTATACCGGTGAGTTGTTTGAGCAGTCTTTTTCTGCAACACATCATTGTATAAATTATTAAAAATACAGCGGCTATAAGATAAAAAGCTAAAGCAACAATATTCGGCTGATAGCCTCCGATAGGTTCTACAAAATACCAGTAACCGTACCCAAATGAAAATACAGATATTAAATTCAGGCAACATATGCCAATGAAAAGCAATACCGCTCTGAAGCTGCTGTCTTTATAAATTATCTTGTGCCATATGCTTTTAATTGTTGCTTTTTCGCATACATTATTTGTTTCTTCGGTAGAGTTGGTAAAATCGTTATTAAATGTACACATATTCATATCTCCCTTCTCAGGCTCGGTTACAAACTCTGCTTAATGATTCTCAATTTTGAAGTATAGTGTTAATAAACCGCCTCTTGATTATACTATAGCAAGGAAATATTAAAATTTGTGCACTTTGTAATTTTTGTGCTGGATTTTGTAATATTTAATCCACAAAAACAATTTTAGAAGCAATCAAGGGACGGTTCTATGTTCGACCTTTTCTGGTTAAATTTTACCATTGATAAAAAAGAAATGCAATAGGAAAGTGTTTGTGAAGGTTTTATTGGTGAAGAGTGAATAGTTAATAGTGAATAAGTAAAAAAACTCGTTTTTTTAACGAGGATTTTTTGGAGCTGTAAACGTGACTCGAACACGCAACCTATGGTTGTTTTTAAAGGCAACTTTTTAGCTGTTTTCGATTTTGAATATTTGACCCCAACTTAACAAAATGTTAATATTGTTATTGTAAAATTACGATATACATATATTCTCTTTGTGGGGGTTAAAAATGGTTTGTATTTTGCTTGTAGAAGACGATATTCAATTTAACAGAATTGTTTGTTCTTATCTTACCGATGGTGGATACAATGTTGTGGGGTGCTATAGTGCTACCGAAGCTCTTGAACAATTAGAAAAAATGTCTTTTGATATGATCATTTCTGACATTATGATGAGAGATGTCAATGGTTTTGAGTTTGCCGAACAGGTTAGGCTTGTTAATAAAGATATTCCTTTTTTGTTCTTAACAGCAAGAGATGATATACAATCAAAGGAAAAAGGCTACAGAATGGGGATTGACGACTACATTGTTAAACCTGTTGAAATGAAAGAATTAATGTTCAGGATTGAAGCAATTCTCAGGCGAGCAAGAATCGAAAACAAAAAGAAGATTGTTATAGGTGGTTTAGAACTTAATTCATTTGAAAATGCGGCTTACTACAATGGTGAAAATTTAGGATTGTCAGTTAAAGAGTTCAATATTCTCTTCAACTTCTTGTCTTATCCTAAAAGAACTTTCACAAGAACACAGCTTATGAATGAGTTTTGGGGTTATGACAGCGAAAGTGCACCAAGGACAGTTGATGTTTGCATAACAAAGCTACGTGCTAAAATAGCAAAATGTAAAGATATTGAAATTGTAACCGTTCACGGCTTAGGATATAAGGCGGTGATACTCGTATGATAGCGAATAAAAAAGAAAAGTCTTTCGCAAGTCGTCTGCGTAATTTTATTGTTGAATTTTTTGCGGTTTTCTTTATTGTTGCGGCTAACGGAACATTCCTGGTTTTAATATTGGTAAATGTTATTGATAAGGGGTTTAATAAATCTACTATTGCAGCGCTTGGTGCTTTATATCTTTTGTTTAGCTGTACAGTTTCTACCGGTCTTATTTATTTTGTTAAAGGCAGAGTGTACCACGACAAAATAAAGGTTTTCTGTGATGTTGCTAATGCTGTTGCTAAAGGAGATTTTGCAGTAAGGGTTCCAACCTATTTTAACAAACCCAAAAGTGAAATGGATTTTCTTGCAGTTAATTTCAATAAAATGTTGGTTGAAATCAGCTCGTTGGAGAATATGAGGAATGATTTTATTGCAGACGTTTCTCACGAAATAAAAACTCCTTTGAGCGTTATCCAGGGGTATGCAGATTTATTGCAGAATAGGGATTTACCTGAAGAAAAGAGAAAAGAATACACTTATCGACTTTCTCAGACAATCGAATCCCTTACAAATCTGGTAACAAATATTTTGAAACTTAATAAAATTGAAAATCAGGGTATCATACAAAAGGAAGTTTTTTCTTTAGATGAGCAGATGCGCCGGTGTATACTAGGCTTTGAAGATAAAATCGAAGAGAAAAATCTTACAATAAATGTTGATTTGGATGAGGTGTCAATAGAAAGCGATAAATCGCTTTTGGAAACAGTTTGGAATAACCTTGTTTCAAATGCTATTAAATACACCGCCTTTGGTGGCGAAATATCAATCACACTAAAAAAAGATAACAAAAAAACAATTGCAACTGTATCAGATAACGGATGCGGAATGTCTGATGAAACAATTGAACATTGTTTTGAAAAATTCTACCAGGGTGATACTTCTCACTCTCAAGAAGGTAATGGTTTAGGTCTTGCTTTGGTTAGGCAGGTTATAAATATACTTGATGGAGAGATAAAAGTTTCAAGTGTTTTAGGAGAAGGTACAGAATTCACAATAATAATATAAATTTTAACATAATCTTAACAACGTTAGTTTAAAATAGCGCTGTTAAGATTTTTTATTTGGTGGTGAAAAAGATAAAAAGGAATTCGGGCTCTGATGATGCACTTAAAAGAAACATAATAATTGTGTTTGAAGTTGCGATTTTATTAACGTTGGTTGTTATAGTAGTCGCTGTTTTTAAAAGTGATTTATCACCATTTAAAGAGGAACCCACATTATATATTACCACCCAAAGATACACAGAGGAAAGTGCTACAGGTGAAGGTTTATCCATCCCTATGACAAAAGACGATGAGAGCAAGCCAAAAGATAACAACAATAATAAACAACCCGGTGGTTATGCTCCCGTAACCAATTCTCAAAATAATGTTGCTGCAAATCTTCCTGACCCGTCAGGGTGGAGTACGGCGCAAATAATTTCAACAGCAAAAGCAGCGGTTAACAAAACCAAAGCGTATACAGGTAATTTATCGGTTTCTCATTCTGAGGCATTTTCTGCAGACGTTACTGAGTGCACAGGCGGAGAAATAGTGAAATCTGTTGTTAATCTGATGATTGGCTGGGTTGTTAAGCCTGTTAACGAAACTTTAATGTATCAGAATGGTTTAGCAGTTAATTCTGAGGGGGAGACAGTTCCTGTTATTCTTCCTAAAAAGAATAACTTTACCTTAACCGAAAAAGGTGTGAAATCTGCTACTGTACAACGTGTAGGTAATGAATATATTATACGCATAAATCTTGTTCGTGAAAGCGTAGGGATGTATGAGGTTCCGTCGCATAATGCGGCTTCTATTGGCTATTTGGATGTTGCTAATTTTGATATAAGCTTTATGGAGGTTGACTCGGCAGATATTGTTTATAAGGGTTCGAGCATAGAACTCCATATTAATGCAGATGGTTACGTAACCTATGCGAATTACACAATACCTCTTCATATTGATGGTTCAGCTCATAAAGGGTCAATAAGCGGTTCTGCTTCCTTTGAGGGCGAACAAACAGAAGAGTGGAGATTAAATTATTAATTGGAAGGATGTTTTCAATATGGGTATAAAAGAGAGTGCGCTTAATGTAGCAATTAAACAGGGCATAGAATACGTAAAAAAAGATTACGATACAAATCTTTTTAAGCTTATCTCCTGGGGCAAGAAAATGGTTAAGGATGAACTTCATCTCAAAATTCTTACAAAGCTGGAAGAACGCTTAAGTGATCCTACAAACGTTTATGCTGACTATGTAAAAAGAGTCATAATGAACACAGATACAAATATAATTCTTAAGCTTGTGCCACCATTTGTAAATGCAGTTGTAAAGAGCTATGACAGACGTCTTGCTGCAATGAAGGAGCATAACTGCAATATTCCATGGGCAGTGCTTATTGATATTACTACTGCTTGTAACCTTAAATGTAAAGGTTGCTGGGCTGCAGAATATGGTGATAAGCTTAATATGAGTTATGATGATTTGAATAAAATCATTCAGGAAGGTAAGGCTGTTGGTACATATGTGTATCTTTACACAGGTGGCGAGCCGCTTGTTCGTAAAAACGATATTATAAGACTTTGTAAAGAAAATCCTGATTGCCTTTTCCATGCATTTACAAATGGTACTCTTTGTGATGATGCATTTGTTAAGCAAATTAAAGAGGTTGGTAATCTGCTGGTTACAATTTCTATTGAGGGCAACGAGGAAACAACAGATTCCCGTAGAGGTAAGGGTACATACAAAGCAACTATTGAAGCTATGGCGCGTTTGAAAGCTGCAGGTATTCCTTTTGGTACATCTTTGTGCTATACAAAAGACAATGCAGATGTTATTTCTACCGATGAATATGTAGATTTCCTTATTGATCAGGGTGCTGTTTTCGCATGGTTGTTCTCATTTGTTCCTGTAGGTTGCGGTGCAACAGCCGAGCTTATGGCAACAGCTGAGCAGAGAAAGCATATGTATGACCAGGTTCGTAAATGGCGTTTCAAAGAAGTTAAGCCTCTTGTTATGATCGACTTCTTTAACGATGGTGAATATGTTGGCGGTTGCGTAGCCGGCGGTAAGCAGTATTTCCATATCAGCGCTAACGGTGATTGCGAGCCATGTGTATTTGCTCATTATTCAAACGTTAATATCAAGGATCCTGATACTCATTTCATTGACGCTCTCAAGAGCCCGATCTTTATGGCGTATAAAGCTCGTCAGCCATTCTCAGATAATATGCTTCGTGCTTGTCCTATTGTGGATAACCCAGGTGCTATCAAAAAGATTGTTGAAGAATCAGGCGCTAAATCTACAGACCTTCAATCACCTGAAAAAGTTGAAGAGTTAATTGGTAAAACAATTGATGTTGCTCGCAAGTGGAAAGAAACTGCAGATAAAATGGCAGAAGAGCATGGCTTTGTTCAGTGGCATATCCGTAGCGTTGATATTTACAAAGGCTATGAAGCAGAGCACGTGAAAGATTATGATGAATTTGCATAAGCCAATTGAAAGAGCAAAAACTCCTGAATCAGTAGGTATAGACTCCTCGGTTATCTTGAAGATGACCGAGGAAATGTCATATAGAGGTATAAACGTTCATAGCTTAATGATTTTAAGAGACGGTAAAGTTGCTTGCGAAGCGTGGAGCAAACCTCTTACACCTGAAATGCCACATACTGTCTATTCTATAAGTAAAAGCTTTCTTGCAACAGCTTACGGTTTTGCTTTGGATGAAGGTAAAATAACAAGAGAGACAAAGCTTGTAGATGTTTTTCCTGAGCTTCTTAAAAAGAAAGATGGAAAACTGAATAAACTTACAATTCACCACCTTTTGTGCATGACTGCAGGTAAACAAACCTCAATCCGAGGTAGTAAAAGCGATAATTGGCTTGAACTTTTTGTTAATGCAAAGTGGATTTTTGAACCGGGTACAAGTTGGCGCTATGTAAACGATAATTACTATGTAGCATCAAAAATGCTTTGTAAAGTTTTGAGCGAGTCTATAACCGAATACCTTATACCTCGTTTGTTTGAACCTCTTGGAATTAATGTTCCTTTTTGGGAGCATTCACCCGATGGTGTTGAAGCAGGCGGTTGGGGATTGCAACTAAAAACTGAGGATATTGCAAAATTCATTCTCTGTTATCAGAATAAAGGCAAATATAATGGTGTTCAGGTAATACCTGAGTGGTGGACAAAAGAGGCAACAGGCTTTATAACCGATAATTCGGTCAGCGAAAAGGAGCCGGATGCAAGCGCAGGTTACGGTTGTGGCTTCTGGCGATGTGCAGGTATGCCAAATACCTATAGAGCTGAAGGTATGTTCTGCCAATATGCTATTTCCTTTGAGGATTATAACGCTTGTTTAATTATGACTTCAGAGCATAGTGGCTTGCAGGAAACCCTTGATGTTATATGGGAGTATATGCCCAAAGCGTTTATTGAGCCTGATTTAAAACAAGTTAGTCAAACAATAACCTTGCCTGATAAATCAAATGTTATAAATAAATCTCGTTCCGAAACAGAAAAACAGATAAACGGAAAAACCTATTCATTGAGAAGATGTAGATTTATAAATTTTATTGGTTTTCCTATAAGCGTATTTCCCATGCCTATTGTCTTTTTTGCAAAAGACAGAGGCGGTAATATGAATAACCTGAAATTTGATTTTTCAGAGATTGGTTGCACTTTTTCTTGGGAAGAAGATGGTGGATTTAAAAATAAAATCTTCTTGTCTATGAATGGTGAGGCGAGCTTTGATGAAGTTTCTATAGGCGAACTGAAAATGCCTGTTCGTTCATATGCCTATTGGGAGAATAACAACACCCTTGTAATGCATATAAGAGCTTTACCATCAGTAGCGGAAAGAGTTTTAAGATTTGAATTTAAAGGCAATAAAATAAAAATGTATCCCAGCTATATTCCGGGTACGGACGAAAAAGCAAAAAAAGTAGGGGATAAGCTGAAGTGTATTTTAATAGGAAAATGGTTTCATTGGTGGATTGATTTTCTTGTTCCGCGAGTTGGCAAAATACTTAATCCTACCCATTACGGAAAAACAAAATAATTAAAACAGCGTGTTCACAAAACAAGTGAACACGCTGTTTTTTATGGAGTTGGAAACGTGACTCGAACACGCGACCTATGGTTGTGGTTAAGGTGGAGTTTTTTGACTGATAATGAGATATGGAAAAATTTTAAAATGTGTGGTATACTTGTGTTGGTAAAGTTGATTTACTGTAATAGAAACTTTTTGTATTGGTGTTATGAGTGTGTAAATGGTATTATTGAACTCCAAGGCTCAAAGACTATAAAAGGAGAAACAAAGATGAATAATGATGATTTTATAAGCTTTAAGGCTCTTAAGGATAAGTTAGATGAGCTGATGGATTCTGACAACCCTGATTGTAGTGAGCTTAGTCCCGAAGAGTTGTCAGAGGTAATAAATACGTTTCTTCCTGATATGCTGGGTGACATGGAACCCCCTACAGAGGAAGAATTGTACGATGAAATAGTCGAAATGTTTTGTTTTCTTATAAATCAATTAGAAATTGAAGAATTTTCTTTTTTCAGATTTTCAAGTGTTGACTATTGTAGGCTGATAATAGTCGATGGAAAAGAATATGATTTAGATGGAGCATTCTCACATGATGACGACGCAGCAACAGAAGCTCTGTGTGCTATCGATTCTCTCATAGGCGATATAGTTTGCACATATGGCGAAAGCGAAGAAGAAGTTCTCAAAAAAATACAAGCAATGATAAATATAAAAAACGGTGTATGAGACGAGAAAAGATAAAGTAAGACTATAGAAAAGCGTTTGTGCGTGGCAAATCATGGGTTGCCGTGTATATCATCAATTTCGCAGAAATTGTATATCACCAAAACGAAGTTTTGTATATCATCATTGCGAAAGTATTATACAGACTACGTCTGATGATATACGCCTTTGGCAATGATATACACACTAAAGTGTGATGATATACCATTGCTTTCGCAATGGATAAAAAAATCCTCGTTCGGTTGAACGAGGATTTTTTGGAGCTGGAAACGTGACTCGAACACGCGACCTGCTCATTACGAATGAGCTGCTCTACCAACTGAGCTATTCCAGCGAAACTTACCAGATTATTATATATAAAATATTATTCTTTTTCAAGTATAAAAAATAAAAGATTTATGCGAAAAAATTTTGTTTTCTGTTTTCAAAGCCGTAAGCAAGTTTTTTCTTTATTTTTCAACAAAAAATCATGTATTTACTATTGACTTTAGCGCTTTAGTGTGCTACCATATGAACACGTTTTTTGTTTTCCCATCAAAATGAAAGGAAAAGCATATATTTGCTTTGTGGTATTTTACTATGACACCTTTAAAAGACAGCAGTGTTGATGAGCTTTTTGAAGCCGTTTTAAGCCTTGAAAATCTTGAGGATTGCCATCAGTTTTTTGAGGATTTGTGCACCATAAATGAGATTATATCTCTTTCTCAGCGCCTGAGCGTTGCCAAGAAATTAGATGAGGGCAAAACCTTCAACGTTATTACCACAGAAACGGGTGCCAGCTCCGCTACAATCGGCAGAGTTAATAAGTGTCTTTCCTACGGCACAGGCGGTTACCGTAAGGTATTAGACAAAATTAAAGCAAAAGAGGGCAATAAATAATGAGTTTTGATTTGTCTGTGCTCAATAATTCCGAAAGAATAATTTTTGAGCTTCGCAGTCTTTATAGTAAATATGGCTACAAGCCGTTTAAAATGAGCAAGTTCGAAGAATACGATCTTTACGGAAGTAATAAGGATTTCCTTGTCAGTGAAAATTGCATTACTTTTACCGATACCGATGGCAGACTTCTTGCTCTCAAGCCTGACGTTACATTTTCTATTATCAAAAATCTTGATGATTCCGCAGACGGTGTGCAGAAGGTTTATTATAACGAAAATGTTTACCGCGTAACCAAAAAGGCGGGTGGCTTCAGCGAAATTATGCAGACCGGTGTCGAGTGTATGGGTAATATTGGTGATGATGAGGTTTGTCAGGTTATAAACCTTGCTGCCCGTAGCCTTTATGCTATCAGCGAGAATTATATTCTTGATATTTCTCATATGGGTATTCTCAGCGGTCTTTTCAATGCGATGGAGCTTACCGAAAGCAATAAGTCAGAGCTTTTGAATGCTGTTTCCGAAAAAAATATGGGTGTTATACTCAATCTTTGCAAGACTTTTGGCATTGGTGAGGCTCTTTCAAATAAGCTTGCAGATTTGTTGCAGGCTTACGGCTCACCGACTGAGGTGCTTCCTAAAATCAGCAATGCAGTCGTAAATGCGGAAATGCAGAATGCATATAATGAGCTTTCCGCAGTTTGCCAAAAGCTTATTGATGCAGGCTATGAAAAGAATATTAATATTGATTGCTCCGTTGTTAACGATATGAGCTACTATAACGGCATTGTGTTTAAGGGCTTCATTCAGAGCGTGCCTGTGAGCGTGCTTTCAGGTGGCCGTTACGACAGACTTATGGAGCGTGTAAATAAAAAAGCCGGTGCTATCGGCTTTGCTGTTTATCTTGATGAGGTTGACAGAATTCTTGACTCATCTGCAGAGGAAACAGAAAGTAAGTCTGATAACGACGGCTACCTTAACGTTGCTCTTCCTAAGGGCAGGTTAGGCGAAAAGGTTTATGCAATGTTTGAGCAATCAGGCTTTGAGTGCCCTCAGATTCACGAAAAAAACCGCCGTCTTATATTCGAAAACCCCGAAAAGAAGGTCCGCTATTTCTGGGTTAAGCCAAGCGATGTTGCTATTTATGTTGAGCGTGGTGCTGCAGATATAGGTGTTGCAGGTAAGGATATTCTTCTTGAATATGCTCCTGATGTTTATGAGCTTCTTGACCTTAACATCGGCAAGTGCCGTATGTGTGTTGCAGGCAAAAAGGAGTTTACCGATAACGGCACAAGCACCTTAAGAGTTGCTACAAAGTTTACTAATATTGCAAAAGGCTACTATGCAGATAAGTGCCGTGATATTGATATTATTAAGCTTAACGGCTCAATTGAGATAGCACCTATTTTAGGCCTTTCCGATGTTATAGTTGATATTGTCGAAACAGGTGCCACACTTCTTGAAAACGGCCTTGAGCCCAAGGAAACTATTGTGGATATCAGCGCTCGTCTTATTGCAAATAAGGCGGAGTATAAATTCAAATCAGCAATGATTGATAAATTAAGAGAATCCCTTTCAAAGCTTGTGGAGGAAAATAAATGATTAAAATATATAACAGCTCCGAAATTTCAATAGATGAAATTTTAGAGCGCAGTGAACAGACGATTGATGTTGAGGGTATTGTTACCGATATCATAAAAAATGTAAGAGCAAACGGAGATAAAGCTCTTGTTGAATATTCCAAAAAATTCGATGGCGCAGTTGATGATATTCTTGATGTAACACCCGAAGAAATCGAAGAAGCCTTCAATCAGGTTGATGATGAGCTTATTGAGATTTTAAAGCAGGCAAAGGAGAATATCACCGCCTTCCATTCAAGGCAGGTGCGCAATTCCTTTGTGCTTAACGATAAAGACGGCGTCATAATGGGTCAGAAGGTTATTCCTATTGAAAAGGTAGGCCTTTATGTACCCGGCGGCACAGCATCTTATCCGTCATCGGTACTTATGAACTGTGTTCCTGCAAAGATTGCAGGCTGTAGTGAAATTGTTATGGTAACACCTGCAAAGGCAGGCTATATTAAGCCTGTTATTCTTGCTGCTGCTAAGATTGCAGGGGTAGACAGAATCTTCAAAATCGGCGGTGCACAGGCTGTTGCAGCTCTTGCATACGGCACAGAAAGTGTACCCAAGGTAGATAAAATTGTAGGCCCCGGTAACGCTTTTGTGGCAGAGGCTAAAAAGCAGGTTTTCGGCACAGTTGATATTGATATGATTGCAGGTCCAAGCGAAATTCTTGTTGTGGCAGACGGCACAAATAACCCTGCTCACATTGCCGCAGACCTTCTCTCTCAGGCAGAGCACGATAAAATGGCAACTGCAGTGCTTATAACCGATAGTGCTGATTTTGCAAACGCTGTAAGCGAAGAGCTTGAAAAGCAGATTTCTCAGCTTCCTCGTGAAGAAATCGCAAGGGTATCTATTGATACAAACGGTAAAATAATTATTACAGACTCTCTCAAAAAGGCGATGGAGGTTTCAAATATCCTTGCTCCCGAGCACCTCGAAATCTGTGTAGATAATCCGTTTGAATATCTGGGTCTTGTTAAAAATGCAGGCTCGGTTTTCCTTGGCAAGAATTGTCCTGAGGCGTTGGGTGATTATTTTGCAGGCCCTAACCACACTCTTCCCACAAGCGGTACTGCAAGGTTTTCAAGCCCTTTATCAGTAGATGATTTTGTAAAGAAAACCCAGTTTTCATATTTCAGCAGAGAGGCCCTTCAGGAAATCGGCAGCAAGGTTGTGCGCTTTGCTAAGGAAGAAGGCCTTGACGCTCACGCAAGAAGTGTAAGCATCAGAACGGAGAAATAAAATGAGTCAGTTCCTCGACGAAAGATACAGTAAATTAGCGGCTTATGTTCCCGGTGAACAACCGCAGGATAAAAAATATATAAAATTAAATACAAACGAATCTCCGTTTCCGCCAAGTGAAGCGGTTTTAAAGGCAGTAAACGAAAGTCAGACAGAGCTTTTAAGGCTTTACCCTGACCCTGACGGCAGAGTGCTCACAGGAAAGCTTGCCGATTACTATGGTGTGAAGCCCTCTCAGGTTTTCCTCGCAAACGGCTCTGATGATATACTTAACTTTGCCTTTATGGCATATGGTGCAAACGGCAGAAAATCATACTTTGCGGATATAACCTACGGCTTTTATGGTGTCTTTGCAAACCTTCATTTGTCCGATTATACGGAAATTCCATTGAAGGATGATTTCACACTTGATCTTGAAAGCTTCTGTGGGGTAGATGGTATTGTGTTTATTGCAAACCCAAACGCTCCCACAGGTATTGCACTCTCAATTGATGAGGTCGAAAGGGTAGTAAGCTCCAATCCTCAGAGTGTTGTGGTTATTGACGAAGCGTATATTGATTTCGGTGCACAGAGTGCTGTAAGCCTTGTAAATAAGTATAATAATCTTTTAGTTGTTCAGACTTATTCAAAATCACGTTCAATGGCAGGTGCAAGGCTCGGCTTTGCTATCGGTAGCGAGGATATTATTAACGATTTACATAAGTTAAGATATTCCACAAACCCATATAACATTAACCGCCTTACTCTCGTAGCAGGTGAAAAAACAATTGATTCCCAAAGCTACTACGACGATAATTGTAAGAAAATAATTGAAGCAAGAAGCTACACAAAAACCGAGCTTGAAAAGCTGGGGTTCAGCGTGCTTGATTCAAAGGCAAATTTCCTTTTTGCGCAAACTGACAAAATTGATGGCGGTGAGCTTTATCTTAAATTAAAGGATAAAGGCATACTTGTTCGTCATTTTACAGGTGAAAGAATAAAGAATTTCAACAGAATTACCATCGGTACACAAGAACAGATGGAGATTCTTATAAAAACAATAAAAGATATATTGGAGGGCAACTGAATGCGCGTTGCTGAAGTTAAAAGAACAACTGCCGAAACAGATGTTTATGTTAAAATAAACCTTGACGGCACAGGTGAAAACGATATTTCAACTAAAATCGGTTTTCTTGACCATATGCTTGTGCTTTTTGCAAAGCACGGCAGATTTGACCTTGTTGTTAAATGTGATGGTGATATTGAGGTTGACGGCCATCACACCACAGAGGATATCGGCATTGCATTAGGTCAGGCATTCAAGGAAGCTCTCGGTGATAAAAGGGGTATAAAAAGATATGGCAGTACCATTCTTCCTATGGACGAGGCACTTATTCTTTCTGCTGTTGATATTTCAGGCAGACCATATCTTCGCTACCGTATGAAAATTCCGGCACCATTGGTTGGGGATTTTGATACAGAGCTTTTAAGGGAGTTTGTTATTGCATTCGCTTTCAATGCAGGGCTTACTCTTCACATTCGTCGTCTTGACGGTATAAACAGCCATCATATTATTGAAGGCACATTTAAGTCTCTTGCCCGCACATTAAGAAAGGCAGTTGCCATTGATAATCAGGCAAAAGACGAAATACCATCAACTAAAGGAGTTTTATAATGCTTGCAATAATTGATTATGGCGTTGGTAACTTGTTTTCTCTTCAATGCTCTCTTAAAAAAATTGGTGTTGAGGCAGTCGTAACAAGTGATGAAAATATAATAAAAGCATCAGACAGAATAATCCTTCCCGGTGTTGGCGCATTCGGTGATGCTGTTAATAAGCTTCATAAAAGTGGTCTTTTTGAGCTGGTTATTGAAGAAGCAAACAAGGGTAAACCATTAATGGGGATTTGCCTTGGTATGCAGATGCTTTTTGAAAAAAGCTATGAGTATGGTGAGTATGAAGGCTTAGGACTTATTGATGGTGAAATAGTTTCTCTTAAAAGTGAAATATCAGCGGATTATGCCGTGCCTCACATGGGTTGGAATGCTCTTAAATTCCACAATGGGAAAAATGAGATTTTCAAGTACATAAACGAGGGCGATTGCGTATATTTTGTTCATTCTTATTTTGGTGTAAATTGTGAAAATTCCCTTATTGCTTCTTCCGAATATGGTGCACAGATTACAGCGGCAGTAGCAAATGGGAATGTTTACGGTTGCCAGTTTCACCCGGAAAAAAGCGGTGAGGTTGGACTAAAAATACTTAAAGCATTTTGTGAAATTTAATGTTTGGATTAAATTGCCCACAGCACTATTTTTTGCTCGGGGCGGTATCTGCATATAGCACCGCTCGCTTCAAAACAGCACTGTGAACAATTTTCTCTCAAACATTAGTGAAGATTTGGTTTTTGCACTAATGAAAGGATATATGTAACTAATGAAGATTTTTCCTGCAATAGATTTATATGAGGGTAAAGCGGTTCGCCTTTTAAAAGGCAACTACAATGACCTTACAGTTTATTCCGAAAATCCTATTGAAATAGCAAAGGATTTTGAAGCTCAGGGGGCTACTGAGCTTCACACAGTTGACCTTGAAGGCGCTCGTGATGGCGGAACACCCAATATTGATATAATTAAAAGCTTTGTTGAAAACACTTCTCTTAATGTTGAGGTTGGTGGCGGTATTCGTTCAATGGATGTTGTTAAAGCATACCTTGATGCAGGCGTAAAGCGAGTAATCTTAGGTACTGCTGCAGTAACCGATGAAGCCTTTTTAATTGAAGCAGTTAAAACCTATGGCGAAAAAATAGCCGTCGGTGCAGATATTAAGGATGGCAAGGTTGCTATAAAGGGCTGGGTTGAAAAATCAGAATACAGCACCTTTGATTTTTTTGAAAAGCTTCAGAAAATTGGTGTTTCAACAGTTATTTGCACCGATATTTCCAAAGATGGTGCAATGCAGGGTACTAACCGTCAGCTTTATAAGGAGCTCTCGGAAAAATTCAGCGTTAATATTATTGCTTCAGGTGGCGTATCATCTCTTGATGATGTTGAAGCCCTTAACGAAATGAACCTTTTCGGTGCAATAATCGGTAAGGCATATTACACAGGTGCGATTAAAATAAGTGATGCCTTGGAGGCTACAAAATGATAACCAAAAGAATAATTCCTTGCCTTGATGTGCGCAACGGCACTGTGGTTAAGGGTACAAATTTCAAGGATTTAAATGAAATATCTTCTCCCGTTGAGCTTGCGGAGTACTATAGCTCCCACGGTGCAGATGAGCTTGTTTTTTATGATATAACTGCATCGTCAGACGGAAGAAAATTGTTTACAGATATTTTAACAGAAACCGCATCTAAGGTGTTTATACCCTTAACTGTAGGCGGTGGCATAAATACACTTGATGATTTCGACAGAGTTTTAAAGTGCGGTGCAGATAAGGTTTCAGTTAACTCAGGTGCTATTAAAAACCCTGATTTAATAAAGGAAGCTGCACAGAAATACGGTGATCAATGCGTAGTTTTATCTGTTGATATTAAAAGAGTAGATGGTCAATTCAGAGTCTTTGCCAAGGGTGGCAGGGAGGATACAGGCCTTGACGCTTTGGAGTGGATAAAGCAGGGAGTAAAAAACGGTGCAGGGGAAATCGTTGTGAATTCCATTGATACCGATGGCGTGAAAAACGGCTTTGACCTTGAGATGCTGAAAGCCGTTTGTGAAATAGTTAATGTTCCTGTTATTGCATCAGGTGGTGCAGGCGGCAAACAGGATTTCGTTGATTTGTTTAACGAGGTGCCACAGATTACTGCAGGTCTTGCCGCATCAATTTTCCACTATGGCGAGGTTACAATAGATGACCTGAAAAACACATTAAAAGAAAACAATATAACAGTGAGGATATAATTATGTTTGATATTGAAAAGCTTAAATTTGACGAAAAGGGTCTTATCCCTGCAATTGTTGTTGATGACAAAACAGGCGATGTTTTAACCCTTGCTTATATGAACAAAGAGAGTCTTGAAATTTCTCTTGAAAAGAAATTGACTTGCTTCTGGAGCCGTTCAAGGCAGGAGCTCTGGCTTAAAGGCGAAACAAGCGGAAACTATCAGCATATTGTAAGCATAACTGCAGATTGCGATATGGATGCTTTAACAGTAAGAGTTAAAAAGGATGGCCCTGCCTGCCACACAGGTGAGGAAAGCTGTTTCTTCAATACTGTGCTTGAAAGCGAGGAAGCACCTGCGTTTTCTGTGCAGGCGCTTGTTGAAATGCTTGAAGGCAGAAAAACAAATCCTAAAGAGGGCTCATATACCACATATCTTTTCGAAAAGGGTATTGATAAAATTCTCAAAAAGGTTGGCGAAGAGTCCACAGAGGTTATTATTGCAGGTAAGGCAAACGATAAGGCGGAGGCTATTTATGAAATTTCCGACCTTATGTACCATGTGCTTGTTTTAATGATTGAAATGGGCATTTCAGTTGATGATATCATGGCAGAGCTTGCTTCACGTCATGTTATCGACCATAAGGTAAAGCAGGAAAAGATGACTAAATAATTGACAAAATCCGGGCTTTAAATTAAAATAGAAATGTTATAAAACATTTCTTTTTGGTGCAGATATGAAGCTACTTATAATTAAAATATTTGTTTTGTGCATAAAAATACTTTATGCACCTATGAAGTTTAGAAAAACAAAAAATAAAATACTTTATCTTTCACGACAGAGTGATGTGAAATCACAGGATATGCTTATGCTTGAAGGCGGAATTAAAAAGGTTTCACCTGAAACGCAACAGATTTTTCGTCTGAAAAAACTGAAGGATGAAAGTGCAATTTCGCTGTCTTATATTTTCAGCATCTTTGGCGATATGTGGGAGATGGCGTCTGCAAAAGTTGTAATTACAGACACATATTCAATTCCTGTTTCCTGCCTCAACCATAAAAAAGAAACAAAAATCATACAGATTTGGCACGCTATGGGTGCCGTAAAGCAATTCAGTCTTCAGGCGGCAGGTAAATCCCAGGGCAGGGATTCAGGCGTTGCAAAGGCAATGCACATGCACGAAAACTACGACTATGTTTTAGCGCCATCTGAAGCTACTGCGGATATTTATTGTCAGGCCTTTGGTTGCAAAAAAGAAAATATAAAAATTCTTTCTCTTCCTCGCGTGGATGTTATTATGAACGGAGAAAAAAGAAGAGAAGAATTTCTGGAGCTTAATCCTGATTTTGACGATAAAAAAATCGTTGCGTATGTGCCAACATTTCGTGATAACGATGAGGTTTATACAAAAAAACTTGTTGATGCATTTGATACTTGCGAAAAATATAAACTTGCAGTTTCTGCTCATCCGTTAAGTAAGTCAGCGCAAGATGGTCTTAATAACATCAAAGGTGATTTTTCAAGCCTTGACTTAATGAAGCTTGCAGATGTTGTTATTACAGATTACTCTGCTTGTGCGTTTGAGGCAGCTATGTTGAAAAAAACATTATATTTCTATGTTCCTGATTATGAAATTTACAAAGCAGAGCAAGGACTTAATGTAGATGTGCTTACAGAAATTTCAGGCGCTTCATTTATGAATGAAGTGGATTTAGTAAGTGCAATTTCTAATGGCGGTTATGATTTTGATTTGCTTTCTGCTTTCGCGGATAAGTATGTCGAAAACAAAAACACAAATAATACAGAACTTTTAGCGGATTTTATCTGCTCTTTATTGGAGGTTTAATTATGAAAAGGATTTTAACCTATGGTACTTTTGATTTACTTCACTACGGTCATATCCGTATTTTAAAGAGAGCTAAAGAGCTTGGTGATTACCTTGTTGTTGCTCTTTCAACAGATGAATTTAATGCAACAAAGGGTAAAAAGGCGTATCATAGCTATGAAACCCGCAAAAAAATGCTTGAAGCTATCCGATATGTAGACCTTGTTATTCCTGAGAACAATTGGGAGCAGAAGATTCAGGATATTAAAGATTATAAAATTGATGTTTGCGTTATGGGCTCAGACTGGGCCGGTAGTGATAAGTTTGATTACCTCAAAGAGTATTGTGATGTTGTTTTTCTCGAAAGAACACCCGGTATCTCAACATCTCAGATTAAAAATGACCTTCAACTTCAGGAAGCGGTTGATGGTGTAGAGCAGGTACCTAATACATAATTAAAAGAGGCTTAAAAATGTTCGAAAAATATCTGGACAACATATCTAAAGCGGTAAAGGGCAGTAAGTTTGATTATATAACTTACTGCAATTTGCCTATTAATGAGAAATTAGTTTTACTTGAAGGCGGACAGGGCTCAAATATCAACGGTAATATGTTCGCGATGCTTAAAGAGCTATGCGAAAACCCTCGTTGGTCTGAGTATCAGCCTTGTTTTGTTGTAACCGAGCAAACTAAGGCTAAGGCTCAGAAAAGAATGGAATTCTACGGCTTTAAAAATGTTTTGCTTACTGTAAGAGATTCCAATGATTATTGCAAAAATCTGGCAACAGCAAAATATATAATGACAGATAACAGCTTTCCGCCTTATTTCAATAAGCGTGAAGGCCAGATTTTCCTTAATACCTGGCATGGAACTCCGCTCAAAACCTTGGGTAAGGCTAACAAGTCAAGCCTTGCTTCTCTTGCCAATGTGCAAAAGAACTATCTTATGAGCGATTACGCTCTTTTTCCAAATGAATTTACCCGTCAGGTTTTTATGAAGGATTATGACCTGGAGCCGATTTTCAATAATGTAAGCTTTATAGGAAACTATCCGAGAAACTATATTTTCTATAACAGTGAGGCAGGCGCGGACATTAAATCCAGGCTTGGCTATGAAGGGAAAAAAGTTTTTGCATATATGCCAACCTGGCGTGATGCCGAAACTGAAGGTCAGAAGCGTAAGCAGATTGACCGCACAAAGCTTATTCTTAAAGAGTTTGATGAAAAACTTCCTGACGATACTATACTTCTTGTTAATCTCCATTTCTTAATGGCTTCAGAGATTAATTGCGATAAGTATAAGCATATTGAGTATTTCTCACCTGATTACGATACCTACGAGATTTTAAATGCCTGCGATGGACTTGTTACAGACTATTCAAGCGTTTTCTTTGATTTCGCAGTATCGCGCAAAAAAATAATTCTCTTCGCTTACGATAAAGCAGATTATCTTTCAACACGCGGAATCTATATGGATTTTGAAAGCCTTCCGTTTCCTATCGTTGAGGATGTTGAGAGTGTTGTTTCCTTGATGGAAAAGGATATCCCTGTTCCTGATGAGTTTATTGAGGAATATTGCCCATACGGCTCTGCTGATTGCTGTGAAAAAATATTTTCCCTTGTCGTATCAGGTGAAACAGATTCCTATGAACTGAAAAAACACACTCAGAAAGATAATTTGTGTTTGTTATACGCAGGTAACCTTATTCCTTCAACATACAGGGCTCTTAAAGCTTATATGGATGATAATCCTGAATACAACTATGTTATTACTTATAGAAAGGCTTTATCGCCCAAAAACAAAGAAAAACTTGACGAGCTTGTGGGAGATGTATCTATTTTCGGTCTTCTTACTGCTTATCAGTATAAACGTGTTGAACTTTTTGCGTTTTTTATTGCCTGTGTATTTGGGGGCTTTAAGTCTTCAACATTGAAAGGTTTTTTCTCTCGCGAGAACAGGCGTGCATTCCCGCAACTTGTTCCTGCGAAGGTTGTAGATTTCTCTCGGAATAGCGGCTTTATGGCAGGCATACTTGCTCATTTTGAGTGTGCAAAACAATACGTTAAACACAGTGCTTTTTGTGGTGGAAAAATAAGTAAAAAAGCAACTAAACTCGAAAATGAATATGGCTTTTCTTGTGTTGATAATTCATCCCAGGAAGAATCAGCAATTGACAATATCGAAGATTTAGAAGAAAAGATAAGGGTTATAGGTCAGTTCTCTCTTTTGAATAATAAGCTACCTTTGTATTTCAATCTGGGCAGAAAAATGAAGATAATTTCTCGCTTTTCTTTAAAAACTGCCGTAGAAACCGAGCTTAACGATATTTATATTTCAATAGACGGAAAGCAGTATAAACCAAGATTTTACGGTAAAAAGGATAAATCAAAGCTTCATAAAGGATTGTATTCCCTTACTATTCCTGTTGAAGATATGCTTACAAACCCAACAAAAGAACGCGTTTATCTCTGTTATAAATACGAGGGTGAAGAAGTCCGTTGTAATATAAAGTACTTCTCTCCTATAGGCAGACTCTTCCTTGGCTTGCGTGGACCGATGAATGTTCATAAAGCAACTCAGACCGTTGCAGTGTTCAGACAGGATAAAGGCAATATCCTTATCATTTATGTTCGTTCAAAGAACGTAACGGACAAGCTTATTGAACGCTTTAAGCAACTTGTTGCATTTGGTGTTTCTCTTATCTGGAAAAGCGAAAAGGCAAAAAAACTTGTTGTTCTTTATGAGAAGAATTCTTCAAAATATGAAGAAAGTGCAAGCGTTCTTTATGAAAAGCTTATGGATGAAGGCTATAAGAACGCCTATTTCATAGTTGATAAAAACTATGAGTTTATAGATAGAATTCCTGAAAAGTACAGAAAGAATATTGTTTATAAATATTCCTTCAGGCATTATCTGTACTTCTTTACCACAAAAACATTTATTGGTACTGAGGCAATTGCCCATGCCTTTGATTTAAAAACCTGTAACCCGTTACCACTTTACAAAATGACAAGGAAAAATATTAACTATGTTTTTCTTCAGCATGGCGTAATGTATATGGTATCTCTTGATTCTGAGTCAAGAAAAATGTTCAGCAGGAAAAACCTTAACGGTAAATACAGGGTTGTTGTTTCCTCAAAGGCGGAAAGAGACCATTTCACAACTCTCGGAAGACATCTTGAAGAGGATATTTACGTTTCAGGTCTTCCTAAGTTTGATAGAAATACTCTTAATGACGATGCAGATAAAATCGTTATTATGCCAACATGGCGCCCATGGGAAATCAATACAGCCCGTTCAGATTTCTCTGAAACACCATATTTCAAAATGCTTATGAAGCTTTACAATAATGTGCCTGATAACCTGAAAGAAAAGGTTATTATTCTTCCTCATCCTCTTATTGTAAATGAGCTTTCAAAAGCATCTCCTGATGTGGTGGATAAGGTAGTGCTTGATGCTCGCTATGACGATGTGCTTAAAACTGCAAAGCTTCTTATAACCGACTACTCCTCAATAGCCTTTGATGCCTTTTACAGAGGCTCAAATGTTATCTTCTATTGGGAAGAAAAGGATTATTGTATGGAGCAGTATGGTCCGTCAACGAAGCTTATGTTGAACGAAGAAAATGTATATGGCGACTTTTTCTATAGTGAGGATGGTCTGACTGATTCTATTCTTCGTAACTATAATGAGCCTCAGTCAGAACTTTATAAGGACAGATATTCACGCCTTGTTGATTATCATGACGGTAACAACACAAAACGTCTTATTAAATTCCTCAAGAGAGATAAAATTATAAGATAACAAATAAATAACTTAATTAAAAACGCTTGATGTATTTTTATACATCAAGCGTTTTCCTCTTTATTACGACAAATTTTTCTTTTTAGGTCGTGTATATTAAATATAAATATTAAAAAGGAGAGGGAAATATGCCTGTTACAGTAAAAAACAAAAATAAAACCCTTTATTTTTTTATAAAGGGCGAGATTGATCACCATACAGCGCCTGCTATAAGAGAAGCTATAGACGACGGCATACTTATGTTTGAAAATGCTGAAATTGTAGTTCTTGATTTTTCGGGAGTTACTTTTATGGATAGCTCGGGAGTAGGTCTTGTTATGGGGCGTTACCGCATTATTGCGAGTAAAAACAAGCATTTGAAAATAGAAAATTTAAGTGAACGCGATTATAAAATAATGAAAATGTCAGGTATTGAGAAACTTGCGGAAATAAGCAAAAAAGAAAACTAAAAAGGTAGGGTTAACTTATGAAAAAAATAAATCAGTTAAAAATGACTTTTGATTCCCGTTCAGTAAACGAGAGCTTTTCTCGTGTGGCAGTAGCGGCTTTTTCAAGTCAGCTTGATATGACGGTTGAAGAAATGGGAGATATAAAAACAGTTGTTAGCGAGGCGGTAACAAATTGTATAGTTCACGCTTATAAAGATACCATAGGCAAAATTTACATAACATGTACAGTTTTCGAGGAAGGCGTTATAAGGGTTACTGTAAAAGATAGAGGATGCGGTATCGAGGACGTGAAAAAAGCGAGAGAGCCCCTGTTTACGAGCGTAGGCGGAGACCGTTCGGGTCTTGGATTTACCGTGATGGAAAGTTTCTCCGATAAGCTTCGTGTGCGTTCAAAAGTCGGAGTAGGAACTACTGTTACAATAGAAAAAATAATTAAGGGTAAGCCTAATGAATGAGCGTGAAAGTTTAATAAAAAAAAATCTGCCTCTTGTTCATTCCTGTGCCAAGCGTTTCAAAAACAGAGGTGTAGAGTATGACGATTTATATCAGGCAGGTTGTGTAGGTTTGGTTAAAGCGGTGAACGGATTCGATAGTACCCTCGGGTTCGAATTTTCTACCTATGCAGTTCCTGCAATTTTAGGGGAGATAAGACGGATTTTCAGGGATGGCGGTGCCGTTAAGGTCAGCCGAAGTATAAAAGAAAAATCGCGTATTGTATGGCAGGAAAAGGAGAGGCTTTCAGATTCACTTCAGCGTGAACCTACTGTAAAAGAACTTGCAGAATATATGAAAGCGGATGTATGTGAAATAAGCGAATTGCTGCTTGCGTTTCAACCTGTACTTTCACTTGCATCAGGTGATGAGGATAATGACAATCAGTTGGATATACCCGTAGAAAATCAAGATAAAATAGATGAAAAAATCTGCCTTAAGGATTGTCTTGGGGCTCTTTGTGAAAGCGACAGAAAGATAATTGACCTGCGTTATTATAAAGCAAAAACCCAGTCGGCTGTTGCTCGCGAAATGGGTATGTCTCAGGTGCAGATTTCGAGGAGAGAAAAGAAAATTCTCAGCGAAATCCGGGAAAAAATGAGTGTTTAAAAGAGTTGAACAAAAAACATTGTTTTTGAAGGTGAAAGAATGTTTAAAATGATAGCCTTAAAAAGTGCTCATATACTTGAAAAATAGACAGAATTGTTATAAAATGTATTCGGTAAAAAATTAACAAATAAAAGGAGTTATCACAAATGGGTCTTTTAAACAAAAAAACAGTTGATGATATCAACGCAAAAGGCAAAAAGGTTCTCGTTCGTTGCGACTTTAACGTTCCTCTTAAGGATGGCGTTATCACAGACGAAAACCGTATCACAGCAGCGCTCCCTACAATCAAAAAGCTTATTGCTGACGGTGCTCAGGTAATTCTCTGCTCTCACCTCGGTAAAGTTAAAAACGGACCAAACGAGAAAGAATCTCTCGCACCTGTTGCAAAGAGACTTTCAGAGGTTCTTGGTCAGGATGTTGTTTTCGCAGCAGACGATGTAGTTGTTGGCGAAAATGCAAAAGCTGCAGTTGCAGCAATGAAGGATGGCGATGTTGTTCTTCTTCAGAATACTCGTTTCCGTCCTGAAGAAACAAAGAACGGCGAAGCTTTCTCAAAAGAGCTTGCATCTCTTTGCGAAATCTATGTTAACGATGCTTTCGGTGCAGCTCACAGAGCTCACTGCTCAACAGTTGGTGTAGCATCATTTGTTGAAGAAGCAGCAGTTGGTTACCTTATGGGTAAAGAGCTTAAGTATCTCGGCAACGCAGTTGAAGATCCTGAGAGACCATTCGTTACAATTCTCGGTGGTGCAAAGGTTGCAGACAAGCTTAATGTTATTGAGAATCTTCTTAACAAGGCAGATACACTTATCATCGGTGGCGGTATGGCTTACACATTCCTTGCAGCAAAGGGCTACACAGTAGGTACATCCCTTCTTGACGAAACAAAGATTGACTACTGCAAAGATATGCTTGCAAAGGCTGAGGAAAAGGGCGTTAAGATTCTTCTTCCTATCGATATTACAACAGCTAAGGATTTCCCAAATCCTATCGACGCAGAAATCGAAGTAGAAGTTTTCGATGCAGACAAGATTCCTGCAGATGTTATGGGTCTTGATATCGGTCCTAAGACAGCTGAGCTTTATGCAGAAGCAGTTAAGTCAGCTAAAACTGTTGTTTGGAACGGTCCTATGGGCGTGTTCGAAAACCCAATTCTTGCAAAGGGTACAATCGCAGTTGCTAAGTCTCTTGCAGAAACAGATGCTACAACAATTATCGGTGGTGGCGACTCTGCGGCAGCAGTTAATACTCTCGGCTTCGGTCCTAAGATGACTCACATCTCAACAGGTGGCGGTGCATCTCTTGAATTCCTTGAGGGTAAGGCACTTCCCGGTATTGAGGCCGTTAACGATAAATAATCATAATTTGAAAGAGGTTAAGATTATGGATAAATCACTTCGTAAAGCAGTTATCGCTGGTAACTGGAAAATGAATAAAACTCCTGATGAAGCAAAGGCAATCATCAACGAAATGAAGCCTCTCGTAGCAGATGCTGATTGTGATGTTGTTCTCTGCGTTCCTTATATCGATATTTTTGCTGCTCAGGAAGCTGCAGCAGGCTCAAATATCAAAATTGGTGCAGAAAACTGTCACTGGGCTGAAAGCGGTGCTTTCACAGGTGAGGTTTCAGCTCCAATGCTTAAGGCTATCGGTGTTGAATATGTAATTATCGGCCACTCAGAGAGAAGACAGTATTTCGGTGAAACAGACGAAACTGTTAATAAGAGAGTACGCGCTGCTCTTGACAGCGGTCTCACAGTTATTCTCTGTGTTGGTGAGCTTCTTGACGAGCGTAAGAAGGGTGTAACAATGGAAGTTGTTCGCTCACAGACAAAGATTGCTCTTCAGGGTGTTTCTAACGAAGAGCTTGACAGAATTATCATTGCTTACGAGCCAGTTTGGGCTATCGGTACAGGCGAAACAGCAACAGCAGAGCAGGCAAATGAAGTTAACCATGCTATCCGTGAGGTTCTTGGTGAAATCTATTGTCCTAAATGCGCAAGCCGCGTAACAATTCAGTACGGCGGTTCAATGAACGCTAAGAATGCTGCAGAGCTTCTCGCTCAGGAAGATGTTGACGGCGGTCTTATCGGCGGTGCATCTCTTAAGGCAGAAGATTTCTCTGTTATCGTTAAAGCAGCAAGCGTTTAATTAAAAATTCAGGGCAGACTTTATTGTCTGCCCACAATTTATGTTTGAGGTGTAAAAAATGTCTGAAAAAGTACTTCTCGTCGTAATGGACGGCGTAGGTTATTCAAAAACAGGTCTTGGTGATGCAGTAACACTTGCAAACACACCTGTACTTGATAAGCTTCTTAAAGAGTGTCCTAATGTACGTCTTAAAGCTCATGGAGCTGCAGTAGGTCTTCCTTCTGATGACGACATGGGTAACAGTGAGGTTGGTCATAACGCTCTCGGTTGCGGTCAGGTTTATTCACAGGGCGCAAAGCTTGTTAATGAATCAATTGAATCAGGTAAAATCTATCAGTCAACTGCATGGAAAGAAATTGCAGGTAACTGTATTGAAAAAAGCTCAACCCTTCACTTTATCGGTCTTCTTTCCGATGGTAATGTTCACTCAAATATCTCGCATCTTATCGAAATGCTCAAGCAGGCAAAGGCAGAGGGCGTAAAAAATGTTCGTTGCCACATTCTTCTTGACGGTCGTGATGTTCCTGCAACATCAGGTCTTATTTACGTAGAGCAGTTGGAAAATGTTCTCGCTGAGCTTAACGACGATACATTCTGCGGTAAAATCGCATCAGGTGGTGGCAGAATGGTTGTTACAATGGATAGATATCAGGCTAACTGGAATATGGTTAAAGTTGGTTGGGATACTCACGTTAAGGGTATCGGCAGACAGTTTGCAACAGCAAAGGATGCTATTGAAACATACCGCGCTGAAAACGAAGGAATGATTGACCAGGATCTTCTTCCATTTGTTATTGCAGAAAATGGTGAGCCTGTAGGCACAATCGTTGATGGCGATAGCGTTGTTCTCTTCAATTTCCGTGGAGACCGTGCAATCGAGCTTTCAATGGCTTTTGATAACGACGAATTCACATATTTCGACAGAGGCGCAAAGCTTGACGTTTGCTATGCAGGTATGCTTCAGTATGATGGCGACCTTAAGCTTCCTGAACGCTTCCTTGTTAACCCACCTGAAATTAAAGACACGCTTTCAGAGCTTCTCGTTTCAAAGGGTATGAATCAGTTTGCAGTTTCCGAAACACAGAAATACGGCCACGTAACATATTTCTGGAATGGTAACAAGAGCGACAAATTCTCAGAAGAGCTTGAAACATTTATGGAAATTCCATCAGATAAGGTTTCATTTGACGAAAGACCATGGATGAAATCTGCAGAGGTTACAGATGCAGTTATTGAAGCTATGGAAAGCGGTAAATATGACTTCATTCGTTGCAACTATCCTAATGGTGATATGGTTGGTCATACAGGTAACCTTGACGCTACAATTACTGCTGTTGAAGCTGTTGACCTTGCTCTTGCAAGAGTTCTTAAGGTAGCAGATAAATGCGGTGTAACAGTACTTATTACTGCTGACCACGGTAATGCAGACGAAATGCTTGAAAAGGACAAAAAGGGTAATGTTGCAGCAAGAACTGCTCACTCACTTAACGAGGTTCCTTTCATTATCTACAGCAAAAACTCTTATGAGGTAAAAGAAGGCTCATTTGGCCTTGCAAACGTTGCTCCAACAGTAGCAAAGGTTTTCGGCATTGAGCCATACGCTTCATGGGAAGAATCAATAATTAAATAATTTTGGTGATCAATCAGTGGCTTCTGATCGTCCCCCTGATTGATGTCAGAAAAAGGAGGAAACTATGAGAGAAACTCCACTGATTTCAGTTATTATTCCTGTTTATAACGCTGAAAAGACAGTACTAAATACAGCTAAGTCTGTTTTGGAACAACCTAATTCCAGCTTTATAGAACTACTATTAATTGACGATGGGTCGACTGATGGTAGTGCGGCAATACTGGACACCATATCCGATATGAATGACAACGTAAAGGTTTTCCATAAAGAAAATGGCGGCGTTAGTTCTGCTCGGAATTTTGGCATTGAGAAAGCACAAGGAAAGTATCTTTCCTTCCTTGATAGTGACGATTGGTGGGATTCTGATTTTTTAACTGATGATTTGGTAGCGGATCTTTTGCTACCCCAAAGCTCGGAGCTCTATTGCTTTTCTTACCAGAAAGTTAGTTCAAACAAAAAATGGATCAAACCACTGAGAGTACAACCTGGTGTTCATATCTATGATGAACCGGCGCTATCGCATATAGTGGGTCAGCCTCATTGCGCATTTTTGTATTTGCGCAGCTATTTGAAATCGTATGGGTTCCGCTATTTCCCCACTAAAGTGTGGGAGGATACCCCTTTCTCTCAACTATGTTGTACATTTGCGAAGTCTATTACTTGTGTTGATCGGATAATCTTCTCCTACTACATGAACCATAATTCTTGTATGCACACAAAAAACAGTCTGGACAAGTTCATGGGACACTATAAGTCTGAATACCTTGCAAAACAAGTATACGAGAACAACGGAGTATCATATGATATTGATCGTACTATAATATCATTAATCGGTGAATGTTTGAAGGATATATCCATAGAAAATTCATATGGTTTTGTTAAGGAGCTAATTGCTAGCCCGGAATTTTACTTATTGAATCACAGCGACGTTCAACCGTGGCAATACCTCCAAGGAGAAGTCTGCCTTTGGAGGAAAAGACCACTCCTTGCATATGCTAAAAGCAGAATAAGAGGTATACCACGATATGTTAAACGAGCTCTACACTCTTCCTGTATTACACGGCATCTTGCTGATGCTATTCAGTACCGTTTGATTGAAAAGTGGGAGAAAGTGTAGAAGCGAATAATTGGGGAATGGCTTGAAACCACTCAAAGAGTGAGGTTTTATGCGGTCTGTAAACATAGCATTAACATTCAAAAAATTAAGAAACACCATTTCTCACTGTTTGCACAAGAAATGGTGTTTTTTATTTCTGGTTTCTTATTAACTTATAATTCCCGTTTTTTAGTATTTTTATTAAATCGTCGTTGTTTTTTATCGGTTCTTCTGTGATTATTCCACCCAAACCTACGCCTGTTTCTCTGTGGCAGTCGCTACCGCTTGTTTTGATTTTCGCATTTATTTCTTCTGCCCATTTGAGAGAGTTGTCGTTTGCTTCTTTGTCGGCTTTGGCATTGAAAACTTCAACTCCGTCAAGGTATTCGGGTTTTGCTCTTGTTATATATTTTCTGAATGGGTGCGCCTGAATAAAGATGCAGCCTCTTTCTCTGAATAATTTACTTGCCCTTTTAATGTAAAGTGAAAGCAAAAAAGGAAGCTCGAAAAGCATTTCTTCATTTACTCCATATATTAAATAGTCATTAACTGTGGCGTAAAATCTTAACTCAACACCGAGTAAAACAGAAAAATCTTCTGTTTCAAATTTTTTTGCTTTTCTATAACCTTCAAGAAAATGGACAATAGCCTTTTTCTTGTTGAAAAATTCGGAAATGTGAAATGTCATAGGGGAGTAGTGGTCAGTTAGAACAATTCCCGAATAACCTGCTTGCTTGTATTTATTTACAAGCTCTTCTGCATCCAATTGACCGCACCAGCTTGTGTTTTTTGTATGTGCATGTAATTCGTATTTGTATGCCAAATTTTCACCTTCTTAATGTGAATTATTATACTATCAAAAATAATAATAATCAATTATTATCTTGAAATTATTGGAAAAATAATATATTCTATATTATATAAGATTTCGAGGAGAGTGTTTTATGAATTTCTTTGATACAATTATTTCCCTTTTAATGTCAATATGTATGCTTCTTACAGGCTTCCTTGATAGCGGCACTTCAAAGAGTTCAACTAACGTTGCGCTTGTTCGTGAGGATAAACTTGTTTTTACAGATGCAATGTATGCAGGTCAGGGTATTACTACAGACGGTGAGTATTTTTATACATCCGGCTCATTGACCGCCTTTGGATTAGCAGGTCTTATGAAGTGGGACGCTGAAACCATGGAATGTGTTGCACAAAATACTGATGCAATTCCCGCTGAGTATAAAGAATATTATGATCATGACCATATAGGCGGAATAAGCTATTATAATGGTAAAATCTATGCAGCAGTTGAAAATGAGGCGGAGGATTATCCTCTTGTTATAACCTACGATTGCGAAACACTTGAGATGATTGACATCTTTAACGTTGAGCCTGCGGAGCTTCTTCCTGATGGGATTCCGTGGTGTGCTGTTGATGCAGAAAAAGGTCTTCTTTATTGCTCACCGTTCAGTGATGTTGAGTATATTCTCGCTTTCGACCTTGAAACAATGGAGTTTTCTCACCAAATAAAGCTTTCAAGAATGGTTACACGTATTCAGGGCGGTGAGGTTTATGATGGAATCCTTTATCTCTCATACGATGCAGAAAGCAGTAATACAGACCAGATTCTTACTGTAGACCTTTCAGATGGCAATGTTGAAAAGCTTTGTTCAAGAACAGTGCCTTCAATGGCAGGTAACGAAGCAGAAGGCGTAACAATTTATCCAATGGAAGATGGTTCACTTATTCATGTGCTTGATTACGATAAAACAGTTGGTGTTTACCTGAGACACTATAAATTATCTGAGTAAAATTTATGAACCCCTTTAAAAACCAACAGTTTTTAAAGGGGTTCATTGTTTGTGTATTAAACATTAAATCTGAAGAGAACTATATCTCCGTCCTGCATAACGTACTCTTTACCTTCAGAGCGAACAAGACCTTTTTCTTTTGCAGCTGCCATTGAGCCACATTCCATAAGCACATCAAAGGAAACAACCTCTGCTCTGATAAAGCCTCTTTCAAAGTCTGAGTGAATTTTACCTGCTGCCTGAGGAGCTTTTGTTCCTTTTTTGATTGTCCATGCTCTTACTTCAGGTTGACCTGCTGTAAGGTAGCTCATAAGACCTAAAAGGTCGTAGCTTCTTTCAATAAGTAAATCAAGACCACCTGTCGAAATACCAAGCTCTGAAAGGAACATTTCTTTTTCTTCCTTGTCAAGCTCTGCAATCTGTGATTCAAGCTCTGCACAAATGGGAAGCACCTGGCTGCCTTCTTCTGCAGCAATAGCCTTAACAGCGTTGTAACGGGCATTTGTATCAATCTGTGAAGCGAAATCTTCCTCGCTCATATTACAAGCGTAAATAACAGGCTTTGAGGTAAGAAGAGCAACAGTATCAATGATTTCTTTCTCGTCATCTGTAAGCTCAACTGCTCTTGCGCAAACACCATTGTCGAGAGCTTCTCTTACTCTTTCGAGAACTGCAAGCTCTGCTGCAAGGGATTTGTCGCCCTTCATAGCCTTTGTTGTTCTGTCTATTCTTCTCTGGAGAATTTCAGCATCGGAAAGGATAAGCTCAAGGTTTATTGTTTCAATATCTCTCTGAGGGTTAACATCGCCATCAACGTGCATAATGTCGTCGTTATCAAAGCAACGTACAACATGAATAATAGCATCAACCTCGCGGATGTGTGAAAGGAATTTGTTGCCAAGACCTTCTCCCTGAGATGCGCCTTTAACAAGGCCTGCAATATCTACAAATTCAATTGTAGCAGGTGTAACCTTAACAGGGTTGTACATTTCGCAAAGTGCATCAAGGCGGTTATCGGGAACTGCAACAACGCCAACGTTTGGTTCAATTGTGCAGAAAGCGTAGTTTGCTGCCTGAGCGCCTGCGTTAGTAAGTGCGTTAAAAAGTGTGCTTTTGCCTACGTTAGGTAAGCCTACAATACCAAGTTTCATTTTATTGACTTCCTTTTGAAAAATTACGACTTATTTTAACACATTATAAAGTGTATTTCAATATTAAATGCTTATAAATAATTATTGAATAGAAAGTTATAATATTGAGGAGGTGATTGGATGAATTTTCGTACGGACTTAGCTATTGAACGTCGGGAAATGGTTAAAAACCATATTGAAGGTGTAGAGGTGAATGAACACAATAATAGCGAATGTAAAACAACTGTTATTGATATAAAAACCGAGGACGCGGCTCGCAAATTAGGCAAAGGCATAGGTAGGTATATAACTCTTGAAATGAACGCTTTCTCAGATGATGCCGCTGTTTCAGATGACAGATTAGAAGCCCTTACAGAAAGCATAAAAATGCTGTTACCTGAAAGTGATGGTACTATTGTGGTGGTGGGTGTGGGTAATCTTCAGATGACTGCCGATGCTCTTGGTCCCGAAACAGCTTCAAAAATATTTGCCACCCGACATATCGACGATGAACTGAGAAAATCTGCAGGAATAAGTAACAAATTAAGGTCTGTAGCCGCCTTTTCTACAGGCGTTTTAGGTCAGACGGGAATTGAATCAAGTGAGTTTATAAAAAGCGTTTGTCAGGCGGTAAAGCCTTGTTGCGTCATAACCATAGATGCTCTTGCTGCAGGGAGTATCTCAAGGCTTGGTAATACTGTGCAGATGTCTGATACGGGTATCTCTCCGGGCTCAGGAATTGGTAACTCCCGTAAACGCATAGACGAAAGTTATCTGGGCGTACCTGTTATTGCGATAGGTATTCCTACAGTTGTTGACGCAGTTTCTCTTGCAAGCGAAATAAGTGGTATGAACGCAGAGCAAATTGCTGACAATGGCGTTTTACAAGATAATACCCTGATAGTTGCATCCAAGGATGTTGATTTGCTTATAAAAAACGCCTCTTGTTTATTGGCTCTTGCTATTAATTGTGCTCTTCAACCTTCCCTTACCACCAAGGAATTGTACGCTTTGATGTAATATTTTAAAAAAACTTTTCATAATCTTTTATGAAAAGGGGTGATTCAATGAAAAATAGTTTTTTAAAATCGTTTTTCTGTGTCGCTCTATGTGTGTCTTTTGTTGTGTTGACCCTTACAAACGGTGATAAAATCGGAAAACTGACGAGAGATACAATTTCTGATATGAGTTCATTTTATGAACAGAATCCCCAATCAAAGCCGTTTTTTGAAAAGAACTCAAAATACGATGTGTACCAGGTTACAGGCTATGCAGGCGGCAGTTATGTGGGCGCTTTTTCAGGTAATGTTCCGACTGATATTGAATCCTTGAAGGCACAGGCTGAAAAGCTCTTTGAAAACTATACTAAAGCAGGAAATATAAAAGAGGTTCAGATGGGTGCAACAAGTAAAACCCTTGTTTGCGGTGTTGTTAAGGTGGATAATAAAACAAGTGAAAAAATAAATCTTAAATCTATTCTTAATGAAAAACCTGAATACAAAGAGGTTGATGAGAATGAGCCTTCTGTCCTTATTTACCATACCCATACAACCGAAGGGTATGAAATGCTTGATTTAGGTTGGTACGCCAAAGAATATAATTCCCGTACAAAGGATAAAGCTAAGAATATGGTCAGGGTAGGCGACGCACTGACAGCAGTTCTTGAAAAGGCGGGCTACAAGGTTATTCACGACAGAAATATTTATGACGAATCATATAACGGAGCATATTCACGCTCCCGTGTTACAGTTGAAAAATATCTGAAAAAATATCCGTCGATACAAATTACACTTGATGTACATCGTGATGCTATTGAATATTCTGACGGTACACGTTGCAAGCCTACTGCAGAAATAAACGGCAAAAAGGCGGCGCAGGTAATGATAATTTCAGGTTGTGAAGGGGATGGCGTTGAGAATTTTCCTCAATGGAAAAAAAATCTGGTGTTCGCAACACATTTGCAAAGCAGTGTAGAAGAAAGCTATAGTGGCTTAATGCGACCTGTTTTCTTTTGCAACAGGAAATATAATATGGATGTTACACCTTGCTCTCTTCTTCTTGAATTCGGTACAAATGCCAATACTCTGGAGGAGGCAGTTCATTCTGCTGAGCTTATAGGTAACGCTCTCGTAGATATGCTTAATAATTTATAGAGGATTTATTATGGAATTTGAAAAAATATTTAATGCTTATTCTGTTTTCGTGGTGATTGTTTTATTGCTTATCACCGCTCTTTGTGTTGTTTTTATAATAATCAGCAAGGCTGATGCCAACCTTGGCGCCGTTGCAGGATATATCTCATTGGAAAATTGCACACAAATAGTACAGTACTATTGTTGAAATGTGAAAAAATCGTAAGTTTTTTGTAAATGTGCAAAAATTCTATTGAAATGGTAGTTAGTTTATTGTAAAATATTAGCAAAGAATACTATGTAATGCCATCGTAGCAAATTGTATAGTGTTTTAGACCTCATAGGAGAGATGGAAACATGTCCGTAAAATTAAACACACGCTATCTTGAGGGTTTTGTTAACGATGACGACGTAAAAGCAATAGCCCCTGAGGTAGATGCCGCAGTTGAGCTTCTTAATTCCCGTACAGGCGCAGGAAACGACTTCTTAGGTTGGATCGATTTACCTGTGGATTACGATAAAGAAGAGTTCTCAAGAATCAAAAAGGCGGCGCAAAAAATTCGTAACGACAGCGACGTGCTTGTTGTTATCGGTATCGGTGGCTCATATTTAGGTGCAAGAGCTGCTATTGAGTTTTGTAAATCACAAAACCGCAATCTTACTGAGAAACCTCAAATCATTTTTGCGGGAAATACTCTTTCTTCTGCTTCCCTCGCAGAGGCTGTGAAGCTTTGCGATGGCAAGAATTTTTCAGTGAATGTTATTTCTAAGTCAGGAACTACTACAGAGCCTACAATAGCATTCAGAGTTTTTAAAGAGCTTCTTGAAAACAAATACGGTAAAGAAGAAGCTGCAAAGAGAATTTATTCTACTACAGATAAAGCAAGAGGTACTCTCAAAGAGCTTTCAGACAGAGAAGGTTACGAAACCTTTGTTATACCTGATGATGTAGGTGGCAGATATTCAGTTCTTACCGCGGTTGGTCTTCTTCCGATTGCAGTTGCAGGAATTGATATTGATAAAATGATGCAGGGCGCTGCAGATGCTCGCGAGGCTTTCTCTGCAGGCGATGTGGATACTAACGATTGCTACAAATATGCAGCAATGAGAAACATTCTCTACCGTAAAGGTAAGGCAGTTGAAATGATGATTTCATACGAGCCTGATTACACAATGATGAACGAGTGGTTCAAACAGCTTTACGGTGAAAGCGAAGGTAAATGCGGCAAGGGTCTTTTCCCTTCATCAGCAGTTTTCTCGACAGACCTTCATTCTCTTGGTCAGTATGTTCAAGAGGGCGAAAGGTTGATGTTTGAAACAGTTGTTATGTTCAACAAGCCTAAACAGGAGCTTATTATAGGCTTTGACGAAGAAAACGGCGACGGTTTCAATTTTGTTGCAGGTCAGTCTGTAGACTATGTTAACAAAAAAGCTTTCCTTGGTACGGTGCTTGCTCACACCGATGGCGGTGTTCCCAATATGATTCTTGAAATGGACGAGATGAATGAATATGAATTCGGTTATCTTGTTTATTTCCTTGAAAAAGCATGCGCAGTTTCAGGCTATATTCTCGGAATCAACCCATTTGATCAGCCGGGTGTAGAAAGCTATAAAAAGAATATGTTTGCTCTTTTGGGTAAACCGGGCTACGAAGAGCATAAAAAGGCTCTCGAAGCAAGACTTTAAAAATAGAAATCACGCCGTAAGGCGAGAAATAATCGACGGAGGTAATTACTATGATTTCACTTATTATCGGCAACAAGGGTTCCGGCAAAACAAAAAAACTTATTGCTCTCATCAATGATGCAGTTGCAAAATCCGACGGAACAGTGGTTTGTATAGAAAAGTCCCCATTACTTACTTATGAAGTAACACATAAAGCAAGACTTATCGAAACAGAAAGATTCAACATCGAAGGATGCGACGCTTTCTACGGTATGGTTTGCGGCGTTATCGCTCAGGACCATGACCTTACAGAAATTTTTGTTGACGCAACATTCAAAATTGTTGGCAGAGATTATGATGAGTTTGCAAAGCTTATCAATAAGCTTTGCAAGGTATCTGAAGATGCAGGTGTTGATTTCGTATTCACTGTTTCTGAAGATAAAGAAAATCTTCCTGAAGCACTCTTCGAGAATGTACAGGTTATCTGATTGAACACGCTTTCAACTCTCAAGTAACAATAGTTGCTTGAGAGTTTTTCTTCAAAAATCTTTTGTTTAGTTATTGACAAAAACGGATTTAGATAATATAATACTTGGGTATGTTGAGAGGTAATGTGTATGATTATCGAACTTGAATCTATTTTTAATACAGAAGGTTTAAAATATCCCTTCGATTATGAACTTGATTTGTCATCAATTCAGGTTTCAGGTTATTCACCGCTTCAAAAGCCTGTTAAGGTGAGCGGTTGTATTGAGAATAAAGCGGGTATCGTTAGTCTTACCGGTAATGCTCAGCTCGTATATGAGGCGCCTTGCGACCGTTGCGCAACGGAGGTTAGTAAGGAATATAACTATCCGTTGGTGCATACTTTGGTTGTAGCTCTTGAAAGTGGCGAAAACGACGCTTTTCTTGAGGTTCCTAATATGCGTCTTAATCTTGATGAGCTTGTTGAAGAAGATGTCAATCTCGCTCTTCCTTCAAAATACCTTTGCGACGAAGATTGTAAGGGCTTGTGCATGAAATGCGGCAAGAACCTTAATGACGGCCAATGCAATTGCAAAAAAGATGTAGACCCAAGGTTTGCAGCTCTTTTGAGTTTGTTGGACGAAGACGAAAGTAATTAATAATTAAACAAAATATACAGGAGGTTTCTACTCATGGCAGTACCAAAGAGAAGAGTTTCTAAAGCAAGAAGAGATAAAAGACGTTCAAACGTATGGAAAATGGACGCAGTTGCACTCGTAAAGTGCCCAAACTGTGGTGAATTCAAGAGACCACACAGACTTTGCACAGCATGCGGTTACTACAACGGCAAGCAGGTTATCGCTGTAGACTAATCTGTAATAGTTTGTACTCGTGTTTCTAAGGGCGGTGAGAGGTTTCTCCCCGCCCTATTAGTGCTTTATATAAGAATTGTGAAAGGAGTGGTAGTGTGTCTGTTAAAATACTTAGTGTTTTGCCTGATTCATATGGCAAAAATGCAGGGGTAGAAAATGGCGATGAGCTTATTTCAATTAACGGTACCGAGATTTTTGATGTTCTTGACTACCGCTTCTGCATACAAGCAAAAAAACTTTCCTTGAAGCTCAAACGAAGTGGTGAGGAGTTTGAAGTAAATATCCGCAAAAGCGACGAATTTGCAGATATAGGTCTTGAATTTGAAACTTACCTTATGGATAAGCAACATTCCTGTAAAAACAAGTGTATTTTCTGCTTTGTTGACCAGATGCCCAATGGTATGCGCGATACATTGTATTTTAAGGATGATGATTCACGCCTCAGTTTTCTTTTTGGTAACTATATTACCCTCACAGGACTTTGCGAAAGGGAAGCTCAGCGTATAATAGATATGCATATTTCTCCCGTTAATATATCTGTTCATACAATGAATCCTCAGCTTCGTGTTGAAATGATGAAAAACCGCTTTGCAGGAGATGTCCTTAAGAATCTTAATCGATTTGCGGAAAACAATATAGAAATGAACACACAGCTTGTTCTGTGTCCGGGTATCAATGATGGAGATGAGCTTCGTTTTTCGCTTTCTGAGCTTGCGAAGCTTTATCCGGCGGTTAAAAGTATAGCGGCAGTTCCTGTCGGCCTTACAAAATACAGAGAAGGATTGTATCCGTTACGAACATACACAAAGGAAGAAGCAAGTCAGGTTATTGATATAATTGATGAGTTTAACGCCCATTTCTCTTTCTTTAACAATGGTGAAATTCTGGCATATGCTTCCGATGAATTTTATCTTCTCGCAGAGCGCGACTTGCCATCTGCTGATTATTATGGTGAGTTTGCCCAGTTAGATAATGGTGTAGGTGTGTGTGCTCTTCTTAAAGATGAGTTTTTGTGCGCACTGGAAAACGAAGAAGAAAGAGCTGTTGACCGTAAGGTTACAATTGCCACAGGCTGCGCTGCCTACGATTTGCTTTGTCAATTATCTCAATCAGCAATGGAGAAATTCACAGGATTAATAGTTAACGTAGTTAAAGTGAAGAATGACTTTTTCGGTGAAACAGTTACTGTTGCAGGGCTTTTAACAGGATTTGATTTAAAGGAACAACTTAAAAATAAAGATTTTGGTGATGTTCTTCTTATTCCTGCAGTTTCTTTAAGAAACGAAAGGGACAAGTTCCTTGATGATGTTACAATTGAGGAGCTTTCAGAATATCTTGAAATAAATGTGGTGCCCGTAGAGAATAACGGGCAAAGACTTTTAGATGAAATTTTAGGAGGTGTCTGATATGCCGAAGCCGGTAGTTGCTATAGTTGGCAGACCTAATGTTGGTAAATCAACTCTTTTCAATAAATTAACAGGTACAAGGCTTGCTATTGTTGATAATACACCCGGTGTTACAAGAGACCGTCTTTTTGGTGATTGTGAGTGGCTTGGTCACGAAATGCTTCTTGTTGATACAGGTGGTATTGAGCCCTACTCTAACGATATTATACTTTCTCAGATGAGACGTCAGGCTCAGCTTGCTATTGATAGCGCAAACGTTATCATTCTTGTTACAGATGTGCGTTGTGGTGTCGTTGCTACTGATGAAGAAGTTGCAACAATGCTTCAGAAGAGCGGTAAACCTGTTATCCTGGCAGTAAATAAGTGCGACGGCTTAGGTGCACCACCACCTGAGTTCTACGAATTCTATAACTTAGGTCTAGGAGACCCTGTTCCTGTGTCTTCAGTTCATGGCCACGGAACAGGCGACCTTCTTGATGAGGTTATAAAGCACCTTCCTGAAGAATATCTTGTTGAAAACAAAGATGAAGATGATTATATCAAGGTTGCTGTTATCGGTAAACCTAACGTAGGTAAATCATCTCTTGTAAATAAAATTATCGGTGAAGAAAGAATGATTGTTTCCAATATTGCGGGAACAACGCGTGATGCAACCGATAGCTTTATTGAAAACGAGCATGGTAAATTTATGTTCATTGATACTGCAGGTCTTCGCCGTAAATCAAAGGTTGAAGATGCAGTTGAGAAATACAGTGTTTTAAGAACTGATATGGCAGTTGAAAGAGCTAATGTCTGCGTTATTATGATAGATGCTCTCGAAGGCTTTACCGAACAGGATAGCAAAGTTGCAGGTAGAGCACTTGAACAGGGTAAGGGTTGTATTATTGTTGTCAATAAGTGGGATGCATATGAAAAAGACGGCAAAACAATGGACTCCTATCGCAAGCAGCTTATGAAAGATTTTTCTTTCATGTCCTTTGCACCGATTATTTTCATATCTGCCAAAACAGGTCAGAGAGTGGACAGGCTTTTTGAGCTTATTAAGTTTGTTGATTCTCAGAATGCTATGAGAATTAAAACAGGTCAGCTTAACGAAATTCTTGCTGCGGCAACTCTTCGCGTTCAGCCGCCAACGGATAAGGGTAAGCGCCTTAAGATTTTCTATATGACTCAGGCGTCTACAAGACCGCCAACATTCGTGTGCTTCGTTAACTCTGCAGAACTTTTCCATTACAGTTACCAGAGATATATTGAAAACCAGATTCGTGAGGTTTATGGTCTTGAAGGTACACCTGTGCGCTTTGTAATACGTGAGAGAGACGAAAAAAGCAAGCACTAAGAAAGGATTTTCTTAATGAATAAGCAAAATTCTAATGATGAAAAGCGTCGTATATCTATAGATGAAGATTATATTGAACTTTTGAATTCTGTGGATATTGAAGATGAGTATGAGGATATTTACAGCGATTCATCAAGAGATATTTATAGTGATTCTTCAAAAGATGTTTACATTGGTAGAAAGAAATCTACTGATGAAGAGGATGGCATATACATCAGTAAGCGTAGAAGAAAATACTACGAAGAAGCTGATTTAGAGGAAGCAGACCCAGCAGAGCCTACTCAAGAAATCGAGCTTCCACAGGAATCTATTCCCACAAAAAGAAGGGTAAGAAATATTCCTGATGAAGAAGAAGTTTCAGATTTCGAAGACAGACACGGGAAAAGAACTAAAAAAAGGAAAAGCCCTTTTCTGAAAATTGTGGCGGTACTTTTAGTTGTTGTGATAGCTCTTGGTGCATTTGTTTCTTCTATACCGGGAAGTATAGCCGGTGAGTTTACTGAAGGTGAAGAAATTCAACATATTGAAGGTGTAGAAAATCTCGCTCAGGCTAGCCATGTAAAAAACATTCTTCTCATAGGCGCAGATAGAGAAAAAGGTGGCGCCTCAAGAAGTGATAGTATAATGATTGCTTCAGTAAACAGTAAAACCGGTAAGGTTACTGTTGTTTCAATTCTTCGAGATACTCATGTGGATGTACCGGGGCATAGAGAATCAAAAATAAATGCTGCTCATTCGTGGGGTGGACCCAGTCTTCTTATTCAGACTATTGAGCAGAATTTTGGCGTGAAAATTGATGATTATGCAACTGTTAACTTTGATATGTTTGAAGCCCTTGTCAATGGTATTGGCGGAGTATATGTTGATGTTAGCGACGCTGAGGCAGAGCATATGAATAGTTATTTCAAACTTGGTAAAGGCGATAGGCCTCCCAAGGTTGAAGGCGGTGAGAAAGTTTACCTTAACGGCTATCAGGCTTTGTGCTATGCGCGTATAAGAAAGTTGGATTCAGATTTTTACAGAACACAGCGTCAGCAAAAAGTAATAGGCGCAATAGTTGAAAATATTAAGGGTAGGCTTAATCCTGCGGGTATTCCCGGACTTTTAGATACGGCAAAAAAGGTAGCCCCTTATATTGAAACAACTTTAACAAAAAGTGATGTTAATTCTTTGATGTTTAGTTTGGGCTTTTGTGTCTTAAAATCAGGCGGGGATATTGGGAGCCTTATGGTATCTGCTCAACTTCCGTTTGAGGATACATGGTGGTATTCAAGCGAATGGGATGGCTCAAGTATTTCTATTGATTTAGAGGAGAATAAGAGGCTTCTTTATACACTCCTTTATGAAGAACCAATACAGGAAGAACCTGCTGAAGCACAAGAATAAATGTAATAATTAAAAACACTCCCTCATATACTTTCTTGAGAGTATATGAAGGGAGTTTATTTTATGGACATCTCATTAAAATATGAGGATTACAAAATTCTCGTTACTAATAAGGATAATTCAATTGAGGAGACTGTAGAGGCGGAGATTTCTCTGCCTGAATATATGCCTGAGATATTAAGAGTAATAAAGGTGTCTGCAGAGCCTCAGATTGTATCCTGCAGGCTTGTAGGGGAGCGGGTTACAGTAGATGGTGCCTGTCGTCTTCTTATGATATATACAGCAGAGGATGGCTGTATATATTCCTTTTCACAGACAAGGCAATTTACCCGACATTGTGAAAAGCCGGAGTTTACAGATGCTATAGATTGGAATGCACAGGTGAAGGCTTCTTATGTTAATTTCCGTGCTACAGGTACGAAGAAAGCGGAGATTAAAGCTGGTATAAACATTCAGTTTAATGTTTATACGCAGCATCTTCAACAAGTTTTATCAATTCCTGCGGAGTGTAATGTGGAGAAAAAAGAATCTCACGTTGAAGTATTTTCTTTAGGCTGCAAAAAAACTAAAAACTTTTCAATGAGTGATACTGTTTCACTCGGAACACCTGCCGCATATATTCTCGGTACCAGGGCTACCGCAGTTATTACTGAAATTAAAAAGATAAATAATAAATTAATGCTCAGAGGTGAGGCTGTAGGTGAAATATCATATGTAAACAGCGATAACAGAGCAGTTGTTGAGCACCTTATTCATTCGGTTCCCATTAATCAGATTGTGGAGGTTGAAGGGCTAGAGGAACATTTTGAGGGGAGCGTAACGCTTGCAGTTAAAGCTTTCGACGTTTTACCAAAGGGGGAGCATGGCAATTCTATAACAGCGGTTGATTTGTCTTTTGGCATAGACGCTTGCGTCACAATGTGGGAGCGCAAAAATTTTAGTATTATTTCTGATGCTTATTGTACAGATGCTCCCGTTAAACTTGAGAAAAAAGACAACAAGTTCCTTGATTCCCTGTATGAAATAAAAGATTCATACATCTGCGATAACACCTTTACAGTATCAGGCGAAGGTGTGGATTGCGTTGTGGATTCCGCAGGGGAAATATCCAATTTAAAAGTATCCTGTAAGGATGGAGAATTATTACTGGAAGGAGACTTGTGTTTATCTCTTATTGTAAAAGATACAGCAGCAACTCTTACAGAAATCAAGAAAATCTTTGAATTTTGTTACAAAAAACATATCGGCTTTTCCAACGACTCTGTTTTTTGTGAGCCTCAGGTCAGCGTATTATCTGTTAAATGCAGCGTCAAAAATCAAAGTACTATAGATGTACGGGGTGAAATACTTGTTTCAGGTTCTGTTTCGGGCGAAATTTCAATTAACTCTGTTTCTGAAATTACAGAGGTTGATGAGCCATTACATAAACCAAGATTACCTGTTACCGTGTATTTCCCTGAATGTGAAGAGGAAAGTCTATGGGATATTGCAAGGCGCTATAATACAACGGTAAACGCTATTGCTGAGGAGAATATTCTTTCAGGTGAAACAACGGAAAAATTGAAGGTTTTATTCATCCCTTCTGCTTGATTTAACAATAAAATAAGGTTATAATAGACAGGTATTAATTACCTGTCTATTTGAGGTGTAAAAAATAATGGAATATAAGAAAATATTAACCTTTAGTTTTGATGATGGCGTAACTCAGGATGAGCGATTTATAGAGATTTTAAATGAATATCGTCTTAAATGCACCTTTAATCTTAATTACGGACTTTTAGGTTGCGATGGTTATTTAATGATTAATGATAAAAAAATCAATCATACAAAACTTCCTTGCGACAAGGTAAAAGATATTTATAAAGGCCATGAGGTTGCTTCTCATACATTGACCCATCCTTTTTTAGTCGATTTGGAAGAGAAGGATGTTATATATCAGGTAGAGGAGGACAGAAAAAGTCTCTCTCAGCTTGTAGGGTATAATGTCAGAGGCTTTGCATATCCCGGTGGCGGCGTCAACTGTAATGAATTTGTAGCAAACGTTCTTGAAAAGAGTACAGGCGTGGAGTACGGACGTACTACAATTGTTACAAATGACTTTGACCTACAAAGTGATATGTATCTTTTTAAGCCTACAATTCATCTTTTGAGGGATAAAGAAAGGGTGCTTTCTCTTGCGGACGAATTCCTCAGTCTTGAAACAGATGAAATTCAGCTTTTCTATATCTGGGGACATACATACGAGTTGGATATTAACGATGACTGGGCTTTCTTTGAAAGCTTTTGCGAAAAAATATCAGGTAGGGAAGATATTTTATATTGCACTAATATTGAAGCCTTTGATTACATAAAATCTCATAGTTAATTTTTACGAAAAAATATTCAAAAAACTGTTGCATTTTACAAATTGTTGTGTTATTATACTTGAGTCTATGTGTGCGTTGTTACCCGAATAGGTGTCAACGGCAATTAATGGCAACATTAAAGCTGGCGGTCCGCTGCGGTTTATATCGGTATGAACGCTTGAAAAAAACGGAGGATTATTATGGACGCATTAAAACTCATTGCACAGGACAGCCTTAAGGCTGAGAAGCCTTCATTCGAAATCGGTGATACTATCCGTATCGGCGTTAAGATTCGTGAAGGTGAGAGAGAAAGAATTCAGGAATTCGAAGGTACAGTTATTGCTAAGAACGGTAGCGGTATCTCTGAAACGTTCACAGTTCGTCGTGTATCATACGGCGTAGGTGTTGAAAGAGTGTTCCCAATTCACTCACCTAACGTTGCAGACGTTAAGATTGTTCGTCGCGGTAAAGTTCGCAGAGCAAAGCTCTACTACCTTCGCGACAGAGTTGGTAAGGCATCTAAGGTTAAGGAAAAAATCGGCTGATTTCAGTCGGAAGATTAGGGCAGATATGTATTATCTGCCCTTTATTCTTATTTTTTTGAAAAAATACAATAATAACCTTTTATTTACTAAATAAAAGGTGTATAATAGTTTATTATAGTTTTACAAAGAGGTGAGCGCTTTGCGCAAAACAGAAGAATATAGCATTCTGCTTTCAGCGGATGCAGACGCCCCTAAAAAGAAAAAAGAAAAGAAAAGCAAGATGAATATTTTTGAAGTCTTTGAGGCAGGTGTTGCAGCGATTGTTGTTGTAACAGTTCTTTTCTTGTTCTGTTTCAGAGTTTTCAGTGTAGATGGCCCATCTATGAAACCTACTCTCCAACCTGAAGATAGAGTAGTTGTTTCTAATATAGGCTACAAAGCTCAGCCGGGTGATATTGTTGTGCTTTCAGGTACAGATGGGAACCAAAAGCCAATAATTAAGCGCGTCATTGCAGTCGCAGGCGATGTTGTTGATATTAACTTTACCTCAGGCATAGTTACAGTTAATGGTAAAGAAGAGCATTTTAGCGATGAACTTACAACTCAGCAGGCAGATATTGCTTTCCCTCTTACCGTTCCTGAAGGAACAGTTTTCGTGTTAGGCGATAACAGAGGTGTGTCTCTTGATAGCCGTTCAAGCAGAATTGGCTGTATAGATGAGCGCAAGATTGTAGGTAAGGTTTTATTCAGATTTTTCCCTCTTGGCGATTGGAAGGTTGAATAATTATGAGTGATAAGAAAAAACTTTTCAATAAATCAGAAACAATCATTGAAGATGTTTCTGAAAACGTAGTTGAGCCTGCTTCTTCTGTAATGCAAGGTGAGGAAGAGATTATAGATGCACAGGCTCTTTTTGAAGATGTAATTATAGAAGAAGCTCCGGTGGTTATGTCTACCGAAGAAGTGCTTACTGACGTTGATTTGAAAAAGGGCGAAAAAAGCCAAAAAAACAAAACTGTGTTATTTCTTTATGATTTGATTTCAGTTGTAATGAGTTCCTTTATTATAATTGCAGTTGTTTTTGCTTTCCTTTTCAGGCTCGTTGGTGTAGATGGTCAGTCAATGACTAACACTCTTCAGCACGGTGATTGGCTTTTGACCTATAATAAAACAGAATATGTTCAGGGTGATATTATCGTTATTACTCAGGAAACATATTTTCAAAAGCCTCTCATAAAGCGTGTTATCGCAGTTGGCGGGCAGACTGTGGACATAGATTACAATACCGCCACAGTATATGTTGATGGTGTAGCTCTCGATGAACCATATGTGCGCGAGGATTATCTCATTAAGAAGATGGATTATCGTGAATTCCCTTATACAGTGCCTGAGGGTCATCTTTTCTGTATGGGTGATAACAGAAATGGCTCTTCGGACAGTCGTTCAAGTCTTGTTGGTCCTATTGATGAGAGAGAAGTTTTAGGTAAAGCTTTTGTGAGAATATTGCCTTTTGGTGATTTTGATATTTACGCTTATGAATGATGTTCAGAAACAAGTAGTTCAATGGTTTCCGGGCCATATGGCAAAAACAAGGAGGCTTATTAAAGAAAGCCTTCCTTTTGTTGATTTGGTTACAGAAATAGTTGATGCAAGAATCCCTATGAGTTCTTCAAATCCTGAACTCGCGGAGATGATTGGCAATAAACCGCGTATAGTTCTTTTAAATAAATGCGACGTTGCTGATGAAAAGGCAACTGCCAAGTGGGTGCAATATTATAAAGATAATGGGATGTACGCGCTTCCTGTTGATTGCCGTTCAGGTAAAGGCTTAAATGCTTACCTGCCGTTAGTTCGTCAGGTTTTAAAGGATAAAATCAAAAGAAATACAGAAAAAGGTATGGCGGGCAAACCATTAAGAGTTATGGTCGTTGGTATTCCTAATACAGGTAAATCTTCGTTTATCAATAAAATGGCGGGTCGCAATCGTGCAAAGGTTGCTGATAAACCCGGTGTTACCCGTTCAAACAGTTGGTTTGCTGTTGGTAGTGGTATTGAGCTTCTTGATACTCCCGGTGTTCTTTGGCCTAAGTTTGAAGATAAAGCTGTCGGCGATAAGCTTGCTTTTATTGGCTCTGTTAAGGATGAAATCCTTGATAGCGAAACAATGGCTATGCGCCTTATAAATGTTTTGAAAAATGGCTATGCAGATAGAATTGGAGAACGTTTTAAAATAAGCGGCTTTGAGGATAAAGAAGATTATGAAATTCTCGAAATGATAGGCAGAAAACGCGGTATGCTTATTTCAGGTGGCGAAATAGATTACGAGCGTGTCTCAGTTATGCTTCTCGACGAGTATCGTGGCGGCAAGCTTGGCCGACTCACACTTGAATTTCCTGAATAATTATTATAAAATATACCTGATGCAATTATTATGCATCAGGTTTTATTTTTGAGGTGTTGTTATGCTTGATTTTACATACGAAACAGAAGCTCATGAGAAAGGCTACACAGTTGTTTGTGGTGTGGATGAAGCGGGCAGAGGTCCTCTTGCAGGTCCTGTTTTTGCCGCTGCAGTAATTCTCCCTGAAAATTATTCTCATAAGCTTCTCAATGATTCCAAAAAGCTTTCTGAAAAGAAAAGAGATTTGGTGTATGATGATATAATAAAGGATGCGGTTGCATATTCTGTTGGTATAGCAACAGAAAAAGAAATAGATGATATTAACATATTGAATGCAACGTTTCTTGCTATGAAACGTGCTGTTGACGGGCTTTCGATAAAGCCTGATTTAGCGTATATTGATGGCAATCAGTATCCAAAGACAGGTGTAAAAGAAGTTACCATAGTGAAGGGCGACAGTAAGTGTATGTCGGTTGCTGCAGCATCGATTATTGCGAAAGTCAGCCGAGACAGATATATGCTCAAGGTAGCTGAAGAATATCCGCAATATGAATTCCCTAAGCATAAGGGCTACGGCACAAAGCTTCACTATGAAATGATTGAAAAGCATGGGGTTTCTCCTGTGCATAGACGTAGCTTTCTCAAGAAAATACTGGGTGAAGATGTCAAATGAATACAAAACTTTTAGGTGCTTTTGGTGAACAGAGTGCGGCACGCTTTCTGCGAGAGCAAGGCTATGAAATATTCAGCAATAATTTCTTAATCAGTTCAGGTGAATTGGATATTGTTGCTTTTAAAAACAATACCTTGTGTTTCGTGGAAGTTAAAACAAGAGGTGAGGGCGGAATGTTTTCACCTGCCGAAGCAGTAGATTTCAGAAAACAAGAAAATCTGAGAAGTGCAGCAGCTGCGTATATAAATAAATATAAGGTAAAGTATGATTATAGATTCGATATAATTGAGGTTATTGTTGATAATGCGCAGAATGTAACCAATATAAATCATATTGAAAATGCGTTTTGAGGTTTTATGAAAATTTTTGATTTGCATTGCGATACAATAGGCGAGTGCTTTAAGCAAGGCAAAAGCTTGAAAAAGAATGATTTACATATTGATCTTGAAAGATTACGTAAATATAAATCCTATACTCAAGTGTTTGCAATCTGGATACCTGATGAGTATAGGGGAGAGCAGGCTTTTTCATATTTTAATGATGTTGCTGATTTCTTTGCCGGAGAAATTAATAAAAATCAGGATATAATATCGTTATATTCAGATAACAAAAAAACGCCAGTTAAAGCAATTCTTGCCGCAGAAGGCGGTTCTGCTTGCGGTGGTACAATTGAGGGCCTATACAGGTTAAAAGAAAAAGGTGTAAGTCTTATAACACTAACATGGAATGCTCAGAATGAGATTGCTTCCGGTGCGTTTTCAGAGGGTGGTTTTACACGATTTGGAAAAGAGTTTGTAAAAGAATGTGAAAAGCTTGGTATTGCAATAGATGTTTCTCATTTAAACAGAGAAAGCTTCCGGCAACTTGTAAGATTTTACGATGGTCCGCTTCTTGCTTCTCATTCCAATGCTGATATTGTTGACAATCCTTACGGAAAAAAAAGAAATCTTACTGCAGAGCAAATTGGAGAAATACATAAGCGCAACGGAATAGTAGGGCTGAATTTTTGCAGAGACTTCATTGAATCTGATAATGTTGAAGGAATTGCTTCTTTCAAAACACAAATTGAATATTTTGTTGAAAAAGGATGGGAGAATGTTATAGCCCTTGGTACAGATTATGATGGATGCGAAGTGCATTTCGATTTTAACGGAGTGGAAAAGTTAGAGTCTGTCTACAATAGCTTGTTGCTTTCCGGGTTCGATGAGGCATTGCTTGATAAAGTGTTTTATAAGAACGCCAACTATTTCTTTAAACATGATTTTAAATAACAAAAATCACCTGAGTTTTTTATAAACTCAGGTGATTTAATTATGTCATTGATTAATATAATGAAGATGATGAAGCAAAGTTAGTTGTGTATTTGCTGATTAAACTCTCTGCAGATTTTGCTGCCCAATTAACAAGGAAATCAACTCTTTCAACGTTACCTGAAATCTCGTTGTAGATTTCATCTGTGTATGCATTGAAATCGTCTGAAGCAAGAATAGCACTTATATCGCTCTGCCACTTCTGCTGACTATCAGCACCAACATAATACATAATATGGTAGCCGTAATCTGTTTTTACGATACCTGTATCGCCCGGCTTGTGAGAAGCGAGAGACCAGTCGAGGAATTCAGGAACATAGCTTGACTGCGATGTAATGTCTTCGTAAAGACCGCCTGTTGCTGCAGAAGCAGTATCGTCTGTATGCTCTGTAACAAGTGCGCTGAAGCTCTTTTCTGTTGCTTCACCGTCTTTCCACTCTTTAAGAAGTTTTTCAGCTTCAATCTTAGCATTATCGAAGTTTTTTGCGATTTCATCGTTTGAAAGTGTAACTTTTTCACCCTCGGCATTCTCTTTAGATGTTTCTGCTTGAACAAGAAGGTGACGAACATCTACACCTGCAGAAGATGTATCCTTATGAGCAGGTTCTGTCATAAGAACGATATAGAAAGCTTCCTGACTCTTAACCTCGAAGATGTTCATTTCTCCAGCTTTTCTTGCTGAATCAAATGTCCAGTTAGCAAAATCTTCTGAAAGACCTGTAATAGAAGTTTTTGTTAAATTAGAAGCAAGTGTTGCTGAGTCTGTAGCATATGCCTCTTTGTATGTTGGTGGAGCAAATTCTTTTGCTGCAGCAATAAATTCTTTTTCTGTTCCTGCTTTTGCTTTAAACTGTTCTGCACGAGCTTTAGCTTCTGCCTGTGTGTAAACAGGGTCTGTTGAGCCTTCAGTTGCTTTTGCATAGCTTACTGTGAAATATCTGAAGCTTGCAATATCAATTTCATCTCTGTGAGCTTCGTAATATTTGTTGATGTCTTCGTCGGTGATGCTTTTCTGTGCTTTTTCCTGATACCAATCAAGGTAATACTGCGCAGTCATGTCCTTCTCGAGAATTTCTCTGTATAATTTCTCGTTAAGGCCTTCACCACGGAATTTTGAAATGTAGTTATCGAGAGCAAAATCGTTTTCTTTTGCTGCTTCAGCAAGAGAGGTTATTGTTTGGTCAATAGAATCGGTCATTTCGTTTTTCTGAGCATCTGTTAACTTGAAGCCTTCTGCCTTAGCTTCCTCACTTACAGCCTTATTATAAACAGTTTTGATAAGGAATGCTCTTTCAGCAGAGAAATATTTAAAGTAGTCAGCCCATGTTTCTACTCCTTCCGGAGCGTCATCACCTGGGTATTCCTGCTCTGCCGGATCAACTGTTGTATCAAAGTATGTTTTGCCTGCGCCTGAACCATAAGCTGAATCATACTGTTGAGACATACTGATTGCCTGCTCATAAAGCTGCATATAATAGTGATTGTATTCTGCAACTGTAAGTTTTTCATCACCATATGTAGCTGCGGTGAGGAATTTCTGTGGAATGCAGAAAACGTCTGTTATAACTTTTCCGATACCGAAAAGAACAAGACCAACAACAAGGACAATGCAGAGAACCTTTATAAGAATTCTAAGAATTTTGTCGCCCTTGCCTGATTTTTTCTTCTTAGCAGCCTTTGCAAGACGTGCTTTGCGCTGTTCGCGATAAATTTCGGCATTTGTTTTGATTTCATTGTTTGCCATAAAATTTTCATCCTTTGCTTTCTATTGTCGCACACTAAATAATATAAGTATGCAAATATCATTTCTATTCTATAACAAAACGCAAAATTTTACAAGTGTTTTTATGCAATTAGTTTATGATAAGATTCAATTTATAAATTGTTAAAAACTTTTTGTTACAAAGGTCATAAGGTATTTGACATTGTTCTCTTTGTCGTGGTATTATATCTGTAATTATTTTTGTTCTGTCGGTGAATATATGAAAAAGAAAAACTTAAAAAACAAAAAAGTGTTTATGTTAATTGCTGTTGTTATGGCAGTTGTTGTGGCTTGTTGCGCTATTTTGCCGTTTTTTATAAAAAACGAGGCGAAAAACTATATGTATGGCGATGCAACAAAAGCGCAAGGTCTTGATTTAACAGGATACGATATATCTATTGGAGCAGATACTAAACTTCTGTTTAATAGCAAGCTTTCAACATTTGCGTTGCATGTATCGGATAGTAATGAAGTGTTTTATTCCCATAACTATGATGCAGCAGAAAATTCTTTTGCTTCAATATTTGATATAAGGCTCAGAGACGGTAAAGGCAATTCCTATTCAATGGATTCTTCTGCTAATAGTGTTTCTTTCGGTGAATTTAAAGTTGAGGAGCGAGATGGAACTCACTTTTTAGTAAACTATACACTTTATCCTGAAAAACCAGGCGAGTCTGTAGATAAAGAGAAAAGCTTATTTGTAACGGTTCCTGTTCGATTCGAGTTAAAAAACGGCAGATTTTTAGTTTCGGTTGACACAAGCAAAATTTCCTGCAGTAAAGGTATGTTTGTTGAAAAGCTGACTATTCTTCCGGGTCTCTTTTCAGTTGGTACAGGCGCTAAAAATACGTATTACACAGTACCTGATGGTTGCGGAGCTGTTATTAATCTTGAAACAGTCTCTGAGACACCGCTTTCTCTTAAACTGAATATGTATGGTGAGGATGTTGCTTTTTATGAGTATTCGCAAGGTGCGCTGTTACCATTTTTTGCACTTACTAAAAATGGCTTTTCAGTAAATGCAATAATCGAAGAAGGCGATGCTCTTTCGCAGATTACTTGTAAACGTTTTGAAAAAGGTGGCGGCTATCTTTATAACACCTTCACAATCACCGCGTGTGGTGTTGTTGATGGGAAGTTTGTTGTAGGAGAAAGCTATGACGGAACAATTTCTCAGGCGTATGTAGTTGAAGGGGAGAACTCCGATTATAACAATATTGCAGCGCAGGTGAGAGACAGCCTTACAGAGCGCAATTACTTAAATACAACTCTGAATGCGAACTTTACAGATTTGCCGTTTATAATAAATGTAGTGGGTAGTCATAACGGAAAAACGCCTTTAACAACATTTGAGGATGCGGCCGAAATAACAGCTCTTTTAAAATCACGTGGAGTGCGTAACATTGCGTTAAGATTTTCCGGGTATGATAAAAAAGGTCTCGACTCTATTGACGCCGGAAATCAAGGCTTCGCTGATTCTCTTGGTGGTGCAGACGGATTTTCTTCTCTTTGTAAAGAAATAACAGAGCAGTCAAATAGCCTTTATATTGATACTAATGTTGTTACCCGAAAAGGCGATAAGGGGATAGGTCTTAAAATTTATGATGAAACATCTAAATTCGTAGGTTATATGCCTGAGGAGTTTTGCGTCGCAGATAAGGATTCTGTAAATAAGAATATAGGAGCTGCCTATAAATTTACAAAAGATTTTACCTCTTCAAATATGTGTCTTAACGACGGCTCAAACTTTCTTTATACAGACTTGAAGGGGAAAAATAACCGTCAGGATATGCTTGAAAATCTAAGAGAGAATACCAGTGCTCTTAGTGCAGCGGGAAGCCTTATGCTGAGCTCTCCTGCGGTATATCTGATGAAACAGGCAGATGTTGTTTTTTCAACACCTAACGTAGTTTCCTGCGATGGTCAGCCGGGCGTTACGGTTGTACCTGTTTTACAAATGGTGCTTCATGGAAGCGTGATTTATGGCAGTATGCCTATGAATGTTTCAAATCTTTCGCCTGATGATGTTCTTCTCAAATGTGTTGAGTATGGTTGCGTTCCATCATTTTTGTTTACTCATAGTGCTGATACAGGCATAAGCTACAGCTCTTATGCTACCAGGACTGTAAAGCTCTATTCTAAAGCGAAACAGATGAATCCTCTGATGAAAATGAAAATAACTTCACATGAAAAGGTAACCGACGGTGTATACAAAATAACATACGACTATGCAAAAATAGTTTATGTGAATTATAACCCTTCTGTTGTTGAGGTTAATGGCGTTATGATTTCTGCAAAAGATTTTATAGTTATTTAAAAATGACCTGATTTGTCGTAATATACGATAAATCAGGTTTTTTTATGTTATGTTTTTAACAAAATATATTGCATTTAGTTTTATTTGTGATAAAATGAAATGGTAAATGTAATTCAAGAAAGGATGAATTCAATGGACTACAAAATGGAATTGACTCCTGAACAGCAAGCCATACTTAATGGTGAGCAAGGGGAGACTATGGCAAAGGTTATGAAAACCCTTGTTATGTATGGTGAGGCTTTCGGTGCTACCAAAATGGTACCCGTTACAAGCGAAAAAGGTCACCTTGTTACAAGCTTTGGTCTTAAGGTTATGAGCCCTGTTTATGATCTTATGGATCAGCTTATTGCGGCAGGTATTAAATCAACACAGAAATTCTCTGTTGACCCCAAGCCTGTTGATCCCAAGGTTCCCTCAAACTTTGCTAAA
>JAZNME010000024.1:0-42552 GCA_045579445.1 Acutalibacteraceae bacterium | reverse complement strand
ATCGTTGTTTAATTTTCAAGGTTCGTTTGCCTCCCTCTCTCAAGGGCGCCTAAAGATAATATCATAATCATCTCGCCTTGTCAACATCTTTTTTTAAGTTTTTTCAAAATCCTTTCCACCGCTCCGGGTGTTTCGGTTTCTCTTACTTTTAAGATGTTCACCAGGTATTCCAAGCGGGCTTCTTACGTCGCCAACAGTTCGAAATTATATCACCGCATTACTTAAAAGTCAAGCACATTTTTCAACTTTTTTTGACTTTATTTGCTATGTCGGTATTTGACATATCTTCGTAGTATTTTTTGTACGAAATGCCCAATACATTCAAATCTTCATATAAATCCTTAAGAGGAACAAGAACAAAAGCTCTTTCTCCTATTCTCGGATGCGGTAATTGGAGTTCGTCGGTATCAGATTCATATCCCTCACACACTAATACATCTATATCTATAACACGGGGACCATTCCTGAACTCGCGTACTCTACCCATAGCAGCTTCTACACCAAGGCATACGCCAAGTAAAGTTTCCGGACTGAGTGTAGTTTCAATTTCAACAACATTATTATAAAAAGTTGGTTGGTCTGTGTATCCCCAAGGCTCGGTTTCATATGTATCAGATACTCTCAAAACTTTTATCCCCGGCACAAGAGAAAGACTTTCCATAACTGAATTTATATTCTCTGCCCTGTCCCCGATATTTGTACCAATTCCTAAAACTGCTTTCATACTAAATCCTCGCGATTTATAGTTTCTTCAACTGCCACATATTCAAACTCTGCTTTTATCGGTGCTTCGGGCTTCATTAAAAGTACTGTTACTGAATTAAGCGCAGGGTAAGTTTCCATAATTGCCACACCAACTATGTTGGCTGCAGTTTCAATAAGGTCGTAGCTTCTCTCACAGAAGACAGCGCGGGCGGTTTTAATGATTTTTGCATAGCTTACTGTATCATCTACATTATCAGTCTCTTTAGCTCTGTCAGCATTAAGAGTCGCTGTTATATCAAGCACAAAATTCTGACCGTCAACCTTTTCTTCAGGATTAACACCATGATATGCGAAAAGCTTTAAACCTTTTATAATTATCTTTTCCATTATATATACCTCTTTTATAGTTTAACTGCTTCCACAGTTTCTTTTACATCATGAACTCTTAAAATGCCTACACCATCCTGAGAAAGAAGCTTTGCAACCGCTACGCTCCCTTGCACTCTGTTTTGCGGGTCTGCTTCACCGGTCAATTCGCCAATAATTCTTTTCCGTGATACGCCTACAAGTAATGGCGAATATTTCGAAAGCAGTTCGCAATTAGCAAGAAGCTCTAAATCGTCATCCCGACTTTTCCCGAAACCTATGCCGCAATCATATGAAAGCTGAGACGGATTGATACCATAGTCCATCGCTTGTTTTTTCATATCAGCAAAAAAACGGAGAACTGCGCTTGTTACACCATTTTTATATATTGTTGTTTCGGATGATGTTTTGTTGCTTGTATGCATAAAAATCCAGCCACAGCCGGAATTTTTAACAAGCTCCGCCATGGTTTCCGAAAAGCATCCACTTTCATCATTAATTATACTTACGCCTTGAGAGATTGCATACTCTGCTACCTCGGGTCTGAAGGTATCAACAGAAACAGGAACTGTAGAGCTCTCAATTACCAATGGTAAAAAAGATTTCAATCTTCGAAGTTCTTCCTGAACACTTACTATCTGATTACAAGGCGCGGTAGAGCAAGCGCCAACATCAATGATATCGGCGCCCTCGTTACATAATTTATTCACTTTTGATACTACAGCCTCTGCAGAAAAAGCCTGACCACCATCAGAAAATGAATCAGGAGTAACGTTCAGTATACCCATAACAAGCGGTGCACTTTTTTCTTTAACAAGGCTTTCAAAAAAGAACATCATTTATTATTTACCACCTAACAAAAGAGACATTACCTCTGCTCTTGTACGGGCATCGCTACGGGCCATTCCCCTGAGGGCAGATGTCTGTGTTTGTGAGCCGGCAGCTTTGACACCGCGCATTGTCATACAAAGATGCTCCGCCTCAATAATAACTGCAACACTTTTGGCTTCAAGCTCTTCATAAAGAAAATCTGCAATCTGTGTTGTAAGGCGTTCCTGTACCTGAGGGCGCTTTGCATATACATTTACAATACGAGCAAGCTTGGAAAGCCCGATAATTTTTCCATCAGAAGGAATATACGCAATATGAGCCTTACCCACAAAAGGAAGAAGATGGTGCTCACACATTGAATAAAGAGGTATATCTCTTACGATAACCATTTCATCATTCCCCTTTTCATTGAAAAGTTTAAGATGAACATGGGCATCTTCAGAAAGACCCGAAAAAACCTCTTCATACATATTTGCAACTCTCTTAGGAGTTTCTTTTAAACCTTCTCTGTCAGGGTCCTCACCTATTGCTTCAAGAATATCCCTGACCGCTCTCTCAATTTTTTCTTTATCCATACCACACCTCAGAAAAACAAACAGATTGTGTGCAGAGAATCATCAGTCATATAATAAACCTGACCTGCACCTGACGAAACGAAAATACCGGCATCTGTATATACATTATATATAACACCAGTATTAAAAAGGGAATTCATCGCCTGAGCGGCAACTGCACCATCAATAAAACGGAACTCAACGGAATTCTGATTATTATAACGAGCAGCAAACACAGCGTTTGAAACCGCTGTTTCAAATGCATCACCTGAGCCTATATCAAGGTACACATTTTCCCTTACAAAATAGTTATGCTCAGTATCTGTTACAAGAGGAATAGTCTGCTCAATATCTTTATGCTTCAAGAGAATATCTCTTGTATTGACATTGAAATAGTTATGATTGAGCACATTACCTTCGTTCTTAGGGTCATTCCATGTAACATCCGTAAAATACCCTTTATCATTAAAGTATACAAAGTTCCACATATGAGGTACATAGTTAACGCCATCAGTAGCCGCTTTACCTGTAACAATGCGATTATCAATATCCAGCTTATTCATAATATACTGAAACGCTCTTGAATAGCCCTCGCAAGCTGCTTTACCTTCAACAAGGCAGCCATAAATAGTGTTAGCATTAGCGCTTTCTGTAGGCTCAACATATGTGCAATGATTTATTATGTAATCATGAACGTATTTTTCTTTTTCATAAACATCGGTGTATTGAGAAGCAGCATCCACTATTACCTGAGCAATTTTTTCAACTTCCTGAAGCTGAGATTTATATGTAGATAACTCTAAAGCATAATCCACTTCAAAAAAATGTTTATATCCGCTTTTATACATTTTGCAATTAAGACCTATATTGAACATATCCGGGTTATCGTAAGAAAGCGCTTTAAGTACATTTGTCAGACTACCATCTTCAAGCTGAGGCACTTCGATTTTAGCTGTCTGATTATATATTTCAGGAAGAACAATGCTATAGAGCTTCTTTTCGTTCTCATTTAACTCCTCATAACAATGCCTGAAATAGCCTGTACCCTCTCCGCTTACAGGTACAATATAATTATTAAAATCAGCAGGCTTAAGGAAACCGTTATACACGCCTACAGCAAGGCAACCTGTAACGGCAACTATAATTGCAACAACAGCAGCAATAATTACTGCTAATTTACTTTTTTTCATTAGTACTTTCCTCCTCTGCTTCAGGCTTTATGTTATCTGAAACAAATGCTTTTATCTTCTCCTTTGAGCTTTGAGGAAGAAGATAGCTGAGCTCATCTTTCGCATTTGTAAAATCAACAATTGAAATATCACTATCACAATAATCGATTATAACTGAAAAAGTATTGTCTGCAGAATTAAAACGCTCTACGGTATAGAAAGAGCTAAACGCTGCTACAATGATTTCAGCATTTGCTTTTGCTCTTTCATAACCTTTTAATGATTCGCAGAGATACTTCATATATTTATATGTTTTATCAGGAGTAAGTTGGTTTTCACCGCGCTCCAGTTCAAGGAACATATCGTCTGTATCGTATATAACATCCTGAGATAACTTTATTGTTATATCGCCCATCGCTCTGAAAAAGGATTTATAGCCTGTTTCAGTAAGAACAGCATATTTATCAATTTTTATGCCATAAAAACCATCGATAAATGAAATGGTTTCATTGATACCTTGTGATATGAGTAATTTATCAAGTGAGAGACCTGTTTTTTTATCTGCTATATTGCTGTCAACAGGCACAACACGGATAATTCTTTCGCTCATATCAACGGCGATAATATTAAAGAACAACGCTTCTGTTTTATCGTCATTTGTAACAGCTACCAAAAACTCATAATTACCGCTATAGGTTACTTCAGAAACCTGAGTGGTTGTTGGAGCAGAGGTGGTGCTTTCATCCTGCTTTATAAACATATTATTGAAATCATAATTGTAGGAGCGCCACATAAGAAGAGTAGACACCGCACCTAAAACCACCGCAAAGCATAAAAAGCCTATAATCAACGCTGTATTGCGTTTTTTCTTTCTTGGCAAATCAAGTCCGTATTTCGCCACATCTGCACCTCCCTATAACATTTTTTTGCTTTTACGCGTATACACTTTCAGTATAATAAATATCGTCAAAAAAAACAAGATAAAAAGAGAGGATTTAATTTTTTATTTACTATCTACTTTGCTTTAGGTTTTGTTAAAACAGCCATTACAAGCGCAGATATGATTGCAATAGCAATGCCGCCTGCCCCTGAGGTAAGCGGACCTGTAAATATACCGATTGCGCCATCTTTATCTATGATTTCTTTTGTACCTTCTGCGAGAGCCGCACCAAAACCAAGAAGCGGAACAGTAGCGCCTGCGCCCGCAAATTCTTTTAAAAACGGAAATACGCCTACCGCCTGAAGGACAACGCCGAGGACAACCAACAAAACAAGAATTCTTGCCATGGTAATTTTTGTTTTATCAAGTATAATCTGACCAATAACACATATAAGACCACCAACGACAAATGCTTTTATAAAAATCATAATAATCACCTTCTGCGGTTATTATTTACAGAAGATGTTAAAATATGAAAAAAGCTCTCCGAGTAGTACTCGGAGAGCTTAAAACTTTTTAATCATTCTTTAACTGTTTCGCTGATGAAATCTTCATCAAGGCAAGAGCAAGAAACGTAGTTATCCTCATCGTAACCCTGAGGAGCTGTTTTTTCTTTAATCTTATTGATAATAACATAAACTGCTGCTGCAGCTGCTGCGATAGCTGCAATAATGCCGATAACCTTTAATACCTTTTTCATATTGAAAAACCTCCTTGGCTTTCATTAATTAAATTACATAATAATTATATCATACCCATAAAAAAAGTCAAGTGAACAACTATTAAATTTTGGTAAATGTATTTGTGTTTAGTATTGGTTTTTTTGTCAATAATTTTTATGGTACATATTTTAACAAAGGAGCATTAAGAATGTACTATAACAAGGTCGAAATTTGCGGAATTGACACAAGTAGTTTAAAAACACTTACAGAAAAGGAGAAAACAGAGCTTATTGAAAAAGCAAGGCAAGGAGATAAATATTCAAGAGACAAATTAGTTACAGGGAATTTGAGACTTGTGCTAAGCGTTATACAGCGCTTTGCAAATAGAGGAGAAAACCCTGACGATTTATTTCAGGTTGGCTGCATAGGTCTTATGAAAGCTATTGACAATTTTGATACAAGCCACGATGTGCGTTTCTCCACATACGCTGTTCCTATGATTATCGGAGAGGTTCGCAGATATCTCAGGGATAACAACCCTGTAAGGGTCAGCCGTTCAATGAGGGACACTGCTTACCACGCTATGCAAGCACGTGAAAAGTTAAGTAATGAACTCAACAGAGAGCCAACCATTGAAGAAATTGCGAAGGAATTAGGCAGAGAAAAATGCGACGTTGTTGTTGCATTGGAGTCTATAGTTGACCCTGTATCATTTTACGAGCCTGTATACTCTAATGGTGGCGATACAATTTACCTTATGGACCAAATAGGCTCAGATGAAACTGACGGAGACTGGATTGACGAAATATCAATGAAGGAAGCAATAAAAAATCTGCCTGACAGAGAAAAGAAAATTCTTTCAATGCGATTTATGAGAGGAATGACTCAGACAGAGGTTGCAGATGAAATCGGTATATCTCAGGCTCAGGTATCACGCCTTGAAAAGAGCGCCATTGACTATATCAAGGAAGGTAAATAATTGACAACACGCCCCTTATAATGTATAATTTAATTGAAAGAAGATTAAATTTTATTATAAAGGAGGCAAAAGTATGAATAACAAGATTATTGCTATAAGCAGACAATTTGGTTCAGGCGGAAGAACAGTCGGTAAGCTGGTTGCAGAAAAGCTGGGTATCCCCTGCTACGACCAGGAGCTTATTGAAAAGATTGCCGATGAAAGCGGTCTTTGTGAGGAATTTGTAAAAGAGCGTGGTGAATACGCTTCAAGCGGTAGCTGGTTGGCAAATGCTTTTGCCGACCGTGATTACTACGGGCATTCTGTGCAGGACGATATCTGGTTTGCTCAGAGAAGGGTTATTTTAGAGCTTGCCGAAAAAGGCCCATGCGTTATCGTAGGCAGATGTGCCGACTATATTTTAGAGGAGTCGCAGGATTGCCTTAAGGTTTTCATCCATGCAGATATGAAGGCCCGCGCAGAAAGAATTGTGAAGCAGTACGGTGAAAGCAATCAGGCTCCCGAAAGGCGCCTTCGCGACAAGGATAAAAGAAGAGCCGCATATTACAATTTCTATACAGACAGAAAATGGGGCGACCTTAAAAACTACGACATTTGTCTGAGCACCTCTGCTCTGGGTATTGAAAAATGCGCAGACATTATAGCTTCAATTTATAAATTATAAGTAATACGACACTCTGAAACACTTTAATCTGTTTCAGGGTGTTTTATAATTTGCATTTTAACTTGACGAAATCACAATATACCATATAATAAATATATCACATTTTTCGGAGGAATTATGGATATTAAAATTTTTGACGGTATTGTGCCTGAAGCAAGAGAGATACGCGAAACTGTTTTTATTAAAGAACAAGGTTTCCAGAATGAATATGACGAGATTGACGAAATTGCAAAGCACATCGTTATATACGATGACCAAAAGGCTGTTGCTACCTGTCGTATATTCTGGTGCGATGAAGAAGACTCACACCACATTGGCAGAATTGCAGTTCTCAAACAATATCGTGGTACAGGGCTCGGCAGACTTATAATGAGTGAAGCCGAAAAGCTGACTCGTTCTCTCGGTGGTAAGACATTGAAATTAGGCGGTCAGCTGAGAGCCGCTGGCTTCTACGACAAAATAGGCTATAAGCGTTGTGGCGATGAATACCTTGATGAAGGCTATCCACACATTCCGTTTGTAAAATATTTAGATTAAAAATCATCCTGTTGAAAATCAAAAGATTTTCAGCAGGATGATTTTTTTATTCGGTCAACACTTTTGCTCTTCTGAGCGCTGATTCTATATTGGGGCAGAAATTTTCTGCTCCGATTTTTTTATATATACCCGATTTTTTTAGTGTTTTAAGAGGTTGCTCGTTGGCGTGAGAAATAACAAGCTTAACATCTTTCTTTTCAAGGCTTTTCAATACATCTTCAAAAGCATGTATACCTGTAGCATCAATTGCAGGCACACTTCTCATTCTGAGAACAAGTACCTTTTTATGTTTATCGTGAGAAATGATTGCATCTGAAATTTTAGTTGCCGCACCGAAGAAAATAGGACCTGTGATTTCAAACACTGCAACACCTTCGGGAATTTCCTTAAGGTTTATGTTTTCATCATCTGTGGCTTCGTCAATTTCCTTCCAGCCGTATGCACTTGTTTCATCGCTCATACGCTTCATAAACAGAAGTGTTGCAAGCACAATACCTACACAAATAGCTACAACAAGGTCGAAAACTATTGTTAAAACAAATGTAGATACAAGCACAACAACATCACTCTTGGGTGATTTTTTGCAGATGTGCACAAATTCGCGCCATTCACTCATATTGTATGCAACAACGAAAAGAATTGCCGCAATTGCAGGCATTGGTATATATGAAGCAAGAGGCATAAGAACTAAAAGCACCAAGAGAAGCACAACTGCATGCACCATACCTGCAACAGGAGTCCTGCCCCCGTTTTTTATGTTTGCTGCAGTTCTTGCAATGGCACCTGTGGCAGGGATACCGCCAAAAAGCGCAGAGCAGATATTACCTGCGCCCTGAGCAACAAGCTCCATATTTGAATTGTGACGGCTACCTATCATACCATCTGCAACAACGCAGGAAAGAAGGCTTTCAACTGCCGCAAGAATAGCAATTGTGAATGCATCGGGCACAACAGCCTTTACTGTTTCGAAAGAGAATTCGGGAACGCTTGGCATTGGTGGCTTTGAAGAAATCTCGTAAAGGTCTCCTATCGTAAGAACATTCAAATCAAGGAACTTAACAAGGAGCGCCGCTACCAGTATAGCAATAAGTGATGGCGGAATCTTTTTAAGCACCTTGGGAAGTAACACAAGAATTAAAAGCGTTACGCCACCGATAATAGCCGATTGTATATTTATTGTTCCAAAGCTTGATACAATTTCTTTTATTTTATCGATTGTTTCAATAGGAGATTCAGTAAATGTAAGACCGAAAAAATCTTTTATCTGGCCGATTAAAATAGTTACCGCAATACCTGATGTAAAGCCTGTTGTAATAGTAAACGGAATAAACTTAATAAGGCTACCCAATTTGAAAACACCCATTAAAATGAGTATTATACCTGCCATTATCGTAGCAATTACAAGCCCCGAAAATCCGTTTGTTGCTATAATGCCTGCAACGATAGAAGCGAAGGCAGCAGTAGGACCTGCAATCTGTACTCGGCTACCGCCTAAAAAGGATATAACAAAACCTGCCACAATTGCTGTATAAAGACCTTGCTCAGGAGTAGCTCCGGAAGCAAGAGCCAAAGCAATTGAAAGCGGAAGGGCAATAATTGCAACTATAAAACCGGCGGTAATATCTTTAACAAGCTGTTCTTTTGAATATTTTTTCAAAGCTGAAAAAAGTTTTGGTTGAAGTTTTTGCATAAATTATTTCCTTATTTCTTCTTGTTTTTAACTTTAAGCATTGCCATCATGCGCTGAAGTTCAATTTCAGTTTTACGATGTTCAGAAAGGCTCTCAGCGTTTCTGAGCTGTTCACGGTCTTTTTCTATCTCTCTTCTTGTGCGTGCCTCGTCAATATCCTCAGGCCACTCGCATATATGAGAGAAAACCATTACATGGTCAGGACGAACCTCCATAAAGCCATCAGCAACATATGCTCTTTTGACCTCACCGTTAACCTTAAGACGAACCTCACCGGGAGAAAGAGCTGCCAGCAACGGCTGATGCCCTGCAAGCACACAAAGCTCACCATCTGCAAGAGTGCAAACAAAAGACTCTGCTTTACCTAAAAAGAACTGCTTTTCGGGAGTAAACATTTCAAGTATAAATTCTGACATTCAGCCACCGCCTTTCGTAAATACTAAGTATAAATCAAAGTGTTTTTGCTTTTTCGCGAGCCTCGCCTATACCGCCAACCATAAAAAAAGCGGCTTCAGGAATATCGTCCGCTTCGCCCTCTACAATCTGACGGAAGCTTTCAATGGTTTCTGAAAGAGGTACAAATTTACCCTTTACACCTGTGAAGCCCTCTGCTACATTCATTGGCTGAGAAAGGAACTTCTGTATTTTACGTGCTCTGTAAACTATTGCTCTATCCTCTTCGGAAAGTTCTTCCATACCGAGAATTGCAATAATATCTCTGAGCTCTGTATATCTCTGTAAACATTCCTGCACTTTTCTTGCAACAGAATAATGCAACTCACCTATTATTTCCGGCTCTAAAGCACGGCTTGAAGATTCAAGCGGATCAACTGCAGGGTAAATACCAAGCTCCGCAATACCTCTTGATAAAACTGTAGTTGCATCAAGGTGATTAAAAATTGTTGCAGGAGCAGGGTCTGTAAGGTCGTCAGCAGGCACATAAACTGCCTGAACAGACGTAATTGAGCCGTTCTGAGTAGAGGCAATACGCTCCTCAAGAGAACCCAACTCATTGGCAAGAGTCGGCTGATAACCAACTGCACTTGGAAGTCTGCCTAAAAGTGCAGAAACCTCGTTACCTGCCTGAACATATCTATAAATATTATCTATAAAAAGAAGAACATCCTGATTTTTTTCGTCGCGCAGATATTCAGCCATTGTAAGACCTGTAAGAGCAACTCTCATACGGCTACCTGAAGGCTCATTCATCTGACCAAAGGCAAGAATAGCTTTGTTGATAACGCCGCTTTTCTCCATATCGCTCATAAGCTCGTTGCCCTCACGGCTACGCTCACCAACACCGGTAAAAACAGAATAACCACCGTGGTTTACAGCGATATTATGAATCATTTCCATAATAAGAACTGTTTTACCTACACCTGCGCCACCGAAAAGACCGATTTTACCGCCCTTTGTATACGGCACAAGAAGGTCTATAACCTTAATACCTGTTTCTAGCACCTCAGTGGCGGGCTTCTGCTCGCTGAGAGCAGGCGCGTTACGGTGAATAGGAAGCTTCTTTGAGGCTACTATTTCACCTTTGCCGTCAATTGCTCTGCCAAGAACATCAACCACTCTGCCGACTACCTCGTCGCCTACAGGAACTGTTATACCCTCACCATCTGAAACAACTGAAAGACCGCAAGAAAGGCCTTCCGTTGCCTCAAGGGCAATGGCACGAACTGTATCCATACTGATATGCATAGCCACTTCAAGGTGTTTTTCCTCACCTTCTATAAAAAGAAGAGAATTTATAGGAGGAAGCTTACCATCGAACCTGACATCAACAACAGGACCTGATATTCTTACTACTGTTCCGTTATATTTACTGTTCATAAATAAACACTCTCTTATATTCCGCCCATTTCAACTGCGGCAGAAATTTCTGTTATTTCGTTTGTAATCTGAAGCTGTCGCGCAGCATTAAGCTCTGTAGATAAATGCTTTATCATATCGTCTGCATTACGCGTAGCGCTCTGCATAGCATTCATTCTTGCTATATTCTCACTTGCTGACGACTGCATAAACACATCAAACATAAAGCCTGTAACATATTGATAAACAAGCTGGTCAAACACAACATCTATTGAGGGCTCAAAAATCATTTCTGCAGTTTTATCGCCCTCGCGCTCAACATCAAGGAAATCTCGCCTGAGAAGAGGAAGAAGTCGCACACATTTTGGCTCCTGTACTGCAGCAGAATGGAATTCTGTATAAACAACATAAACCTCATGGAAATCATCTGTAAGATAAAGACCAATAAGCTTTTCTGCTACCTGGTTCGCAAGGTTAAGGGTTGGATGCTGAGATGCACCATACCAGGAATAAACAGGAACAATACCTTTATCCCTGAGCATTTTATCTCCTGCAATACCCAAGGAAATAACAATCGGATAGTCGTGATACTCCGATAACTTTTCCATGGCAAGTTTTACAACAGCCGAGTTATAGCCACCGCAAAGACCTTTATCAGATGTAACTACAACAAAAACTGCAGAACCTTTTTTATTATCTTCAATAAAGCGGTTTGTCAGATCGTTATTTTTGGTTTTGGACAAAATATCCTTCATTGTAGCTCTTAATCTTTGTAAGTAAAAAAGATTGAACTCCACATGCTGCATTGCCTTTTTCATTCGGGATGTAGAAAGAAGATACATAGCATTCGTAATCTGCCTAGTCTGCTCTACCGCCTTGAGATGTTGCTTTATTTCATTTACACTGCTCATTTAAGGTTCTCCTTAAAATTCAACATAAATAGCTTCATCTGCTCTTCAACATCATCTGTAAGTTTTCCTGTTTCGTTGATTTCAGTTACAAAATCACCACATGTTTTATAAAGCTCCCCGAGAAGTTCTTTTGCTGTTGACTTAACCTTTTTAACAGGTACATTCTCAAACACATCAAGCTTATATGCAAGAAGCGTTGCCACCTGTTCAAAAAGACTCATCGGCTCACCCTTACCCTGCTTAAGAAGCTCGGTAAGGCATTCACCGCGTCTGAGAAGTTTTGCGGTAGATTCATCAACATCGCTACCGAAACGAGTGAAAACTGCCATTTCACGATACTGTGAAAGCTCAATTCTCAAAGTACCTGAAACCTTTTTCATAGCATCGTGCTGAGCGCTTCTGCCAACACGGGAAACAGAAAGACCTGTATTTACAGCCGGTCTTATACCGCTATGGAAAAGCTCGGTTTCAAGATATATCTGACCATCTGTAATTGAAATTACATTGGTTGGAATGTATGCAGAAATATTACCGCCCATTGTTTCGATAATAGGAAGGGCTGTAATACTGCCACCGCCTAATTTTTCGCTCATACAGGCACTTCTTTCAAGAAGCCTTGAATGAAGATAGAAAACATCACCCGGGTATGCTTCTCTTCCGGGTGGTCTGTGAAGAAGAAGGGACATTGCGCGGTATGCTACCGCGTGCTTTGAAAGGTCATCGTATACCACAAGCACGTCTTTACCCATATTCATAAAGCCTTCTGCAACAGAGCAAGCACAATATGGTGCAAGGTACTGTGTTGCAGGGCTGTCAGACGCGGTGGATGCTACAACAACTGTATAATCCATAGCGCCATTTTTCTTTAACTGCTCTATAACGTGAGCTATATTAGATGCCTTTTGACCTATAGCACAATAAACACAGATAACATCTGTGCTTTTCTGATTGAATATTGCATCAAGAGCTATAGAAGTTTTACCTGTTTGCCTGTCGCCGATTATAAGCTCACGCTGACCTCTGCCTACAGGCACCATACTGTCGATAGCAAGAATACCCGTCTGAAGAGGTGTTTTTACAGGGCGACGCTCTATGATAGTAGGAGCAGGTCTCTCTGCAGGAAGAGATTCTCGTACCTCAAGAGGTTTACCATCAAGCGCTCTTCCTATAGGGTCAATTACCCTACCTAAAAGAGCATTACCTACAGGTATTTCTGCTACTCTGCCTGTACCTCTTACGCTATCCCCTACCTTTACGGAATCTGCACTATCAAAAAGCACAGCGCCAACACCATTTTCTTCAAGGTCAAGCGCCATACCGAAAACTTCATCTTTAAACTCAAGAAGCTCACCGTAAACGCGGTTCTGAAGCCCTTCAACACGAGCAACGCCATCGCCCACCGATTTAACAGTACCGTAATCATACACAATTGGCTCAAAGGTAAAGCTTTCTAACTTCTGCTTCAGATATTCACTTTTTGTTTTATAAATATCGTTGGACATTTAAAACTTTCCTTTCAATCCAAAATATGCTTTTTGAGGTTTTTAAGCTGAGTACGTACACTGTAATCGTACACAATGCCATCAAGCTTAAGCACAAAACCTCCGACAAGAGTTTCATCAAAAACTCGCTCAAACTGTATATCCGAGCCGAATTTCTCACTCACGCCTTTACAAAGCATATCGTATGTTTCATCACTCATATTGCGGGCGGTTTTAATAATTGCCTCACGCATTTTTATCACCGTCTGCCGATTTGAGGAATTCCTCAACTATTTTTTTGTTATCTTCATCTGTAATTTCTCTTTTGAGAAGATATGAAGAAGCATCAATTGTAAGGTTAACAATATAATCATTAGCTTCTTCAATTGCTCTGTTGTACTTTTCCTGAGCTTTTACATTTGCCTTGTTCACAATTTCCTCTGCTGTTTTCTTCGCATTTGCAATAATCTCTTCAGATTCCTTGTGAGCCTGCATTTCGCCTTCTTTTATTGCCTCTGATTTAGCAGTTTCGCATTCAGTTAAAAGAGCGTTATATTTCTGGAGTTGCTCCTGAGCTTCCGCATTAAGAGACTCTGCCTGTGATTTTTCTGCCATCACGCGAGCTGTACGTTCATCCATAAACTTTTTAACAGGCTTGTAAGCAAGCTTTTTAACTATAACAAAAAGCACAACTATGCTACCGATATTTATTATGATATCGGCAATTAAATCCTTTGTTATACCTAAAGATTCAAGCATGATTTTTTCTCCTTATTTTGCTGAAAGAATAAGTGCCACAACGAAAGCATAAATTGCTGTTGATTCTGCAAGGGCACAACCTAAAAGAAGAATTGTCTGAATTTTGCTTGCTGCTTCAGGCTGACGCGCTACTGCCTCTACTGCCTTTGATGTTGCATAACACATACCGAAACCTGCGCCAAGTGCTACGAGCATTGCTACTGCTGCTGCCATAATAAATTACCTCCAAAATATAAATCAAATTTAATTTTCTTTTTTATGTTCTTCAGGACTTTCCATAGCTTCATCAATGAAGGTAAGGGAAAGCGTGATGAATATATACGCCTGAATAAGTGGGTGGAACAGGTTGAAATAAAGACCTGCCACACCCGGAATACCTGCGGCATATCCGCCAAGAGCACCTTTGAGAAGCTCCATAACTATCATACCGCCAAGCATATTACCGAAAAGACGACAAGCAAGTGATAACGGAACCGCTATATCGCTTACAATCTTAAGCGGAATCATAATCGGTCTCATTGCAGGAACTGCACCGCCCATTGATTTAAGTCTTCCTCCAAAACCAAGTTTTTTAAATCCGTGATAGTTAAGAAGAAAGAAGGTTATAAGACCTAAAGAGAATGTTACTGCAAGGTCTGATGTTGGTGCTCTCAAGCCAAAGAGCTCTGTTGCTGCGCTGAGTATAAGATAAATTGCAACGGTAAACATATAAGGTGCCAGACTTTTACCTGCTTTTTTATCTGTTGCTGTTATGCAGAAGTTTTCTACTGCTTCAACGCATATTTCCATAACATTCTGCAAGCCTTTGGGTTCTTCAGTAAATTTCGGGAACACAAGAAATCTGAAAAGCACACAAAGAACAGATGCTATAGCAACAATTACAACTGTTATAATCGTTGTTTCAGAAAGGTTGAAGCCGAAAAGCTCCACACCTGACCTTTCACCGAACATTGAAAATTCTATGTGAAGACCGCTCTTTTTACCTGAAAACCAGGTAACAAAAACACCTATGGCAAACCAAATGCTTATAATAACACCTGAAAAGCACAGTGTTTTTTTGCGTTTTAGTTTTTTAAACACTTTAAGATTTTCGTCTTTATCAGCATTTTTCAGTAAGCCTTTGAAGTGAATGTTACCTACAAGGCTTAATGCAAAGACTACCGCACTTATACCGATTTTTATCAGTTCAGCTGCTCCCATTCGCATCATCTCCTTTATTTTCATCTTCAGATTTTGCTGTTCCCTTTTTGCTTTTCAGCGCAACTATGCAGACAGAAATAATCACACCGGCAATAAATCCTGCGGCAGCATAATAAATATGGTCTAAAAAGAAAAAGTATAAAACAGCAAAACCTATGCTATAAGTTATAAACTTAAGAAGAAAAGCAACAAGCGTTTCCTTCATTTTTCCACCCAAAGCACCTTTAAGCACTACGCTGAGAAGCACGGTTTGTAACGCACCTATAACAGCACAAAAAACGAGGGCTATCATCTGCCACTCTCCTTTATATTTTTTAAAACATCTTTATAGGCTAAATTTTACTCCTTTTACATTGTTTTATCAATGATAAAAATCACAAATTACCTCCGTTTTAATCACAAGTTTTTAGCAATATTTCAAACAAAAAATAACAGGTGCCTTTACACACCCGTTATCTTCAGAATATCATCAATTTTTATGGTGTTTTTATCCACCGTAATCAATACCCTTTCGTTAAGGTCAACCAGCCTTACACGGCATATACAAGTTACGTATGCTCCGCCATCCTTCCTTTCATCAGGCACGAAATATGTTACAGTTACCTGAGGCTTACATTGGATATTATCGCATATAAACAAAAGCTTCGAATTAAGGTCGTCAATCTGCTCTTCGTTAAGCTCTTCTTTTTCATCCACAAGGCGCGCTTCCTCTTTTATGGCGTCGCTATGACCCGTAAGCGCTGCAAAGGAGCCAAACTGAGCAGCCCTTTCTACCATAGACATACGCGGATACTTTGCAGATTGATGATGAGGCAAATCTATAATATCTTTATACTTTTCGTTCATGCCTTGTGGCCTCCTATCTGTCGGTTTCGCTCCCTTGTTGTTGCACCCTCTTTGAAATTCATTCCTTTAAGGATTGCGTTTTTACCGAACTTATTACGGATTGTTATAACCGCTTTTTGCATATTTTTTTCTTTTTGCAGATTGTTTTCACGTTGCTCCTTTTTCTTTTGCTCTTCGCCATAATCACCGAAGAGGCTGAGCTGTACCGCTTCGGGTACGGGAACATCTTTTTCGGCAATAACGTGGTTAGCCACCACATTGATTCTGCGCACAAGCAACTCTTCATTTATGATTCTGTCAAACAAGTCCATTGTAACCTGCATAATCTCTTTAGTTGATGACGTGTAACCTTGAAGATTACCTGTACCATGGGCATGTTTTGGCACCTTTCTGCCGTAATGGTCAGTTGTAACCTCTCCGCGATATTTGCGACTTATATCGATATTGGTAAGGTTCTCAATATCATAGCCTATTGTTAAAACAATCTGGTCTGTAACAAGGGCTTTTTCCACCAAATCCAGAACAAGAAGCTCTGTCATTTCGCGGACAATAAGCTTTGCTTTTTCGTAAGTATATGGTTCCTGCAAAACCTGACCCGTTGTAAGACTGTTATTTGTTGGCTTGTAGCTTCTGATATCTTCAATGGTGCAAGGCTCCCATCCCCATGCGTGGTCTATAATAAGCTCTGCATTAACGCCAAATATTTTGTACAGCAAATCTTCATTATAATAAGAGTTTTTCTCACCAACCGAACAAAGAGCTATATCACCCATAGTATACATTCCGTGGGCTTCAAGGCGTTTTGCAGTACCTTTGCCGATACGCCAGAAATCTGTAATGGGCGTATGACTCCACATAAGCTCTCTGTATGTTTTCTCATTAAGCTCTGCAATTCTTACACCGTTTTCATCAGCAGGAATATGCTTTGCATAAATATCGAGAGCAACTTTACAAAGAAACATATTGGGACCTATACCTGCAGTTGCGGTTATACCGGTATTTTGGAGGACATCGCTTATCATTGTACGGGCAAGCTCACCAGCTGTCATTTTGTATTTTTTCAGGTAATGGGTAGCATCTATAAAAACCTCATCAATAGAATAAACATGCATATCTTCAGGGGCAATATATTTTAAATATATTCCGTATATTTTTGTGCTATATTCCATATACAACGCCATTCTTGGTGGCGCCTGAATAAAGGTAATTTCGTAATCAGGATTGTTTTTCAACTCTTCATCAAGAAAAGATTTTCCATTAAATTTTTTGTTTGGTAACTTCAATCTTCTGCTTGTATTTACCTCTTTAAGCTTTGACAGCGCTTCAAAAAGACGTGCTCTGCCGGGTATACCATAGCTTTTAAGCGATGGTGAAACTGCAAGGCATATAGTTTTTTCTGTACGTGTCGGGTCAGCCACAACTAAATTTGTTTTTAGCGGATCAAATCCACGCTCCACACATTCTACAGATGCATAGAAAGATTTTAAATCAATTGCAATATATGTACGTTCCATACATCTGCCCCTTTCTGAATTATCCTCAAATAGTATACCAAAACCGCAACAGAAAAAACAATATAACAAAGCAACAAAAAGAACATTTGTTCGTTATGGATTTTGCATAATTTTCAACAGTTAATTTGTAAAGTGAATCTTACGAAAATTTATTGATATTACCATTATGTTTAATATATACTGATAACTGTAAAAAACTATATTTTCATGGGGTGAAATATGGATATTTTTGATGCGCTACAATTAATAGGCGGTTTATGCTTATTCCTTTTTGGTATGAATTTTATGGGTGAGTCTCTTGAAAGACGTGCCGGAGGAAGCCTTAAAGGACTTTTAGGTAAGCTTACAGGAAGCAAGCTCAAGGCATTTTTTACCGGTATGGGTGTAACAGCCATTATACAAAGCTCCTCTGCCACAACTGTTATGGTAGTTGGTTTTGTAAACTCTGGAATAATGACACTAAAGCAATCAATAGGCATAATTATGGGTGCTAATATAGGCACTACCATCACTTCATGGATTCTTAGCCTTGGTGGTATTTCAAGCGATAACTTATTTATACAGCTTTTAAAGCCCACATCATTCACCCCTGTGTTAGCTCTTATAGGTATTGCTATGACTATGATAAGCAAAACCACCAAGAAAAAAGACGCAGGTAATATTCTTTTAGGTTTTGCTACACTTATGTTTGGTATGGACACAATGTCGGGTGCAGTTAAAGGACTGGCAGATGTTCCTGAATTCCAACAGCTTTTCACTTTATTTAAAAATCCTGTTTTAGGTGTAATCGTAGGTGCTGTGCTTACTGCAGTAATTCAATCAAGCTCTGCTTCTGTTGGTATTTTGCAAGCGCTTTCCGCTACAGGACAAGTTTCTTTCGGTGCGGCAATTCCTATTATCATGGGTCAAAATATTGGCACCTGTGTTACTGCACTTCTTTCCTCATTTGGTGCAAATAAAAACGGAAAGAGAGTTGCTATTGTTCACCTTTCATTCAATATTATAGGCGCAATAGTCTGCCTTTCAATATTCAGCCTTATTTCAAGTATTTTAAAGCCCGTTTTTCTTGACAGTGCCGCATCTCACTTAGGAATTGCAGTTGCGCACTCCTGCTTTAATGTTATTTGCACTCTTATACTCTACCCTGCAGCAGGTTTTCTTGAAAAACTTTCTCTCAAAATTGTTCCGCAAACAGAGGACGAAAAAGAAGAAAAAATTGAAATTGACGAGCGCTTACTTGCTACACCATCTATTGCTCTCGACCAATGTAACATTCTCGTAAACCAAATGGCAACTGCAACGCTTAAGGCATATAACCGTAGCCTTTCTTTACTTGATAATTACGATTCAGAAATTGCAGAAAAGGTGCGCAAGGCAGAAAAGCTTGCAGACAAATACGAGGACACCTTAGGTACCTTCCTTGCAAAGCTGAGCACTCACGCTACAAGCGACAGCGACAGCCGTCTTTCAGCAACTCTTCTGAAGGTTATAGGTGATTTTGAAAGAATCTCAGACCACGCGGTAAATATTGTAGAATCCGCAGAAGAGCTTAAGGAAAAAAATATTGACCTTACAGCAGATGCAGAAAAAGAATTGAAGCACATAATAAATGCGGTAGAGGAAATCCTCCAGCTTTCATACAATGCATTTGTAAATAATGATTATGAAACCGCAATTAAGGTTGAACCTCTTGAGCAGGTTATTGATGAGCTCAAGGAGTACCTGAGAGACTGCCATATAAGAAGGCTTCAACGCGGTGAATGTACTATTGAAGCAGGTTTTGTATGGTCTGATTTATTAACAAACCTTGAAAGGACATCTGACCATTGTTCAAACATTGCTCTTTGCATAATTGATGCTAAGGATAACAATATGAATCACCACGCATCAGGCAAGAAAATCAAAAAGGACAAGGAGCATTTCGTACAACAGTACTATGAATACGCAGAGAAATATTCCTTCAAAGATTGAAATCGGGCTTCCACCACTTTTGTGGCGGAAGCCTTTAAAATTTTACACAAAAAATTGTTTTTAAAATGCCCTATTTATAACAAATTTTTAGAACATTTTTATAGTAGAAAAAAAATGATTTAATTTTCTTGACATTCTTTTACCGTAGCATTAAAATTCTATATGTAATAAAAGTTTATTAACTACCGAAAGTAGTAATTGAAGGAGAGATTTATTATGAAAAAACTCTACGAAGGTAAAACAAAAGACGTTTTCCAGCTTGAAAACGGTAATGTTCTTCTTAAGTTCAAGGATGATTGCACAGGTAAAGATGGCGTTTTTGATCCAGGTGAAAACTCAGTTGGTCTTAAGATTGACGGTATCGGTAAAGAAAACCTTAAAACATCAATTTACTACTTTGATATGCTCAAAGAAGCAGGCATCAAGACTCACTACGTAAGCGCTGATATTGAAAACGCTACAATGGAAGTTCTTCCGGGTAAGGTTTTCGGCCACGGTCTTGAAGTTATTTGCAGACTTGTTGCAACAGGTAGCTTTATCCGTCGTTACGGTGAGTACATTGAAGACGGCACAGTTCTTGAAGGTGGCTACGTTGAGTGCACATTCAAAAACGATGCTAAGGGCGATCCGCTTGTTACAGGCGAAGGCCTTGCAGCACTTGGCGTTATGAGCCCAGAAATGTTCGAAAGCATGAAGGAGCAGACACTCAAAATCACAAAGATTATTGCTGACGACCTTAAGACAATCGGCCTTGACCTTTGGGATATCAAGTTTGAGTTCGGTTACAACAACGATGAGGTTATTCTTATCGACGAAATCGCCTCAGGTAATATGAGAGTTTACAAGGGCGACACAATCGTTGAGCCTGTTGAGCTTACAAAACTTATTTTAAACAGATAAAACCTATTTGTCATAGTTAAAATTTTTTGGAATTTTAACTATGACAAATTTTTTTGTAACAAATATACTTTTTGTGTGTCTAACATACGACCGGTCGGAAGGCTATGTGAAGGGGGCGTGATTTTTTGGATGATATTGAGCTTATTTACCGTAAATATTACCCATATGTAAAAAACTACGCCCGTTCTCTTTGCTTCGACGAAAATCTTGCGGAGGATATTGCTCAGGAAACTTTTTACAAAGCAATAAACAGCTACGATAAATTTAATCATCAATGCAAAATCGAAACCTGGCTTTGCAGAATTGCTCACAATATTTTTGTTAACACAAAAAGGCGTAAGCCTACAGAAAATATTGACAGCTTTCTTAATCTGACGGCTGACTGTAATGTGGAAGAAAGCATTATAAAAACGGATAACATAAAAATTATTTTAAAACACGCCGCAGAGCTCCCCTCACCTTATAAAGAGGTGTTTTATATGAAAACCTTAGGTGATTTTTCTTACGATATCATAGCAGAGGTTTTCGGCAAAACAGAAAGCTGGGCAAGAGTTACATACCACAGATCAAAGCAAAAAATTTCAGAAAGGATGAATGATAATGGATAAGCTTACTTGCCAAATAGTAAAGGATTTACTACCCCTTTACATAGATAATGTGTGCAGTGAGGAAAGCACCAATGCAGTTGAAGAGCACATCAAGGAATGCCCTATTTGTGAAGCAGAGCTTGTGAAGCTTCAAAACTCACCTGAAATAACACCTGAGGTTGATACTGATATTGAATTAGCAGTTAAAAATGCAGGCAAAAGAATAAAAAAGGGCAAAAAAAAGGCAGTCATTAAATCACTTTCAATTACAATGGCAGTGCTTCTTGTTGTAGGCCTGCTCGTCTACCTTATTGCGCCCATAAAATCTGCATACCACAGCTATTGTGACGATGGTTATTTATATTCTCTTTGCGGTATGATTGATATAGAAGTATCAAATAAGCAAAGCACCAATTATCAAGGTAAATATGCAGATATTTACATACCTGCCTCTCTCGGTAAATACACCGCAACAGAAATTGAAACCGGAAACAAAATTGCTTTTGAAGACGGAAAAGAGCTTTATATCACATATGTGCCTACAGACAAAAACAACATAAAAAGCTTTTATGAGGAAAACGGTATATTTGGTATCAGTAACGGAGGATACAGATTCCCGTATTTCAACCCTATAATAAAAAAAGGTGTTGAATATATGGGCATTGACCCTGATACTATGGGACACGACAACAAGCTGTACTCAACTCTCCTTCACGCAAGAGAAACTGAAAGCTGGACAGACCACAGAGTTCCTTTAAACCCTAAGGAATTTGCTATGTGGTACACCTACTTTGCTTTATTTACCAATATTATGCCATATGGCTCTCCCGGCATAAATTACTACATCCACGCAGAAAACGATAGCTTGCGAGGCTGGGGTTGGTCAGGCTTCCATGAAGACATAGGAAACAGATACATTATAAGCCTACAGCCCAAAGATGATATATACTGTAGCTACAGCTTCATATTTGCAGGCTTTCAAAGAGAAGATATGGTAGAAATTGCCGAGTCGATAGTGTTGAAATAAAAAAAACGCCACCATTCAAATTAGTGAATTTGAATGGTGGCAATAATTTTTATAAAGTTTTAAGGTAATTAATACTCATCTCTGCACACTCAATCGGTGTTTTATTCATTGATGGATCGTCCTGCTCAACAACTACCCAATTTGCACCCGCTTTTTCGGAAGCATCAATAATCTTTTTCCAATTCTGGCAGCCGTAGCCAACAGGGCGGAATTCGAAGGTGTTTTCGTTCTGAGCTGATTCGTCTTCCTCAATGCCGATAAGCTTGTAAAGTGGTCCGTTACCCTTCTGACCTGCAAAATCCTTAAGGTGAACAATAGGTGCTCTGCCTGTGTATTTCTCAACATAAGTAGCAGGCTCCTCTCCACCAACATTTACCCAACAGGTGTCAAGCTCTGTCTGAAGTAAATCTGCAGGAATTGTGTTGTAAAGAATATCAAGAGCATATTCACCATCAATTTTAAGGAACTCAAAATCGTGGTTGTGGTAGAGAAGTAAAAGACCCATAGTCTTTGCAGCCGCACCAATTTTGCCGATACCTTCAACTGTAGCTGCCCACCCCTCTGTACCGGGACGGCACTCCTCTGTAAGATATGGAACTACAACATATTTACAACCCATATCTCTATAATCCTGAAGAACTGCTTCAGGGTTTTCGAGCATATCGTAATACGGAACGTGAGCAGAAACAGGGATAATGCCTATTTCGTCGCAGATAGCCTTAACCTCAATGCCTGTTCTGCCGAAGAGACCCGCAAACTCTACGCCCTCGTAGCCTAATTCTTTAACTTTTTTAATTGTGCCTACAAAGTCTTTTTCCATATCATCGCGTACAGAATAAAGCTGAATAGCAATTGGTAATTTCATAATGATTCTCCTTTGAAGAAAATTTACTATTACATTTTACTCTAATCTTCCTTATAATTCAAGCCTTTTTGTTGACAATGGCTCAATGAAAGTTGTATATTATATTATAATAATCAAAGATAAAAAAATGAGGTAACATTATGAAATATGTTGTTGTTTTATATGACGGAATGGCAGACTACCCCGTTCCTGCCTTAAACGGCAAAACTCCTATGGAGCTGGCACACAAGCCAAACCTTGACACCCTTGCAAGAAACGGTGAGGTTGGTCTTGTAAAAACTGTTGGTGACGGCTTGAAGCCCGGCAGTGATATTGCAAATATGAGTGTTTTAGGCTACAACCCTAAGGACTGCTACACCGGAAGAAGCCCACTTGAAGCAGTCAGTATTGGTGTTGATATGCTTGATACCGATATCATCTTCCGCACAAACCTTGTTACACTTTCAGACGAAGAATGCTACGAAGACAAAACAATGGTTGACTACAGCGCAGGCGATATTTCAACCGAGGAAGCAAGAGAAATCATTAAAAGTGTTGAAGAGCATTTCGGCAACGATATTTATAAATTCTATGGCGGTGTTGCATACCGTCATTGCCTTGTGTGGCACGGTGGCACATTAGACCTTGGCAAAATGACTCCTCCACACGATATTTCAGGCAAGGTTATCGGTGAGCACCTTTCAAAAAGCGAAAATGCAAAAGAGCTTATAAATATGATGAAGGAAAGCTACGCTTTTCTTATGGAGCACCCCGTAAACAAGAAAAGAATTGCTGAGGGCAAGCGCCCTGCAAACTCAATCTGGCTCTGGGGTGAGGGTACAAAACCCGGTCTTTCAAATTTCAAGGAGAAATATGGTGTTGACGGCTCTATTATTTCTGCAGTTGACCTTCTTAAAGGTATTGCAAAGTGTGCAGGAATGGCAGCTCCCGAGGTTGAAGGTGCAACAGGCTACATAGATACAAACTTCGACGGCAAAGCAGAATGTGCTATAAAAGAGCTTGAAGAAAAGGACTTTGTTTATATTCACCTTGAAGCTCCTGATGAATGCGGACACAGAAACGAGCCCGAAAATAAGGTTAAAGCAATTGAGATAATTGACGAAAAAATTCTCGGAAAGCTTTTACCTGATCTTGAAAAATATGAGGACTATAAAATTATGGTTCTCCCTGACCACCCTACACCTATTGTTACAATGACCCACGCTTCAGACCCTGTTCCATATATGATTTATCAGAAGTCTAAAGCAAGGGATAACAGCATTGAATCCTTCAACGAGGAAACTGCAAAAGCAACAGGCAATTTTGTTGAGATTGGATATACTCTTATGGATAAGTTTATAGGATAAAAATAAAAACTCCTTGGGACATCCCAAGGAGTTTTGCTTTTTACATTATATTATATATTATGTAATTAAGCCTCTGCTTCTTTTTTCTTGTTGAAGCACTCGCTGCAGTAAACAGGGCGATCCTCGCGTGGCTTGAATGGAACTTCAGCAACGCCGCCGCACTCTGCACAAACTGCTGTGAATTTTTCACGCTCGCCTCTCATAGCTGCCTTACGTGCATCACGGCAAGCCTTACAGCTCTTTGGCTCGTTAACTAAGCCTTTTTCTGCGTAAAATTCCTGTTCACCGGCTGTGAAAATAAATTCGTTGCCGCACTCTTTACAGATGAGTGTTTTGTCTTCGTACATTTTTGCTACCTCGCTATTTTTTGATATCGCCCTCTAACGGAATTGCACCGCCACCTTTTGTATAAAGGTTTTGGAAAATTCCGAAACCTAACAACGCTCTGCTTTTAAGCTAAGAGGACATTTATATTAACCGATCACTCGGCTAAAGCCTTTTTTAATTTTTTTCGTGCACGCTGAACAGCATTATCAACAGCCTTGGAATCCATACCAAGCTTTTTGCCGATTTCATCGTAGCTCATACCGCCTGCTTTGAAAAAAACTACTGTTTTTTCAAGATTAGAAAGGGATATTTCGCAAGCACTAAGAACCTCGTTAAGATGCTCGCTGCCAATTATCTTATTAAGTGGGTCTTCATCCGTACCTATTTCAAGGATAGCTTCCATATCGCCATCAGCCTGAATCTCCTTAGAAAGACCGCCTGCGGCAGAATTCATACTATTACGCATACACACACCGGCATATGCTTTAAAAGGAACACCTTTTTCTTCGCTGTAGGTACGCACAGCATTTAAGAAGCCGAACATACTCTCCTGAAGAAAATCTTCTTCGTCAAGGTATGTGGAATTTGTTTTACGGGATTTCAACTTAAGATAACGAGCGGCAAGGACATTAAATGCGCCTTCATCACCGCTTTGAGCCATAAGAGCGAGACGGTCATCAGCAAGATTCAAATAATCCGACTGTTTAATACCGCCCAAAATATCACCCCGATAAACTATAATCCCATATTCTTACATAAAGAATATCACACTATAGTTAAAATGTCAAATATTTTTTGACATTCCGTCCGTTTTTTGTATAAAACATAAAATATTTCTAAAAATAATAAAAAACGACAGATTTTTCGCTACTTGCGTTAATCTGTCGTTTTAATTTTTTCGAAATCTGTATAAACAGTTTTATCAACTCTATACCATTTACCTTTGATTTTCATACACCAGAAGTCATTATAAACGCTCTTGTACTCGCCTTTTTCACCTTTTGCGGTAATTTCAACGCAAAGTAAATCTACTCGTGAAGGAAGCTTTATGTATGAGAAATCGGTTTCAAGCATTTCGGTGAACATCTGCAACTGTTCGTCATCAAGAGTTCGAAATTCTTTTATAGAATAAGTAAGCTTATAGTCTTCGCCACATTTTTCTTTATAAAATTCATGGCTTTCACTTACAGGCAAAACCATATTTTTAAAGGTTTCCTCATCACCGTAATACCTGTTTTCTTTTTTATATTCCTTTATACCTTCATCGTAAAGAGAATAAAAAAGCTTTTCATCCTGAGTCTGTACAGAGCGGATAAAATTGCGCACCACCTTTTCAGGCTTAGAACCTGTTACAGTTGCCGTGAAAATTGCCGCAACGGATATTACCGTAGCAAAAATGAGAAGAGCAACAACCAAGGTTTTAAATGAAACTTTAAATTTAAATCTATCTTTCTTTATGAATGTTGACGGAAGCTTTTTCTTTTCAGGCGCAAGCTTTGCACCGCAATACGCGCAATTCTGAAAATTTTCGGGACTTCTTTTATGACAGTTATGACAGTACAAATTTGCACCTCCTTTTTTCGATAAATAAGCCGTAGAAAGAAATCTTTCTACGGCTTATGATTACAGCTTATGTACCGTAATACTTAAATTATTCTGCAGCTTCCTCAGCAACCTCTTCAACTGGAGCCTCTGCTGCTTCTTCAGCTGGAGCCTCTGCTACTTCCTCTTCAGGAAGAAGAGCACGGATTGAAAGGCTTACTCTCTTTCTTTCCTCGTCAATTTCAGTAATCTTAACAGTTACCTTCTCGCCGATTTTAAGAACATCTGCAGGCTTTGCAACATGCTTGTTTGCAATCTGAGAAATGTGGATAAGACCATCAATACCGGCAACGATATGAGCAAATGCACCGAAATCTGTAAAGTTTGCAATCTCAACCTCTGCTTCATCGCCTACTGAATACTTGCTCTTAAAGATTTCCCATGGGTTATCTTCAAGTTTCTTATAACCAAGAGCAATCTGCTTCTTTTCCGGGTTAAGAGATTTAATTGTAACCTCAACCTCATCGCCTACATTAACAACTTCTGATGGATCCTTAATTCTGCTCCATGAAAGCTCAGAAATATGAATCATACCATCAACGCCGCCAATGTCAACAAAAGCACCAAACTTCATAAGAGATTTAACTACACCCTTACGAACTTCACCCTCCTGAGCCTCTGCCCAGAACTTTGCTTCTGCTTCTTTTCTTTCTTCTTTAAGAACTGCACGGATTGAACCAACTGCTCTTCTTCTCTGCTTGTTAACTTCAATAACTTTGAACTTAACAGTCTTCTTAAGAAGATCTTCAAGCTTATCGTTACGGCTTGCTGTTGCAAGAGAAGCAGGGATAAAGAGACGAGCATTGTTAGAAACAACAATAACACCGCCGCGGATTACCTCAGTAACAACGCCTTCAAGAATGGTATCTGTTCCTTCTGCGTTTACGATTACATCCCATGCAGCAATAGCATCGTAACGTTTTTTGGAAAGCATTGTAACGCCTTCCTGATCGTTTGTTTTCATGATGATAAGGTTAAGAGTATCGCCAACTTTGAGTTCAGCTTTTGGATCTGCATTTGGGTCACTGCTATATTCGCTATAAGGAATATAGCCTGTCTGCTTCCTGCCGATATCAACCTGTATCTCTGTTGGAGAAACGCTCAATACTGTACCAACAACCTTCTGGTCGCTGTTCATACTACTGAGAGATTCCTCTAAAGCAGCTGCGAAATCAAAATCTTCAGCTGATGCAGAGTCAAGCACTCTTTCCTCCTCAATCATATTGTTTTCCTTGAGAATTTCGGACATGGTTTCAAGTACCTCCTTTATAATACCGGCGGGAGTAGATGCACCCGCAGTCAGACCGACGCAGTTAAAACCGCTAAGCCTGATACCGTTAAGCTCATTTGCAGTTTCAACTAAAAAAGACGGACAGTTTTTTTCGCAAACGCTGAAAAGTTTTCTCGTGTTTGATGAGTGCCTGCCACCAACTATGACCATTGCATCACAGTTCTGCGACAAGGCTTCTGCCTCACTTTGTCTTTCTTCGGTCGCACTGCATATTGTATCAAATATTTTTACATTTGTACATAGTAAATTTACTTTTTTTATGGTTTTTTTCCATTCTTTTACGCTGAAAGTTGTTTGAGAAACAAAAATCACTTGTTTTTCTCGCAAAAGACGATATTTTTCAACAAGAGCCTCTAATTCATCTGCATTCCCGACCACAAAACTTTCGCCCTTGGCACAGCTTTTTATTGCCTTAACTTCAGGGTGATTGCAGTCGCCTGCGATAAGAGTTACAACATCCTCCGACGAATTATCAAGCACTATTTTATGGATTTTTTTAACGAATGGACAAGCGGCATCAATAAACTCGCAACCGCATTTTTCAACTGCGTTGAGAACATCTCTTGTAACTCCATGCGTACGCAAAACAAGAATAGCACCATCTTCAACCTCTTCAGGAGATTCAACAACCTTAACACCTCTCCCGGCCAAATCATCAATAACCTGCTGATTATGGATAATAGGACCTAATGTTGCAACTTTTTTCCCTTCTGCAGTTAATTTTTCTATTAACTTTATTGCTCTGTCTACACCGAAACAGAAGCCTGCTTTTTCTGCTAAAACAACAGATGCCATTATATACGCTCCCTTATAACGCTGAGCATATGGTCGATGGATTCTTCAAGAGTAAGCTTTGTTGTATCTACAAGTACAGCATCATCAGCCTTTTTGAGAGGAGCAATTTCTCTATGAATATCCTGATAATCGCGAAGCTCAATCTCTTTAAGAATATCGTCATAATTAACGTCCTGACCCTTTTCAACAAGCTCCTTATAACGCCTGTCTGCGCGAGCCTCTGCAGAAGCAGTAAGATATATTTTAATCTGTGCATCAGGGAGAACAACTGTACCTATATCTCTACCGTCCATAATGCAGTTATTCTTTTTAGCAATATCCCTCTGCAAATCAAAAAGGAACTCTCTTACCTTAGGAATAGCAGATACGTTTGATGCTGCCATAGAAACCTCGTTCTGACGAATAGCTGTGGAAACATCTTCATCGCCAAGGAAAACTCTCTGTTCACCATCAACAAAACGAAGGGAAACCTGAAGATTTTCAAGAGTAGGAACAACCTCTGCCTCACTTTTTGTATCCTTACCAAGTCTTAAAGCATTAAGACCCACTGTACGGTAAAGAGCGCCTGTATCTACATATATGTAGCCAAGCTCCTTTGACGCTGTTTTTGCGATTGTGCTTTTGCCTGCTCCTGCAGGGCCGTCAATTGCTATGTTTATCATAATTAATCCTCCGTTATATTGAGTTTCCAACAAGATTGCCCGTAGAAAATGCTATCTGCAGATTAAATCCGCCTGTATAGGCATCAACGTCTATAACCTCACCTGCAAAGTAAAGACCATCAACAATCTTACTTTTCATTGTTTTAGGGTCAATCTCTGAAACGCTTACACCACCTGAAGTAATAATTGCTTCTTCAAGAGGTCTGAAATCGGTTACGGTAAGACGAATATCCTTAAGAAGATATACGAGAGACTCTCTCATATCCTTTGTTACCTGATTTGATTTTGTGTTGCCGTTAAGACCTGAAAGCTTAACAACAATGGGAATCATTTTACGAGGTAACATAAGGGAAAGTGTATTGAAAAGATTTTTGTTTGAGCATTCAAGCAAATCTCTTTGCAAGCGTTTATCAAGCTGTTCATGAGTAAGAGCAGGCTTGAAATCTATATGGATAACGTATCTTCCTCTCTCCATATTGCGCATATGTGAAGAAGCGGAAAGAATCATTGGACCTGATACACCATAGTGGGTAAAGAGCATTTCGCCCATATCTTTGTAAACAGTTTTGAAGGTTTTGGTATCTTCAACCTGAATTTCCACATTACGAAGGGAAAGACCTTGCGCATCGGTGCACCAACCCTCGTGGCATTCAAGAGGAACAAGAGACGGCTTCAAATCGGTAATTGTATGCCCCGCCTGTTGTGCTAAAGCATAGCCATCGCCTGTTGAGCCTGTAGCGGAATAAGACTTACCGCCTGTTGCAATAAGCACATTATCAGCAAAATGCTTTGAGCCACCTTCAGTTATACAACCCTTTACAGCACCATCTTCAATAATAAGCTCAGTTACACGTGCAGTTTTTCTTTTAACACCGTTTACAGTAATAAACTTATTAAGGGCGTCTACGATATCAAGCGCCCTGTCAGAAACAGGAAAAACCCTGTTACCTCTCTCAATTTTAAGAGGAACACCAAGTTTTTCAAAAAAGTCTATTGTATCGTCTGTTGTAAATCTCGAAAAAGCACCATAAAGGAATCTGCCATTGACAGGTACGTTTGCTATAAGGTCGTTGAGAAGAGGACAATTATTTGTAACATTACATCTTCCCTTACCTGTAATAGCAACCTTACGTGCTAATTTTTCGTTACGCTCAAAAAGTGTAACCTTCAAGCCGTTTTGCGCCGCGGTACCTGCCGCCATAAGACCGGCTGCACCGCCACCAATTACGATTAAATCCATAAATTTATCCTTTTACAATTATTTTATCTGTCATTTCTTTGCCACAAACATCTGCAACCGGCAACATAAGAGAGAACATATCTCTTGCTTTACATTCCAATTCAAATAACCTTTGGGCATCTGTACCGAGAGTTTTTATATCTGAAGATTTTGTAACAACAGGAAGGATGGCGGTGTTCTTCATTTCTTTTAAAAGTTGTGCTCCCTTGTTGTTAAAGCCTAACACCCTCATATAAGGAACAGGCTTACTTACGTCTTCCTTTGTAACACCAAGAAATGCACAAAGAATTATTCTTCTTAGCCTTGAATGAGTATACCTCTTTGTTTTGATTTTTTCAAGTATTTCATCAACTGTGGTTGATGAACGAACGGCGGAAAATATTCTGTATTCCAACCCTTCGCTTACATCAGGAAGAGAAAAAAAATCTTCAACACTCATTGTACGAAGCTTATACAACACCGCGTCTTCCGTATTTTTAAATTCTGCAGGCGCTTTACCGCTATTTATCGTTTCATTAAGAATTGAGGCGGTTTCTTCAGGTAAAAAGCGTGAAGCATTTTCTTTATTTTTGAGAAGCTCTCTCACTGCAGATGCAGAGCAGATGTTCTCGGAAAATTCGGTTGAATCGTGGCTCGCACCAATTCTTTTTATTGGGTAAATATCTGCTTTATAATTTCTGTGCAGAATAGCTTTCGTATACTCAACGCCTAAAATATCGTTAGGTGTTGCGATAACAGATGCTATATCTGCTGAACACATTTCGCAGAGAGCTTTCTGACGCGCATCAGGATAAGATACGCCTTCATCAAGGTATTTGTTTATATACTCGTCAATTTCAGGATTTAAAAGACTTTTAGCACATTCAAGAATAAGCTCTTTATTGCCACATTCGGAGCCGAAGCCCAGAGCATTTATAACACCTGTTGCGAAAAGAATATCTACCCCAGCCTGCGAAAATCTTTCCGCAGAAGCAGTTGCATACGGCACAGGAAGAGAAAGCACCAGATCCACGCCATTCTCCAACGCCATTTTTGTTCGTTCATAAGGAGAAACACAAGCGCACTCGCCACGCTGAACAAAGCTACCCGACATTACTGCTGTAACAGTATTTGCACCATTATTTTTCAATTCATCCACAATATATCTGTGGCCGTTGTGAAACGGATTGAACTCTGCAACAATACCGAAATTCATATGCCTCTCCTTTCAATAAAATCTGTTTTTTACTTGCAAAAATGATAATTAGTGATATAATTATTATTTGGTAAATATTTTACACAATTATAATAGGTTTTTATTTCTTATTTAGAATATTAACCATTTATTTGGAGGTTTATTAATGAAAATTCTCGTAATTAACTGCGGAAGCTCCTCTCTTAAGTATCAGCTTTTTGATATGGAAGGCGAAAAGGTTCTTGCAAAAGGTATCTGCGAATCAATTGCTACAGATATGAGCCATACAAAAGGTTCTACATTTGACGGCAGAAGCTTTGATGAATATGTAGATATTCCTGACCACAAGGTTGCTTTCAACATTGTTAAGGATGCTCTTACAGTTGGCGATTGCAAGGTTATTGATTCTCTTGAAGAAATCAACGCTATCGGCCACAGAGTTGTTCAGGGTGGCGACCTTTTCACAGAAAGCGTTATTATCAATGATGACGTTCTTGAGAAGATTGACTACCTCAGCGCTCTTGCACCGCTCCACAACCCTGCTCACGTTGTAGGTATCAAATGCTGTAACGAAGTATTTGGCGACAGCGTTCCTCAGGTAGCAGTATTCGACAACGCATTCCATAGCACAATGCCTGCTACAAGCTATCTCTTCCCTCTTCCATATAAGTATTATGAAGAAGACCACATCCGTCGTTATGGTGCACACGGCACATCTCACCGCTTTGTTGCATACAGAACAGCAGAAATCGTTGGCAAAGACCTTAAGGATATTAAGCTCATTACATGCCACCTTGGTAATGGTTGCTCAATTACAGCTATTAAGGACGGCAAGGTTCTTGATACAAGTATGGGGCTTACTCCTCTTGATGGCTTTGCAATGGGTACTCGTTGCGGTGCAGTTGACCCATCAGCTATCACATATATTATGAAGAAGCACAACATTTCACCTGATGAAATGGATAAGATTATGAACAAGCAGAGCGGTGTTCTCGGTGTTTCAGGCGTTCACTCAGACGACAGAGCTGTTAAGGCTGCTGCAGTTGAAGGCAACGAGAGAGCAAAGCTTGCACGTGATATTCAGTGGTACCAGATTCGTAAGTATATCGGTTCATACATTGCTGCTATGAATGGTGTTGACGTTATTGCATTTACAGGCGGTATCGGTGAAAACTGCATTGACCTTCGTGAAGATGTTCTTAAGAACCTTTCATACCTTGGTATTGAGCTTGACGAAAAGGCAAACGAAGTACGTGGCGAAGAAATTGAGCTTACGAAGCCAGGTTGCCCTGTTCGCGCATTTGTAGTTCCAACAAACGAAGAGCTTGCAATTGCAAGAGATACAAAAGCTCTTTGCGAATAATTCACTTAATAAAAAAACTCCATCTGTTCTGTGAAAAGAACAGATGGAGTTTTTGTTTTATCAGCCACCGAAAACATCGGACTCGATATAGTCTACGCCTAAAGCACGGCAGTAGTTGAGGGAGATAATGTCATTTGCTGTCCACAAGCCTACCTTCAAGCCTTTATCGTGGAATTCCTTAACCATTTTAGGAGTCATGGATTTATAATAGGAATCTATATCGAAGCCATATTCAAGGCACTTGTGATAATCGCCACAATCTTTACTCCAAGTAAGCATTATCTGTAATTTTGGGAACGCCTTGTGAGCCTTAACAAGATTTTCAAATTCAAACGACTGAAGTGAGCACATTGAAAGGTCGTATATTTCATCAGCCATTGTGAAAAGCTCATTAATCTGCTCATCTGTAAAATCACCTTTAAGCTCTATAAAACAAACCATATGTGCATCACGGCAAATTTCAAGGTATCTTTGGAATGTACAAATATAAACAACCTCATCGCTTTTTATATTAAGGAGTGGCTTTGCTGAAAGCTCTTCATATGTAGCTTCTGCCACAAGAAGCTCTGTACCATCAATAAACTTTGCCTCGTCGTTATGGTTAACAACAAAAACGCCGTCTTTGGTAATACGCACATCTGTCTCTATACCGCCCGATCCGTTGGCAACTGCGCCAAGGAAGGAAGCCTCTGTGTTATCAGGATGTTTGGAGCTATAGCCTCTATGACCTATCATACAAACATCCTTATGAAGTTTTTTGTTCAAAAAATGAAAACCTACTGCCGCACCTGCAGTAACACCGGCAGCAATTGCAATATTTTTAATTACTTTGTTCATATAAATACCATCCTTTTTAGTATAGGAATATTCTATGATACTGAAAAAACATTGTCAAGCGCTCTACCTAAAATATTCTTTTTGTTTTCAACTTAAAAGCCCCTTGCGACATACGCAAGAGGCTTTTTCATTATTCTGTTCTGAGCGCTTCAACAGGGTCTTTCTTTGCCGCAATTCTTGACGGAACAAGACCGGCAATAAGAGTGAGCACTACGCTAATTATAATAAGAGCTATTGCGCCTGCAACAGGGAGCTCTGCCTGAGCAGGAATTTTAACTGCATATTTCAGGAGGAGGTTTATAGGTATTTCGAGTACCAAAGTAGACAATATACCAATGATACCTGCACCTAAACCAACAACCGTTGTTTCCGCATTGAACACTCGTGCAATATCCTTCTTTGAGGCACCGATTGCTCTGAGAATACCAATTTCTTTTGTTCTTTCAAGAACGGAAATATAGGTAATAATACCAATCATTATAGAAGAAACCACAAGAGAAATTGCAACAAAGGCAACGAGTATATATGTTACAACATCAATAATAGTTGTAATACTGCCCATAAGCACACCGATATAGTCGGAGACCTTAATCTGCATTTCTTCATGACCGTCTTTTGCAACATTATCATTATAATAATTTATAAGCTCAGCAAGCTTCTCCTTTGCTTCAAAGTTCTTAGGATAAAAGCAAATAATTGAAGGTGTTTCAAAGGTAGAAAAACCTATTTTCTGGAGTGTGCCTTCAAGAGAGCTTTTCGAGGCTAGTGTATCAACATAGGCCTGTTTAAGAGCTAAAACCTGGTCATCAGAAAGGAAGCCCTCCATAAGCTTTTTCTGAAGCTCGCTCATATTATCAAAACCGAACATCGCCGCCATATTGCTCATATCAACATCAGCTAAATCCATACCCTCTGCCATTGACATAAACGGCTTGAAATCAAGAAGATTATAATCGATTATACTCAAGTCAACATCAGCTAAATCAAAATCATTAACTGTAAGGTTAGAGAACTCAAAGCCTGTTATAACATCGCGAGTAGTGTCTGCAAGCTGTTCAACAACAATCTGTTTTTTTGCTGTTTCGTTTATGGCAAAATCCATAAGTTCACGTCTGTAGCCGATACCACCTGTACCGATTGAGAGCGTGTTGTTTTCATCCGGCTTTAAAATACCAACGATTTTGATTTTCTCGCCATTGTCTACAAGGTTTTTAACATAAAGTGAGTTCTCGCTGTTATCAACCCAAAGACCTGTTTTAGCGTCTTTTTTATAGTAATCTGCGCTTAAAACAAGGCTGAATTCCATATCAAGAATTTCATCATATGAATATTTTGAAACAGACTCAGTATCCATTGTTTCGCCACTTGCAAGAGCTGCCATCATTTCTTTGCCGAACATTGCCTGGTCTTTAAGACCGAGAGCATAAACAACGAGCTCGTTTATCTGATAGTTACCGTCAACAATAAGAACAACCTCATTGTATTTTTCAGGCATTTTACCTGCGATTATATCGTATTGAGCATCCATAAGAGGTTCGTCACCGATAAGCTCAAGCCATACGCTGAAGGTCTGGGTCATGGTGTTCATAGCAGCACTCATATCCATCATACCACCGGCGTCTCCACCCATATTCATATAATCCATAATATTACTCGGATTAACCTTTACAACTCCATCTGATGTATCAGCTTTATATATGTTAAGAGGTGTGCTGTATTTATACTGAACATCGTTGCAAACCTCATCAAAGGCTTCCTGATTATCAACAATATACTGTTTGAAGTTATCAAGGTTATTTGATGTAGCTTCGGAAATAAAGGAGTTAACCATCTTCATAAAAGATTCGTTAACGTAAATATTTCCGTCTTCTTCAGCATCAACCGTCAGACCACCCATACCTGTCATAGTAGTCATAATACTACTGATATCCATAGTCTGCCTTTCCACAGTCATCGGGTAAGAAAGAAGCATATCCTCCTGCACATGGTCAATATAAACCTGAATACCATTGGAAAGAGCAAGCACAAGAGCAATACCGATAATACCTATACTACCTGCAAAGGAGGTAAGGAAGGTACGCGCCTTTTTAGTGCGAAGGTTATTTATACTAAGGTTAAACGCGGCACCAAAGGACATTGATTTTTTACCCTTAGCGTCTGCTTTTTCTTTTTTCTCCTGCTGACGCTTTTCGTCTATAACCTCAGGGTTATATGGGTTAGAGTCATCAATAACCTCACCATCAAGGCAACGGATAATTCTGTTTGCATATTCGTCTGCAAGATCAGGGTTATGGGTAACCATTATGATAAGCTTCTCTTTTGCAATCTCTCTGAGAAGCTCCATAATCTGAACGCTTGTTTCGCTATCCAGAGCGCCTGTAGGTTCGTCAGCAAGAAGAATATCCGGGTCGTTTATAAGAGCACGTGCAATTGCAACACGCTGCATCTGGCCGCCTGACATCTGATTAGGCTTTTTATAAATCTGCTCTTCAAGACCAACCTTTTTAAGGGCATCAATTGCTCTCTGGCGGCGCTCCTTTTTAGAAACACCTGAAAGAGTGAGAGCAAGCTCTACGTTAGATAAAACAGTCTGATGAGGAATAAGATTATAGCTCTGAAAAATGAAACCTATTGAGTGGTTTCTGTAGGTATCCCAATCAGCATCACTGAAAAACTTTGTTGATTTTCCGTTTATAAAAAGATCGCCGCTTGTGTACCTGTCAAGGCCTCCGATAATATTAAGCATGGTTGTTTTACCGCAACCCGACGGACCAAGAATTGCAACGAACTCATTTTCGCGGAAGTTGATATCAATACCCTTAAGGGCTCTGACGGTGGTATCACCCGTTACATAATCTTTAACTATATTTTTTAAAACTAACATAATTAATCCTCCGCGTCGCCATAGAGTCTTTTTCTGTTAATAAAGAAAATCACGCCAACTATAGCACAAAGACCTAAATAACCTGAAATTATATATAACGCTGTATAATCCTTTTCGGCAGGCTTATATATAATTGTTGGTGAATAATCTTCACCTTGAACTATTTCGAACTGAACTCTTTCTTTAAAGAAAAGGTTGTAGAGCCATTCAATAAATTCATCTTCGCTCATACTTTCAAACTGAGCGGTCATTGAAGATGTATCAAAATTCATATTTCCGCCTGAGCCCATTGAACCCATAAGGAGAGTTTCATTTCCCGGTGTTTTAAGAAGCTTTGCAACAAGTTTGAGAAGTGAAAGAATTATTGCTTCTCTATCCGCCTCAATATAGGTGTATTTTACTTTTTCGCCACCGATAACGCTCTTACTCACCTTCTGAGTAGCCGTACCAAGAGAGGCAAGGGTTTTAACATCAAATTCAGGCATCTTAATACCTGAGTCTTTAAGCAAAGATGACATTAAAGCATTTAATTCAAGGCTTTTTGTAAGCTCGGTTGTATCTAAATTGAAATCAACAACGCCCGGAACTCTGTTGAGTATTGAGGTTATTGGCAGAAGAAGATTAGATATACATTTCTCCAATGAGCCACTTTCCATAAAGTAAACTACATTAGGAAGAATATCTACAATTGTCTGCACAGGCTTATCAGCTAACTTATCAAGCATATCAAAAACAGGGTCAAGAACATTTTTGAGAACCCCATCTCCGTAGGCGTGATTTTTATAGTAGTTATAGCTTTTGATAGTAAGATGGTTACAGCCTAATGCTTCTAAAACAGGTATAATTGCGGTATTATAGCCATCTGCACCGGTTATGGTAATACTATCGAGAATCACAAGATTTTCGCCTGCAAGCACCGTTCTGAGAAGCGGGAACAATGGCCTGAGAACCGAAGTAAGAGCACTTTGAAAACCTCTGCGAGAGCCATTCTGGAAGCCCCATCTCACGCCCTTAAGGTTGACATCTGCCCAGGAATCTGCTTTTACAAGAGCATTATAGCCTTGAGTATAGCCATCGCCTAAAAGCGCGGCAACGCCCTTAGGAGAAGTATTTATTCCCATAATCCCAAGAATTGCTCCAAGGCCTTCATCTTCAAGCATTTTATAAATGGCAATAAGAGCGGCGTTTATATTTTCGTTTGTATAAATGGAAGAAGTAAGCATTGCACCAACACTACCGTAGCCGCCACCTTCTTTTACAAACTGGTCAAGAAGATCATCTATTTCGTTATAAACCTTCTGAAGATTTTTATCGGTAAGCTTAGTTGTATTCTGAACGCTACCCTTTTTAAATTCAGGATAAACCATCTTTTCAGGAGCATCAATTTCTGCCGGTGTAAAAAGGAGCACAAGCATAGCTGTTAAAGCGTCTGTATCCTTATTGAGAAGCTCTGAAAGAAAGGATAAATCCATAGATTCACCTTCTGCACCGAGAGAAAGTGCGCCAAGGTTATCTTTATTTAGTTTGAGCGTTTCAACAAGCCAGCGCACTATTTCAACATACGCCTTACCTTTATCAGCAACATAACCCGATTCAGTCATTGTGCCACAGGCAGCAAGAGAAGAAAAATTTATTCCCGCAAGCTTCAAGTCGCCTTCTTCACCTGACATCATTGAAGACAAAAGCTGATTAACATCAATATTTGTAAGAGAGTCCAAATCAAGGATTTTGAGGAAAATTGCTATTTCTACAAGTGGATTTGTGGTAATAGGCTCAAGGAGCTTGTTAAAGCACTGGTTGAACTCGCCGCTATCTACAAAGTATGCAAAACGAGGAAGAATCTCTGTAAGATTTACTGCAGGACTTTCGAGAGCAGTTTCAAGCATTGTAAGCACAGGAAGAACAATATTTTTCACCATATTGTTTTTGTTTGCTTGAGCCTCTAAATTGAACATTACCTGACTTGGAAGACCGCTACAACCTAAAGATTCAAGAAAAGGTACAATAGCATTTTCATAACCGTTTGCACCCTTGATCGTTACTAACGGATTCATTTTATATACACCACCACAAAGAAGCGTATAAAGAATATCGTTAAACGGTGAAAAAATCGCGCCTAAAGCCTCTGCAAAGCCTTCTCTGGTATTAACTACGGAACCCCAACTGATACCCGTAAGATCAACCTCTGCCCAAGTATCGTAATTATAAAGAGCAACACAGATTTTAGGGTATTTACCTAAAGCGGCAGAAAGCTTTTTTGTGGATGCATCTACACCTATAAGCTTCATTTCTTTACTCATTTCTTCAAGAGGAGCATATGTGTTAACAAGAAGATTTGAAAGAGTTTCTGATGTATAGAGCGTAGATTTTATTGATGATGAAAGGTTTTCGTTACCTAATAACGCCATCACATTGTTAAGAAGCTTATCTGTTCCGTAAACGGCATTAAGAGCTTCTTTTTCAGAAACTCCGGAAGGATAGCTGAATGAGCCCGCAGCAACACTTAACGAAGAGGATAACGCCACAAGCACACACAATAATATGCAAAATGATTTTTTAAATAATTTTCTCATAATCATCTCTCTGATAAACTATAATTAAAATATAAAGACAATAATCTAATTTATATAATACATAATTATACAACAAATTTCAAGATATATGTTAAATAAATGTTAAGAATCGAGGGTTTTTATGTCGACAAATTTTTACAGAATTCCTGCCCTTTTCTTCGCTATTTTTCTGCTTAGCGGGTGCGGATTATCTCAAAAAGGGCGAAGTTTAAGTGCTTTTTGCGAAAGAATGAATGAAATTTATGAAGACTACAATTTAACGCCTGAAGGATTCATATATGACGAAAACAAAAGCTCTTTAACAAAATATTATTCATTTAACGAAAAAGAAATTATGCTTAGTTTTGTTTGTAACGATAAAAACGAATTGCATACCTTACATATTGTTTTTGACAACTTAACGAAAAATGATACAACTCAAATAAATTTTATAAAAAATTCTATTTATGCTTTTATTGATAACACCACCGAAACAGATAACTTAATATCAGAATCTGATTTTGATAATGCCATATTCATAAAGGATATTAACACAAAGAAAACAAAAATCGGCAACACCGAAATGCTTATCGATGTTACCGAAATTGGTACCGTTATTTCTGTTGTTCAAAATATTCCTTAAGCTTTTCAGCTAAAAGACGTGTTGCCTCGCCTCTGTGGCTTATAGCGTCCTTTTCCTCTGCAGTAAGCTCAGCCATAGTTTTTTCGCCCATCACAAACAATGGATCATAGCCAAAACCACCGTTACCTCTTGGTTCAAAGCCTATATAACCCTCGCAAGTACCTCTTGCAGAGAGAATATCGCCATTAGGAAAAACGCAACATACTACGGAAACATATCTGCCGGTACGCTCCTCAACAGGTACATCACGAAGGAGCTTGAGAAGCTTCTGGTTGTTGGCTTCATCATCACCGTGAACGCCTGCAAAACGAGCAGAATAGACACCCGGCGCACCCACAAGATAATCTACCGCAAGACCTGAATCATCTGCTACGCAAGGCATACCGCTTTCACGGCAACCGCTCTGCGCTTTCAAAAGTGCATTTTCATAGAATGTTTCACCTGTTTCATCAACATCGGTAATTTCAATACCAACCTGGTCCGCGGTTTTAACATCTATACCCAAAGGAGAGAGAATTCTGTAGAGTTCGTCTCTCTTTTTCATATTATGAGTTGCGATTAAAAATTCCATAGCCATTAGCCGAACAACCTCCCGAAAAAGCCCTTTTTCTTTTTAGGCTCTTCTGTTACTTCCTCTGCAGACTCTTCAACTGCTTCAGTCTCAACTTCCTGTTCTTCAGCAACCTCTTCTGCTGATTCAGGTTCTTCCTCAACCTCTGTTGCATGCTCCTCAATTAGCTCTGGTTCTTCTGCTGTATCTTCAGCTTCTGATACAGTTTCATTTTCCTGAGTCTGAAGCTCTGCCATTGCCTCAAAAATTTCACCTACTGCAGCAGCAAGCTCTTCCTGTTCGCTATCTGCAACAGTTTCAGGAATATCCTCACGGATTGCAGAAAGGTCGATTTCATCTTCTTCATAATCCTCAGGAAGCGCTTCGAAAAGACCCTCGGCAAAAGCCTTTGGATTGAAAGGCTGAAGGTCATCTATACCCTCACCCACACCTATAAACTTAACAGGAACCTTAAGATCATTTTTAATTGAAAGCACAACACCACCGCGTGCAGTACCATCAAGCTTTGTAAGTATAATACCTGTGATTTCTGCAATTTTAGCAAACTCGCGAGCCTGATTCACAGCGTTCTGACCTGTGGTTGCATCAAGGACAAGAAGCACCTCACGGTCAGAATATGGAAGCTCACGGTCAATAACTCTGTAGATTTTTGCAAGCTCATCCATAAGATTTTTCTTGTTATGAAGTCTGCCTGCAGTATCGCAGATAATAATCTCGGTGCCTCTCGCCTTTGCAGCAGAGATAGTATCAAAAATAACGGCTGCAGGATCTGCACCCTCTTTATGCTTGATAATATCAACACCTGCACGCTGAGCCCATACATCAAGCTGATCTATGGCAGCAGCACGGAAAGTATCCGCCGCAGCAAGAATAACGCTCTTGCCTTCTGCTTTGTAACGAGCAGCCATTTTACCGATAGTTGTTGTTTTACCAACGCCATTAACACCGATTACGAGAATTACAGATGGAATGGTAATAAGACCCATATCCTCGCCGCCTTCAAGCATATCGGCAACTATACTTTTAATTTCGGTCTTAACGTCTGCAGGGTTTTTGATACCTTTTTTTCGCACAACATCATTAAGACGAAGTGTAATTTCAGATGCAGTGTTAACGCCAACATCACCCATTACAAGAGCTTCTTCAAGCTCATCAAAAAGCTCCTGATCAATAGATGTATAGCTGTCAAGCACATTATCAATAGCACCTGAAACATTATTTCTTGTTTTTCTTAAACCAAAGTTTATTTTTTTGAAAATACCCAAGTAAAAAACCCCTTGTTTTTAATTATTAAGAATGAAAATTTATTTCATAAATTTGACATAAGCTTTCGTAAAGAATGCCGTTTTAGTGAGCGGCACTGTATAAAGATACTGCGAGTGAGTCAGAGCAAGTTAATCGCGGAAGATTACGTCAAATCAAATTTGGAAGCCATTTCGGCAGTCTTCAACTCAAGAAGTTTAGATACACCTTTTTCCTGCATTGTTACACCGTAAAGCATATCTGCTTCTTCCATTGTACCACGACGATGTGTAATAAGAATAAACTGTGTGTTATCGGTCATACGGCGTACGTACGAAGCGTAACGAGCAACGTTAACATCGTCAAGAGCAGCCTCAACCTCGTCAAAAATACAGAACGGACAAGGATTGATTTTAAGAATGGAGAAAAGAAGTGCAATAGCTGAAAGACCTTTTTCACCACCGGAAAGAAGCGAAATATTCTGAACATTTTTGCCCGGTGGCTGAACCTTGATTTCAATATCTGATTCAAGCACATCGTTTTCGTCTGCAAGAACAAGTGAAGCCTTACCGCCACCAAAAAGCTCTGAGAAGGTCTGACCGAAGCTCAAATTGATTTTATCAAACTGTTCCTTAAATTGAACTCCCATTTTCCCTGTAAGTTCATTAATAAGCTTAATAAGCTCTGCCTTGGATTTTTCAACATCGCTTACCTGAGTATGCATAAAGGTGTATCTTTCAGAAACCTCCTTATACTCCTCAATAGCACTTACATTTACATTTCCAAGACCGTGATTTTACTTTTAAGCTCATTAAGTCTTTTCTTTGCTTCAGGAATATCCTCGATAACAATATCAAGCTCTTCTGCCTCACGCTTGGTAAGCTCATATTCGTCATAGAGCTTATTCTGTATGTCCTCGAACTCTTTTTCCATTGTTTCCTTACGTTCGGAAAGTCTGGCTTTTTCTCCACCTAATTTTTCACGTTCTTCAGTTTTTTCTCTTTCAAGCAGACGAAGCTTTCCGCTCTCCTGCTCATACTGCTCACGCTT
>JAZNME010000023.1:0-46410 GCA_045579445.1 Acutalibacteraceae bacterium | reverse complement strand
GCTGACCAGCAGGTTAGAGGCGCTGTTGTTCTTCCAAACGGTACAGGTAAAAAAGTTCGCGTGGCTGTTTTTGCAAAGGGCGATGCTGCTAAGGCTGCAGAAGCTGCAGGTGCAGATATCGTTGGCGAGATGGACCTCGTTGAAAAGATTCAGGGCGGCTTTATGGACTTCGACGTTTGTATCGCAACACCTGATATGATGGGTCTTGTTGGTCGTCTTGGTAAGGTTCTTGGTCCAAGAGGTCTTATGCCTTCACCAAAGGCTGGTACTGTTACTCCTGACGCTGCTAAGGCTGTTGAAGAAGCTAAAGCAGGTAAGATTGAGTACCGTCTTGACAAAACAAACATCATTCACTGCCCAATCGGTAAGGCATCATTCGGTGCAGAAAAGCTTACTGAGAACGCAATGGCTCTCCTTAACGCAGTTATTAAGGCAAAGCCAGCAGCAACAAAGGGTACTTACATCCGTTCATGTGTAGCAGCTACTACAATGGGCCCAGGTATCCGTATCAATGCTGCTAAGCTTACAGGTGCTCCTGTAACAGAAGAATAAAAAATACTTGACATATCTATTCTGATGTGTTAAGATACTAACGCTGTTCTAAAGACAGCAGGTGCAAATTTTGTTTAATGGTTCATCCGCCTGCCGAGGAATGTGCTTATTTACTTGTTATATTTTCGTGTAACTATGAGTAATTATGCCCTCCCTCGACTATGCGGGAGGGCATTTAAATTTGGCAAAATAATGTAACGGAGGTGAATTTATTTGCCAAGCGTAAAAGTTTTAGAAGCAAAAAAGGCTGAGGTTGCTGCTATCGCAGAAAGACTTCAGAATGCATGCGCAGGTGTTATCGTTGACTATAAGGGTATCAACGTTGCTGATGACACAGCTCTCCGTAAGGAGCTTCGTGAAGCTGGTGTTAACTACACAGTTACAAAGAACACAATGATTGAGCTCGCTATCAAGGGTACAGAGCTTGAAGGTCTCGGTGAATGCCTCGCAGGTACTACAGCTCTTGCTACATCTAATGATGACTATGTTGCTGCTGCTAGAATTCTTAGCAAGTATGCATCAAAGCACGAGAATTTCAAAATCAAGAGTGGTTTCCTTGATAATGAGGTTATCAGTCTTGAAAAGATTGACAGTCTTGCAAAGCTTCCTTCAAGAGAAGTATTGCTCGCTACTGTTTGCAGCGTGTTCCAGGCTCCTATCGCAGCTTTCGCACGCGGTGTTCAGGCTATTGTTGATAAAAATGGCGAAACAGCAGAAGCAGCTGCTGAATAATTACTGCTACAACTAATTTATAAAAAATATTAAGTCTTATAAAAGACAATTAAATGGAGGAAAATAAAATGGCATCTGAAAAGATTACTGCTATTGTTGAAGAATTAAAAACACTTACAGTTCTTGAGCTCTCAGAGCTTGTTAAGGCTGTAGAAGACGAATTTGGTGTATCTGCTGCTGCAGCTGTTGCTGTTGCTGCTCCTGTTGAAGGCGGCGCTGCTGCTGTTGAAGAGAAGACAGAGTTCGACGTTGTACTTACAGAAGTTGGTGCAAACAAGATCGCTGTTATCAAGGTTGTTCGTGAAATCACAGGTCTTGGTCTTGCAGAAGCAAAGGCTAAGGTTGATGGCGCTCCTGCAACTCTTAAAGAAGCTGCATCTAAGGATGACGCTGAAGCTGCAAAGGCTAAGCTTGAAGAAGCTGGCGCAAAGGTTGAACTTAAGTAATTTAAGCTTTAACAATTCACTCCCTGAGAATTTTCTCAGGGAGTTTTATTTTACTAGAGTGAAAGGATTTATCCGAACCGTGTTTTATACAGGCGGATTTCCGTTCATCCTGCGTTAAAATACTCGCCAATCCGAAAGCCTTTCAAGACCGAAACGCTGAAAAGACTTAAAAAGATTAGCTTTTAGGCAGGTTCGGATAACTCATTTCACCCTAAATTGACGAAAACCGCCTTTTGTGGTATATATTTAGTATCACAAAAGGTGGTATTTTTATGTCAGAAAACAAAGTTTCAATTGAACCAATTGCATATATCAAAAATGGCTATAACGAAAAGTTTGGTGTGCCACGACAAAGCGGTCTTGCCAAGTCTGTGAAATCAGAAATCGTTTTTGAGAAAAAGTATAGCGATGAAGCGTTGTTCAGGGAAATTGAACAATACTCTCATTTATGGCTTGTATGGGGCTTTTCTGAAAATGGTGGTGAATGGTCGCCAACTGTCAGGCCTCCGAAGCTGGGTGGTAATAAAAGGGTAGGGGTTTTCGCAACTCGTTCACCCTTCAGACCTAATGGTTTAGGGCTTTCTTGTGTTAAATTAGAGAGCGTTGAAACTACTAAAAATGGTACGATTCTTGTTGTTTCAGGTGCAGATTTGAAAAACGACACACCTATTTTTGATATTAAACCGTATCTTCCGTATGTAGATAATATACCTGATGCCACAGGAGGTTTTTCGGACGAACATAAAGAGGATTATCTTTGTGTTGAATTTACTGAGAATATAGAAATAACCGATGATTTAAAGACAGAAATAACCGAAATACTTTCTCTTGACCCACGTCCCCAATATCAGGATAGTGAAGACAGAGTATATGGAATCAGCTACAAGGATATAGAAATCAAATTTGTTTATAAAGACAGTAAAATTTTAGTTACAGACATTGAGGTTATAAAATGATATATATAAAGCCTTGGTTTTACGACAGTTTTAAATGTATAAGCTCAAAATGCACCGATAATTGTTGCATCGGTTGGGAAATTGACGTTGATGATGAAACCTTATCAAAATACAATCAGGTCAAAGGTGATTTCGGTAAGAGAATCGCAGAAAATCTTATAGAATCGGATGACGGAAGCACTTGTTTTCGTCTTTGTGAAAATGAAAGATGTGCATTTTTAAATAAGGACAACCTTTGCGATATTATAATAAACTGCGGAAAAAACTATCTTTGTGATATCTGTCGTGAGCATCCGAGATTTTACGAGTGGTTTCCCGGTGTTACAGAATGCGGTCTGGGTCTTTGTTGCGAAGAGGTATGTCGTATTCTTCTTGAAAGCGAAGAGGACTTTTCTCTTGTTGAATATAACGACGGGAAGGAAATAGCCTTACAGGAAAAAGAAGAAATTGCAGAAAGTGATACATATATTTTTATTTCTGCTTTCAGAGAAAGCTTGTTTGATATTCTTTTTAATAAGAAGCTTTCGTTTGAAGAAAAGCTTGTGAAAATATTAAGTAAAACCGAAAGCTTCACAGGCCAAAAAATCAAATTAAGAAATGATAAAAACCTTCTTTCACTTTATATGAAAACAGAGCCCATTGATGAAAGCTGGAAAGAGTTTATTACAGATATGAATTCAGCGAAAACAGATGATTCCTTAATTCTTTGGGAACAAAATAATGAAATATATTCGAAGCTTTTGGCGTATATCCTCTATCGTCATTTAATAAAAAGTGTTTTTGACGGATGTGTTGCCCAAAGAGTTTGTTTTGCAGTAGAAAGTCTGCGATTTATCACACTGTGTGATATGAAAAATCACAATGAAAAGGGTAGTGTCAGCCTTACTGACCGCATTGATAACATTAAAAGATGGTCAAAACAGGTGGAGTACAGCGAGGAAAATACAGAGCTTTTAATCTTTGGAGAGGAAATAAATGGCTAAGATAGATAAAACAAATGCAATGCGCATACTTGACCAGAAGAAAATTCAATACACAGTCCACGACTATTCCCAATCAGGAATGGTAGCAGGCGAGGATGTAGCGCAGGTTCTGGGAGAAAATCCTGAAGAGGTTTTCAAAACGCTTGTTACAGTCGGAAAATCAAAGCAAAACTATGTTTTTCTTGTGCCTGTCTGTAAGGAGCTCGATTTGAAAAAAGCTGCGACCGCTGTTGGTGAAAAGAATATTGAAATGATAAAATCCAAAGATTTACTTACTCTTACCGGCTATATCCATGGCGGATGCTCGCCCGTAGGAATGAAGAAGGTTTTTCCTACGGTTATTGATTTATCAGCTCAGGCAAAGGATAAAATTTTCTTTAGCGCAGGCAAAATCGGTTATCAGGTTGAGGTTGCAGTTAAGGATATTGAAAAGGTAATAAAATACAAGTTTTTTGATATTTGTGATTAAAAAATTGTGAGTGGTGATTATGAAATTTGCCATTATCTGAATGAAGGAGAACAGCAAGAGAACTACCCACCACCGTTCCGTTTGAATGTGATATTAACAGGAAATTCATTTGCTCGCATTTTACAAATATAAAACAACAAAATAATAAAAGAACGGTCCCCCTCCCTATCCGCCAATTGCGGACAGGGATGATAAGCTATTGCAAAATCTAAAGTTACAGAAAACTAAAAGTGTTGCGAAGCCTATCATCCCTGTGCGTAAGCATAGGGAGGGGGACCATTTAAATGAATAGTGAATAATGAATAGTGAATAGATTAGGGGAAGCTATGCTTCCAAACATTGTAAGCTTAGCAAAAGATAAATAAAAAATCACTTTTTAACTATTAACTATTCACTCTTCACTGCGCGTTAGCGCACAGGTGGTGGGTAGTTCTCTTACCTCTATTCTTCGTTATGATAGAACAATACTGATGTTTTTAGAGTATGCTTTGTATCTCTTCCAACTTGTTTACTGTGTATGTAGGTTTTACAACTTCACTTGGTGAATCATTGTTTTTGTTAAACCATATTGTATCAATACCGAAATTGTTGCCACCCGTAATATCAGCCGAGAGGCTGTCGCCTATAAGTATCAAATCCTCTTTAGGCGGACAACCGATTTTTTCATAGCAGTAGTCGAAAAATCTTATGTCAGGCTTCTGAATACCTATATCTTCAGATAAGAAAAGCTCTTTGAAATATTTATCAAACTTTCCTATTTTCACTCTGCTTTCCTGAACAAAACGGAAGCCGTTTGATACTACATATAAGTCGTATTTTGAGTAGAGATATTCCAGCAATTCGTAAGCATATTCAACTGGATATGCACCTTTTGCAACGCCGTTTTCGAATCGCTCTTCAATAATTGTGCCGTCATATTCTATACCTAATTTGCCGAGAATGATATTCCACCTGTTTGCACGAAGGTAAGGCTTATCAATTTCACCACGCTCAAGTCGTTTCCATATTTTAACGTTTTCTGTAATAAATGTTTCGAAAACATTTTCATCGTAATGAAAACCCAAATCCTCGAAAATTCCCATTATTGAATGACGGGCGCATTCGTTGAAATCTATTATGGTATTATCAAGGTCCATAAGGATAATTTTTTTCATAAATAATTCACCTTTGAAAAAATGGGGACCGGCTTACAGTCAGTCCCCCAAAATTCATTTATTAAAGTAAAGATTCAAGTTTGTCTGCAATATTGTTTAACCATTCGCCATCGAATAATTCAATTGCGCCTGCGTCTACTGCTGCTGCAAGCTTGTTGTTGATTGGAATCTGAGAAACTGTGTCAACATTATGCTTTTCCGCAATTTCTTCAATATGGCTTTCACCGAAGATATAGTGCTTTTTGCCACAATCTGTACACTCAAAATATGCCATATTCTCTGCGAGAGCAAGAATAGGAATATTCATAAGGTTAGCCATTTTAACAGCCTTTTCAACAATCATACCAACAAGCTCCTGGGGAGAAGCAACAATAACAATGCCGTCTACAGGTGTGCTCTGGAAAACTGTGAGCGGAACATCACCTGTTCCGGGTGGCATATCCACAAACATAAAGTCAACGTCGTTCCAGATAACATCTGTCCAGAACTGCTTTACCGCGCCTGCAATAACAGGTCCGCGCCATACAACAGGGTCTGTATCATTTTCTAAAAGAAGGTTAACAGACATAACCTCAATGCCTGTTTTTGTCTTGCAGGGTAAAATGCCGTTTTCTGTGCCCATAGCTTTTTCTTTAATACCAAAAGCCTTTGGAATAGAAGGGCCTGTTATATCTGCATCAAGTACTGCAGAATTGAAGCCACGCCTTTGCATTGTTACGGCTAAAAGAGAAGTAACAAGGGATTTACCAACTCCACCCTTACCACTTACAACGCCGATAACCTTTTTTATGTTTGAAAGCTCATGTGGTTTTTCAATTAAGCTTTCAGGCTGCTGCCTTGATGCACAGTTCTGTGAACAAGTGCTGCAATCGTGTGTGCATTCGCTCATTAAAAATCATCTCCTAAATCTGTACTATAATACCATATTAATATGCTTTTTTCAAGACAAGTTTATTACAAGTAAACTATTGACTTTTTAGTGGATTTTTTATATAATGCTATGTGCGCGACTATGCGTTGTGCGGATTTTATAAAATACAGGTTTTAATTTACCACTCAACTACTACTTCCGTAAATACTACCTGAATAATAGATAGGAGAAATAAAAATGAAAAGAACTTATCAGCCAAAGAAAAGACACAGAAAGATGGAACACGGTTTTCGCAAGAGAATGGCAGACCGAAACGGCCGCAAGGTACTTGCTCGTCGTCGTAAAAAAGGCAGAAAGCAGCTCACATATTAATTGAGTTTTAGAGTCTTAACTCTAAGGAGAATAATGTGTCAGATTTCGTTACGCTTAAAACAAATCCTGACTTTCGTCGGCTGTATAATAGAGGTATAAGTATTACTGATCCTGCGCTGGTTATTTACTACTCAAAGAACCGCGCGGGAATTTGCCGTATTGGTATAACGACAGGCAAAAAGATTGGTAATGCAGTTGAGCGTAACCGCTCACGCAGAGTGCTTAAAGAAGCGTTCAGAAGCGTTTGCCCTCAGGTTAAACCGCAGTACGACATTGTTATTGTTGCCAGAAGTAAAACGAAATACGTTAAAAGCACTCGTCTTGCTGAAATAATGCTCAGAATTTTTGAAGAGCAGGGTATGCTTATTACGGAGAGTGATAGCCAATGAAAAAGGCTATTATGTCCTTTATCAGGTTCTATCAGAGGCGTATATCGCCGCTTTTTGGGCCAAAGTGCAGGTTCTATCCTACTTGCTCTCAGTATGCTCTTGAAGCGCTTGAGGTGCATGGGCTCTTTAAAGGCTCTCTTCTTGCAATCAGAAGACTTATGAGATGTAACATATTGTTCCCCGGCGGAGTTGACCCCGTACCGCCTAAAAAGGAGAAAAAATAAACTCCTTTATTTTACGAAAGGAAACAGAAAAAATGAGAGATTTTCTCGCAGTACCTTTTGGATGGGTGCTCAGCGCCTTTTATGGGCTTACAGATAACTATATTCTTTCAATTCTGTTATTAACAGTTCTTGTCAGACTTTTTCTTTTGCCTGCATCAATCAGCCAGCAGAAGAATAGTGCAAAACAGGTGCGCCTTAATACAAAGGTTAACAAGATAAAGCAGAAATATGCAGGCAATCAGCAGAAGATTCAGGAGGAAACCCAGGCTCTTTATCAGCGTGAAGGCTTCGGTGCCGCAAATATGGGTTGTATGCCTCTTGCAATTCAGATGATTGTTATGATTGGTCTTTACGGTGTTATTTACACACCAATCACAAAGGTTTTGAATTTCAGCACAGCAACTGTTGAAAAGCTCAGAGATTTTATGGGTATTGTTGTTGAAACAGGTAAAAACAACAATACATCAAGAATGTACGAGCTTAACATTCTTAACAAGTTCTCAGAGTTTAAAGATTCTCTCGGAGAAATTCTCAGCGAAACTGAAATCGCAGAGCTTGCAAACCTTAAAGAAAACTTTACATTCCTGGGTATTGACCTTACACAGACTCCTAACCCTAAGGAGTTTAATGCGTTATGGTTAATTCCTATTCTCGCAGGTCTTTCTGCTCTTGCGTCTTCAATTTATATGTATATAAGACAGCGTAAGCAGAATCCTGAAATGGCAAAAAATCCTACAATGGGTTGTATGACCTTTATGTCTCCTGCAATGTCCTTGTGGTTTACATTTATGTTCCCTGCAGGTGTAGGCGTTTATTGGATTATTTCAAATATTATCTCATTTGTTCAGCAGGTTGTTCTTACAAACCTTTACAGCCCTAAAAAGGTTATTGCTCAGCAGATGGTAGATGAAACAGTTACAAGGCGTTCAAGAGAAAATAATGTTAAACGCCGTGTTGAGATTGAAAAGAAATAAGGTGAATTTATGATAAAGGAAGCACTTGGCGTTGCATCTACTATTGAAGAAGCGCAGAAGATGGCTATTGCAAGCCTTAACGCACCTCTTGATGCAGACGTTAAAGTTGAAATCGTTTCCTTCCCTAAAAAGAAGGTTTTAGGTCTTTTCGGTGGTGCGGATGCACAGGTTAAGGCTTATTATGACGATGGTAAAGAAGAGAAAAAAGAAGCTCCAAAAGCTAAAAAACAGCCTCAGGAAAAAGCTCCGAAGGCTGAAAAGAAGGCTCAGGATAAAAAGCCTCAGCCTAAAAAAGAAGCTCCTAAGAAGGAAGCAAAGAAAGAAGCACCTAAAAAGGAAGCTGCTCCTCAGGTTGACTTATCAGGCATTGAAGCAAAGGAAACTCCTGCAACAAGCTATCTCAAATCAATTCTTGAAGGTATGGGCTTTACAGGTGTAGGTGTTACAGCTAAAGAAACTGAAGAAGATATCTACTTCGAAATTACTTGCGAAGAGGATTACGGCAATATCATAGGCAGAAGAGGTGAAACTCTTGATGCATTGCAGTATCTTACAAGACTTTTTGTTAACCGCGCAGAAGATAACAATAAGAGAGTAGCTCTTAACGTTGGCGACTACAGAAGCCGCAGAGAGGAAACTCTTAAATCTCTCGCAAAGCGTCAGGCAAACAGAGTTCTTAAATATAGCAGAAGCACTGCTCTTGAACCAATGAACCCATACGAGAGAAGAATTATCCACACTGCAATTCAGGAAATTGAAGGCGTTACATCACATTCAGTAGGTGAGGGCGACAGAAGAAGAGTTGTTATCACTCCTGAAGGTGGCGAAAAGAGAGGCTACCGCAACGACCGCCGTGGCAGAGAGAAAAAAGCACCATATGTGCCTGAGATTTCTGCAGACAGAGAGAAAAAGGTTGACTCTACAGCTTCTCTTTACGGCAAGATTCAGCCTAAAAAGGCAGTTGAAGAATCAACTGAAGAATAATCTTGTTGACAAAGTGTCAAATTAAGAGTATTATTCAAATATAAAATATTAACTCTATGACGGAGACAGTAAGGATATTTCCCTTATTCAGAGAGTGCGCCGGTTGGTGAAAGGTGCAAAAGGCATATCCCCAAAACCACTCCCGAGTGCTTTACGAAATAAGTAAAGCCGTGTGGTCGCGTTAAGACCTTTCGAGTGGCAACACTATGCATATGTTGTGTTGCAATTTGGGTGGAACCATGGAGTTTACTTCATCCCAAGTATCCTTTTAGGATATTTGGGATGTTTTTTTATTTTATAATTAACCGAAAGGATGATAGATATGATTAAAATCAAACTTCGTGACGACGTTAAAGAGTACGAAAACGGCGTAAGTGCTGCAGATGTCTGTAAGGATATTTCAATGGGTCTTTACAGAAGTGTTTGCGCTTGCCTTATCAATGGCGTAAGCGCAGATATCCGTACCGAAATCAATGAGGATTGCGAGCTTGAATTCGTAACATTCGATTCTGCAGAAGGAAAGCATGCTTTCTGGCATACAGCTTCTCATATTCTTGCTCAGGCAGTGAAAAGACTTTATCCAAACGCAAAGCTTGCTATCGGTCCTGCAATTGATAACGGCTTCTACTATGATATAGACAGCGATATTTCATTTACTCCTGAGATTCTCGGAAAAATCGAAGCAGAAATGAAGAAGATTGTTAAAGAGGATTTGCCTCTTGAAAAATTCGAGGTTGAGCCATCAAAGGCAATTGAACTTATGAGAGAAAATGGCGAAATCTATAAGGTTGAGCTTATTGAAGAGCATGCAGGTAAAAATGAGCCTATCAGCTTCTACAAGCAGGGCGAGTTTACAGACGTTTGCGCAGGTCCTCACATTCCGTCAACAGGCAGAGTAAAAGCATTTAAGCTTACAGCTTGCACAGGTGCATACTGGAGAGGCGACCAGAACAATAAAATGCTTCAGCGTGTTTATGGTACTGCTTTCCCTAAGGCTGCAGAGCTTGAAGAGCACCTTCAGAGAGTTGAAGAAGCAAAAAAGCGTGACCATAACAAGCTTGGTCGTGAGCTTGAAATTTTCACAACCGTTGATACAATCGGTCAGGGTCTTCCGATTCTTCTTCCAAAGGGTACATTTATTGTTCAGACTCTTCAGAGATTTGTTGAAGACGAAGAAGCAAGAAGAGGTTGGGTAAGAACAAAAACTCCTCTTATGGCAAAGAGCGACCTTTACAAAATCTCAGGCCACTGGGACCACTATAAGGATGGTATGTTCGTTTTAGGCGACGAGGAAAAGGATAACGAGGTGTTCGCGCTTCGTCCAATGACTTGTCCATTCCAGTATCAGGCATACCTCAACAGAGCTCGCTCATACAGAGACCTTCCAATGCGTCTTGCTGAAACATCAACTCTTTTCAGAAATGAATCATCAGGCGAAATGCACGGCCTTATCCGTGTTCGTCAGTTCACAATTTCCGAAGGACACCTTATGTGCCTTCCCGAACAGCTTGCAGACGAATTCAAGCGTTGCCTTGACCTTTGCATATTTATGCTCAAAACCCTTGGTCTTTATGAAGATGTTTCATATCGCTTCTCACAGTGGGATCCTGATGATACAGAAAAGTATATCGGTACTAAAGAGCAGTGGGATGAGGCTCAGGGCGTTATGAAGGAAATTCTTGATGATATCGGTCTTGATTATAAGATTGGTATCGGTGAAGCAGCTTTCTATGGTCCTAAGCTTGATATTCAGATTAAGAACGTTTACGGCAAAGAGGATACTCTTATTACAATACAGATTGACCAGATGCTTGCTGAAAAATTCGGTATGGAATATGTTGACCGCGACGGTTCAAAGAAAAACCCGTATATTATTCACAGAACATCAATCGGTTGCTACGAGAGAACACTTGCTCTTCTTATTGAAAAATATGCAGGTGCATTCCCACTCTGGCTTGCTCCTGAGCAGTTTAGAATTCTTCCTATTTCTGAGAGACACCACGATGCTTGCTTTGAGCTTAAAAATAAGCTTGAAGCAGAAGGCTTCCGCGTTACAGTTGACGACAGAGCGGAAAAAACAGGCTACAAGATTCGTGAAGCACAGCTTCAGAAGATTCCGTATATGCTTGTTCTCGGTGATAAGGAAATCGAAAATGGCGAGGTTGCTGTACGTGGCAGAAAGGCCGGCGATATGGGCACAATGAGTGTGGCAGATTTTGCAGCTATGGCTCATAAAGAGGTTGAGGATAAGGTTATTAACTGATAAAATAAATCCCTGCGGATAAATTCCGTGGGGATTTAAAAGGTTTATTTATATGAATTTTCGGAGGTGAGAGAATGACAAAGGATATGACAAACGGCAGTATAATGAAAAATATCATAAAATTTTGCCTTCCGTTAATGCTCGGTAATCTTTTTCAGCAGTTTTATAATATGGCAGATATTATAATTGTTGGTCAGTTCGTAGGTAAAACTGCCCTTTCTGCAGTTGGATCTGTCGGTTCGCTTAATTTTCTTGTTATCGGTTCAGTTATTGGTCTTTGTACAGGCTTCACTGTGCCTGTGGCTCAACGGTTTGGTGCGCAGGATTTTATTTCGTTGAAAAAATATATATCAAACATTATATATACAACTGCTGTGCTTGGTGTTGTAATAACAACGGCTGCGGTATCGCTTACTCATCCGTTACTGAGGCTTTTAAATACTCCTGCTGATATTTATGCAGATGCGTACAATTACATAGTTATTATATTTGCCGGTATTGGCGCAACTATGCTTTATAATATCCTTGCAAGTCTTGTGCGCGCCCTTGGTGATTCGAAAACCCCACTATATTTTTTAATTTTCTCATCAATTCTCAATATAGCGCTTGACATTCTTCTTATTACTCAGTTCAGTATGGGTGTACGAGGTGCGGCTGTAGCAACTGTATTTTCTCAGGCTGTGTCCGGTGTCTTATGTCTTGTATACGTAAAAAAGAAATTCCCTGTTTTGCATACAACAAAAGAAACAAGGGGAGTTGATTTTAAATGTATTGCTAACCTTATAAAAAATGGTATCCCTCTAGCATTGCAGTTTTCAATAACCGCAATAGGCTCGGTTATGCTTCAGTCCTGCGTTAATGGTCTTGGTGCAGATGCTATTGCTGCAGTTACCATAGGTGGCAAAACCCAGCTCATGATAACCCTTCCTTCGGAAACTATTGGCGCAACAATGACTGTTTTCTGCGGTCAGAATCTTGGTGCAGGCAAAATAGATCGCATAAGGAAAGGTGTTGGAAGAGGAGTTGTGCTTGCAGGGTGCTATACTGTGATAGGCTTCCTTGTTGCAAAGTTCCTGGGCCCGTATATATCGCTTTTATTTATAAGTGGTGCAGAGTCAGGCATAATAAACCTTGCTCAGCAATATATTAATGTTGGTAGTTATTTCTACTTTATATTATCTGTTCTTTTCCTTTTCCGTAATTCGATTCAAGGATTAGGCTACAGCAGTGTTGCAATGTTTGCAGGCTTCTTTGAGCTTGTTGCAAGAGCAATAATGGGCTTTGGCTTTGTAAATACTCTAGGTTACGATGCAGCATGCATTGCAAACCCAGTTGCCTGGATTTCAGCAGATGTTTTCCTGATACCTGCATTTTTTGTCATACTCAAGAAAATCCAAAAACATTATATCAAAGAGGAATAAACCAATTTAACAGTGTGATATGGTTTTTTGTATAAATAAACAAGCGTTATTTTGTTGTAAATTACCAAAGATTAATTTTTTAGGTAATTTTTGCAAAAAAGTGTTTACAAATGCGATTTAGTGTGCTAATATGTAGCTGTAAGTTACGGAATGGTTACGGAAATATCCGAAACAGTTACGTTCCGTTAATTAACAAATTATATTTTAATATTTTGAAAGGGGTTCTTTAAATGTTTAAGTTTTTAAAGAGCAAGAAGGGTTTCACCCTCGTTGAATTAATGATCGTTGTTGTTATCATGGCTATCCTTGTAGCAGTTGCTGTTCCGATTTATTCAGCAGTTACAGCTAACGCAAGAAAGAAAACATGTATCGGTAACCAGAGAAATATCGTTTCTCAGATCAATAACTCAGTTATGAGCGATCCTGAAATTTTCAATCTTACCGCTACTCAGTCTGCAACAATCACTATCAAGACAAATGCTGATGGCGATGGCATTTCAGCAAATGGTATTATTGATAATTCCAACGTATTTGATTCTGGTGTGTTTGAGGGTATGTTCAATGAAAAGAATCGCCCATATTGTCCAGAAAAGGGTGGTCAGCTTGAAGTTACAATCAAAGCTGGTGCAGATGGCGGTATCGCTTCTATCTCAGTTTATTGCACAAAGGGTCACCAGGCTGACTAATTTAAGCTAACATAGTTTTTAAAGGACTCTCGGAGCAATCCGGGAGTTTTTTAAAGGATGGGCTTTGGCTTGGCCTTAGCACAGGGGGAAATAAAAATGTTTAAATTTTTTAAATCTAAAAAAGGTTTTACCCTTGTTGAATTAATGATAGTTGTTGTTATTATGGCTATCCTTGTAGCGGTTGCTGTTCCGATTTACTCGGCAGTTACAGCTAACGCAAGGAAAAAGACTTGTCTTGGCAACCAGAGAGAAATTGTTTCACAGATTAATAACCATGTTATGACTGCTCCTGAAATAATCGTTCTTGAAGACGGAAGTAAAGCTACAATCAGAATCCAGACAAATGCAAGTGGTGATGGTGTTGCTGATGGTGGTATTACCGGTGTAACTGATGTATTTGATTCAGAAGACACCTTTATTAATATGTTTAACGATGACAACTTCCCGTTCTGCCCTGATAAAAACAGCTATCTTGATGTTGAGGTTGAAGGCGTTAACGAAGGTTACGTTATTGTTAACATTACTTGTAAGGATACAACACATGTAAACTAAAAAGTTTACTAAGGGTATTAAAAATTTAAAGGGTCAATTCACTTTTGCGAATTGACCCTTTCTTTTTATATTTTTACTTCATAACCTTCATCGGTAATTGCTTTAATTAAAACCTCGTCGGGAACATCCTTTGTAAGTGTTACTGTTGCAGTGCTTTCTGTATGGCTTGCGACTGCTTCTGCAACTCCGTCTATATCAAGCAGAGCTTTCGTAACATGTGCTTCACAGCGTGGGCACATCATACCTTCAACCTTAATAACCTTTGTCATAGAATCATTTCCTTTCTTTGTAGCCTCTTCGTTTTCCGGAAGAGTTTTTTTGTTTTCCTCGGTAATGTATTTTGATTTAAAAAATCTTAATCTCAAAGCATTTGTTACAACACAAACGGAGCTCATACTCATAGCCGCAGAGCCTATCATAGGTGTAAGCTTTAGTGCAAACAGAGGGTAGAACGCACCTGCCGCAAGAGGTATTCCCAAAGCATTGTAGAAAAATGCCCAGAAAAGATTCATTTTAATATTTTTTATAACTGCCTTACTCAGCTCAATTGCCTTAACTGCATCAAGCAGAGAGCTTTTTATAAGCACAATATCTGCAGAGTCGATTGCAATATCCGTTCCTGCACCAATGGCAATACCAACATCTGCTCTTGTGAGGGCAGGTGCATCGTTAATACCGTCGCCTATGAATGCAATTTTCTTACCGCTTTCCTGAGCAAGACGAATATGCTTTTCCTTATCCTGAGGAAGAAGCTCTGCAATTACTGTGTCTATATCTGCCTGGTTTCCTATAAATTGGGCGGCATTTTTGTTATCGCCTGTAAGCATAACGGTTTTCTTGCCTAAAGCCTTCAATGCTTTTATTGCAGTTATGCTATCCTCTCTTATAGTGTCTGAAACCGCGATTATGCCTATAACATCTTTTTCGCAAACAAATATAAGCGGAGTTTTCCCTTGGGAAGATAGCTCTTCGATTTTCTTTTCTACAGAAGAAAAATCAATGTTGTTTTCCTTTAAGAATCTTATATTACCTGAAATGTAATTTTTCCCGTTAAGTGTTGCGCTGATGCCTTTGCCCTGGTGGGCTACAAAATCTGAAACTGCAGGAGCTTCAATTCCTATAGCTTTTTGCCTTACTGCTTTAGCCAAAGGATGCTCGCTTCCTTTTTCGAGTGCGGCGGCAAGAGTGAGAAACTCTTTTTCGGTCATATTGTCGGCAGTTACGAAAATATCGCTTACATTCATTTCGCCTGATGTTACGGTGCCTGTTTTATCTAAGAATATTTCGTCAACTGAGTGAAGGTTTTCAAGAGCTGCCGCAGTTTTTATCAGTATACCGTTTTCTGCCGCCTTGCCCGTGCCTGCCATAATTGCCACAGGCGTTGCAAGACCTAAAGCACACGGGCAGGAGATAACGAGAACTGTTACCGCAAAGCTAAGCGCATTTTCAAAGCCTTCGTCTGCTACGAGCCAGATAATAAATGTCAGTACAGATATGCCCATAACTATAGGCACAAACACACCGCTGACCTTATCTGCAAGGCGTGCAATGGGAGCTTTATCCGATCCCGCTTCGTCAACAAGGCGGATAATTTGTGAAAGAGTAGTGTTTTCGCCCACCTTCGTGGCTTTCATTTTAAATGTGCCGTTTTTGTTAAGAGTGGCGGAAATTACTTCGTCGCCCTCCTCTTTTTCAATAGGAAGGCTTTCTCCCGTAACTGCAGATTGGTCAACAAAGCCGTTGCCGTCTGTAAGAATACCATCTACTGCAATTCTTTCGCCGGGTCGTATTATAAGAATATCACCCACACAAACATCCTCGGAATTAACTGTAAATTCTTTGCCATTTTTTATGATGTTTGCAGTTTTTGGCGAAAGCTCCACAAGTCTGCCTAACGCATCGCTTGTTTTGTTTTTGGAGCGCGTTTCCAAAAATTTGCCCACAGTTACAAGGGTGAGAATCATTGCACTTGATTCAAAATACAATTGGTGAGAGTAGTGCTCAAGAATTTCTATGTTACCTCGCGGTGCAGCATAAGCCATCATAAAAATTGCAAATATGCCGTAAATAAATGAAGCTGATGAGCCCAGTGCCACAAGTGTATCCATATTGGCGGCACGCTTTACAAGACCCTTGAAGCCTGATGTGAAAAACTTTTTGTTGATTATAAGCACAGGGGCGGTAAGGAGCATTTGCGCCAAGGCGTTTATGAGGGCATTTTCTGCGCCGTGTAAAATTGAGGGAACGGGGAGCCCCACCATATGCCCCATTGCAATATACATAAGCACCGCAAGAAAAATGATTGATGAAATAAGTCGCTTTTTCATTGCTTTGACTTTTTGGGCTTCGTCATTCTTTCTGTCCTGCCATTGAGATTTCAAATCATTTTTCCTCATAGCAGGATTAAACACAGAAGCACCATATCCGATGTTATTTACAGCATCTATAATGTCCTGCTCTGAAAGCAGGGTTTCATCATAGCCTACAGTCAGTTGTTCTTTTAATAGACTTACCTGAGCAGACTCAACGCCTGAAAGCTTGCTTGTAGCTTTTTCCACATTTGCCTGACAAGCGGCACAGGTCATACCCGTTACTTTGAATTTACTTGTTTTCATATATTACACCTTTTGGTTAGTTAGTGCTAACTATTATACACTCAATATTTTTAAAAATCAAGTTTTGCAATTGCAAAGGAAAAATATATATGATATGATTTTACTATATATAATAGCCAAAAGAGGCGATATGATGAAAAACTATGTTGAAAATATACTTGCCCCCAAGCTTCAGGGTGATGGTGGCTGGGTAGAGTTTGTTTCGTTAGAAAATGGCGAGCTTACACTCCTTTTCAGAGGGGAGTGCTCAAAGTGCCTTATTCTCCATCGTTGCACAGAGTGGATTGAGGAAGAAATTAAGCGTGATATGAAGAGTATTGTTAAGGTTGTTGCTATTCGTAAAAAACCTTACTTTCAAGATATTTGAGGTGTATTATGGCACATATAAAGGTTGTAAGGCGCTCAATGCGTCCTGAAGAATGGACGGATTTACGCTTCGGTTGGCTTAAACGCCACATATACAAGGATAAATGGGAGATTGAAAATCTTCTTATTCGTGATGCCCGTCAGGTTAAGGAAATGGAATTTGAATATTATTCCGAGGATTACAGACCCTTACATAAAGGCGATATGTACTTTACTCCTGACGGAACAGCGTTTATAAAAGCAGATGTTAATATCCCCGATGAATTGAAGGGCAAGGAGCTGTGGTTTTCTCTTAAAACTGCAGCTGAAATCTGTGTTAAGGTGAATGGTAAATATGTGGATGGTGTGGACCCTAATCGCGACAGAATGCTTCTTTCTCCGTATATTAACGAAAATGAAACTTTGCATTTTGAAATGATGGGTTACAACAGAAGTAAGCCTGATGATGAAAGAAATCCCGAAAGCCTTTCGGTAAGAGGTTGCCGTCAGATTTTTGAAGGTGCGTATATCTGCACAATAAATGATGATGTGCAAAGCCTTGTGTATGACTTTGAATTGCTTCTCGATATTGCTAAAAGCGAGCTTTTCAACGAGGACTACAGAGCATTTCTCAATAAAGAGCTTAACAATGCGATGAATTTCATTGACTTTGATGATGACGAGCTTTCAGGTATCAAAGAGGCGAAGCAGTATATTGAGAATGTTATATTTTCAAATGATACATATAGGGGTACGGGTGATGTGGCACTTGTTGCGCACTCTCACCTTGATATTGCATACTATTGGCGCAGAATTCATGCTGTGCAGAAAAATCTGAGGACTGTTCTTATTCAGTTAAGGTTAATGGATAGATATCCTCACTTTAAGTATGCCCATACTCAGCCCTATACATATGAAACACTTGAAAAATATTATCCTGATGTGTTTGAAGAATTAAAGGAAAAGGTTGCTAATGGTCAGTTCGAGCCTGTTGGCGCAATGTATGTGGAGCCTGATTGCAACATTCCTAATGCAGAAAGCCTTATTCGTCAATGCTTGTACGGGCAAAAAACATATGAGAGAATGTTTGGAAAAAGGGTGAACAATGCCTGGCTTCCTGATGTTTTCGGCAATTCCTGGATTTTACCGCAGATTCTTAAAAAGAGCGGTGTAGATTATTTTGTTTCAAACAAAATGTCTACATGGAACGATACAAACCGCTTCCCGCACAATAACTTTATATGGCGCGGTATAGATGGCACTGATGTTTTCGCCTGCGTTCCGCCTACTCACTTTATAACATGGAATATGCCAAGTCAGATTCAGGAGAATTGGGAAGCATATATTGATAAGGATAGTGGCGGACAAACTCTTAATATGTTTGGCTATGGTGACGGTGGCTCAGGCTGTACTGAAGAAATGATCGAAATGATGAATCGTTTTCAAAAGCTCAGCATAATGCCAAAATGTGAGCATATAAGCGGAGCAGAGTTCCTTGAGAAGAATCTTAAAGATAACAAAAATCTTCAGGTGTGGGACGGGGAATTGTACCTTGAAATGCACAGAGGTACATTCACCACAAAGGATTATATAAAAAGAGCAAACCGCACTCTTGAAGAAAAATTCAGAACCGCAGAAATGCTTTCTGTTATGCGCGGTGATGATAACAGAGAAGCTATCACACAGATTTACAAGAAATTCCTTATAAATCAATTCCACGATATTTTGCCGGGTTCACACATTCACCCCGTTTACGAGGATGCAATGAAGGATTATGAAGAGGTAGAAAAGGCACTCAATGAAATTATCGGCACAGGCAGCGAATATTTCAACACCCTTAACTTTAAGCGCGATGCTCTTACCTTTGTGGAAAATAAAAAGGGTACAGCCACACGCTATGGCAAGAAGGGTAACTGGATTGTTCCCAATATAGCTGCACTTTCTTCATCATCTCTTCGCAAAACCATATTCAATGGTGAGTGGTACTCATTAAAAGGCAATGCTATTGAAACTCCGTTTTATAAGGCAGAGCTTAATGCTGACGGCTCTATTGCCTCCCTTTACGATAAAGAACTTCAAAGAGAATGGGTAGGCGGAGAGTTTAATAAGCTGAAGCTCTACGTGGATTGCCCCGGTAACTACGATGCTTGGGATATTCTTCCGAACTATCGCGAAAAAGAGGCAGAGGTTTCTGTTAAAGAATGTCTGAAGCTTATTGAGAAAGACGGAGAAAGTGTAACCTTCTGTGCTGTGCTTGGTACTGAAAAATCTACTATGGAAATGAATATCCGTTTCTTCAGAAGAAGTCGAGGTATCGAGGTTGAGCACAATATAGATTGGAACGAAAAGCACAGGCTTCTTAAAGCTGAGTTTAATCCTGCTGTGCTTACAAGAAAAGCCGTTTGCGATACATCCGCAGGATTTATTGAAAGGGAAACTCACCGCAATACAACCTGGCAACAGGCTCGCTTTGAGTGTTGCCACCATAAGTGGTGCGATATGAGTGAAAGCGGTGGCGGTGTTGCTATAGTAAACGACGGAAAATACGGCGTAGGCTTCCTGAATAACAATATGAGCCTTTCACTTCTTCGTGCAACAGAGCGCCCCGATGTTACATCGGATATAGGTAAGCACAGCTTTTCATATATGATTGTGCCTCATGCGGATGACCACGTAAAAGCAGAAATCAACAAGCTTGCGCTACAATATAACACACCTCTTGTAAAAGCAGATTGCAAATGGAGGTTTGATACCTTTGAACCCCTTTACCTGCAGGCTGTAAAACAGAGCGAGGATGGCACAATGACAGTTGTGCGCCTTTGTGAGCAGGACGGCAAGCGCGGTAAAATTAAATTATCTCAGAAGGTTAAAGTTCTTAATATGCTTGAAGATGTTGAGGGCGAAACAGATGTGCTAACATATAAGCCATTTGAGATTATAACAATAGGTATATAAAATAAAAATGCTTGAAGATTTCTTCCGAAACCTTCAAGCATTATATTTTTGATTTCTTATTTTACAAACTCGTGGTAAATTGCGTTAAGAGCCTTAACGTAATCTTCCTCATCAATACCAACAATGATATTAAGCTCACTTGAACCCTGGTCAATCATTCTGATGTTAATGTCATTCTCGGCAATTGCTTTGAAGAGTCTGCCTGCAGTACCCTTTGAGCCTGCCATACCTCTACCAACAACAGCAATAAGAGCGATACCACCATTAACAGTGATTGAATCTGCCTTTGTTCTTCTCTGAATATCGTTGATGATAGCATCCTTATTCTTAAGGAAGTCAGCATCGTTAACAACAACAGACATTGTGTCAATACCTGATGGAAGGTGCTCAAAGCAAAGGTTGTGGTTTTCGAGAACCTCAAGAACAGTTCTGCCGAAGCCAACCTCTGAGTTCATCATATCCTTTTCAATGCAGATAACTGAGAAGCCTTTTTTACCTGCAACGCCTGTAATGATTGTATCAACCTTGTTTGATTCAACAGAAGGAACAATCATTGTGCCGTTGTCTTCAGGAGCATTTGTGTTGCGGATGTTAATCGGGATACCCATTTCGCGAACAGGGAAGATAGCATCCTCATGCATAACTGTTGCACCCATGTATGAAAGCTCACGAAGCTCTGCATATGTTATTGTTTCAATAACCTTTGGGTTCTCAACGCATCTTGGGTCTGCCATAAGCATACCTGAAACGTCTGTCCAGTTCTCATAAATGTCTGCCTTGATTGCTCTTGCAACGATTGAACCTGTAATGTCGCTACCGCCACGTGAGAATGTTTTGATTGTGCCGTTTGGCATAACACCGTAGAAACCGGGGATAACTGCATGCTCGTGGTTTGCAAGGATAGCTGTAAGCTCTTCATTTGTTTTCTCTTCATCAAGTGTGCCGTTTTCTTTAAAGAAAATACCGTCTTCAGCGTCAATGAAATCGTAGCCGAGGTAACCTGCAAGAACCATTGAGTTAAGGTATTCGCCACGGGAAGCAATATAGTCGCGACCTGCATGGTGAACAATAGCGTTCTTGATTCTGTCGAATTCAGGCTGAAGCCAGAGCTTTATACCTAAATCCTTGATGATACCATTATAACGGTCCTCAATAAGCTTGAATGCGTCGTCAATTGGCTGGTTAGCCTTAACGAGCTTGTAGCAATCGTAAAGCATATCAGTAACCTTGATATCGTCTGAAAATCTTTTGCCGGGAGCAGAAGCAACAACATATCTGCGTTCAGGCTCTGCATTGATTATTGCGGCAACCTTTTTGAACTGCTCTGCATCTGCAAGAGAGCTGCCGCCGAATTTAAGAACTTTTACCATAATATTCATTCTCCTAATATATTAGTTGGGGAAATAAACGCTTTTGATTCCAATATATATTATCAAATGAATAGTCAATTGGCAACAAAAAAAGATTGGAAAAAACAAAGTTCTATCTATTATATAATTTTTACAAATAATATTCGCGTAACTTGTGCAAAAACACAACCGTGTTTGTGGGCTCAATTTGCTTGACAAAGGTTGCTTTTAATGTTAAATTATCCTTTGTGATACATTGTTATCTCAGTTTTTACACAGTAACAAAGGGTGATTTTATGAGTCAGTTAAAAATGTATTATTTTCCAAAGGGTGAGATTGAAGAATTAACTCTTCCTGAGGGCTACAGCGTTTCAGGCTATAAGGATGAAAGCGATGTTATGCCTTGGATTGAGTGCTGCAAAAACGGCCTTGTAGGTGATGATGCAGGTCAGGATGAATTCAACGGCAGAATTTACGACCATAAGGATACAAGCACAGACGATATTATTTTTATCGACTACAATGGTGAGCACGTTGGTACAATAACAGCCATTTACCATCCTGAAGAAAAAATCGGTGAGGTACATATGGTTGGTGTACGTTCTGATTTCAGAGGCAAGGGTCTTGGTAAATACCTTAATAACCTTGGTTTAAGAAGAATTCTTAAAAACGATGTTCGCTTTATCTATCTTACAACAGACGAATGGCGCAAAGCAGCAGTTAAAAGCTACCTCAGCTCAGGCTTCCAGCCTGTTCAGTACGATATAGGTATGCAGGAGCGTTGGGAAAAGGTTCTTGAAGAATTTAATATAGATAGTGTCGATATGGTTTATGAGGATGGCGCATTCTATAAGAAGATTTACAAGAGCAGTATTGCTCCTAAGGTTAAAATCGGTGTTCTCGGTGCAGGTCGCGGACGCGGTATGATGGATTACTGCGTAACTGCAGGTAATGCAGAGCTTGTTGCTATCTGCGATAACTGGGAATATAACCTTAACATCGCACGAGAAAGATATGGCGATAAGGTTGCATACTACACAGATTACGATGAATTTTTAAAGCACGATATGGATGGTGTTGTGCTTGCAAACTATGCAAACGCTCACGTTCCGTTTGCAATTAAGGCTCTTAAGGCCGGTAAGGCAGTTCTGAGTGAGGTTTTACCTGTTCAGACAATGGCTGAAGCAGTTGCACTTGTTGAAGCAGTTGAGGAAACAGGCACTCTTTACGCTTATGCAGAGAACTATTGCTATATGCCGGCTCCAAAGGAAATGAAAAGGCTTTACGAGGATGGCGTGCTTGGTAAGTTCGAATACGGTGAAGGCGAGTATATGCACAACTGTGAGCCAATCTGGCACGAAATTACACGCGGTGAGCCTGATCATTGGCGCAACAATATGTCTGCCTTCTATTATTGCACACACTCATTAGGCCCTGTTCTTCATATGTGTGGCCTTCGTCCTGTTAAGGTTACAGGCTTCGAAATTCCTTTTAACGACAGAATGGCTCGTATGGGTGCCAAGGCAGGCCCTATCGGTGTTGAAATGGTAACACTTGAAAACGGCGCAGTTATCAAGAGCGTACATGGCGTTGGCGTTTCAAAGAACTCTGTATGGTATTCTGTTTACGGCTCAAAGGGCAGAATGGAAAGCTTCCGCGAGGATGGCTCTGACGATGGTGTAAGCCACCTTTATGTAAACTGCGACGAATACGAGGGTCAGAACGACTCAAAGCCATATGAAGCAGATACAAGTGATGATTTAACAGAAATGAGCGCAGGCAACGGCCACAGCGGTTCAGACTTCTACACAATGTACCATTTCATAGATGCAGTTCGCGGAAACAAGAATGCAGATATTATTGATGTTTACGAAGCACTTGATATGGGTCTTCCCGGACTCTTTGCTCTCAAGAGTGCAGCCGCAGGCGGTGCACCAATGGATTTACCAAACCTTAAGAATAAAGAGGAAAGAGATTTCTGGAGAAATAATACCGAGTGCACAGACCCGACTGTTGCAGGCGATATGCTTATTCCAAGCTATTCAAAGGGTAACCCTGAAATTCCTGCAGAAACTTACAAGTTCTGGGCAGATAAGTTTGAGGACTGGAGTAAGAATAAGAAATAAATCTTAAAACAAAAAATCACACCGAACAGGCAAGCCTGTTCGGTGTTGTTTGTTTATATTAATTATGCACAGCAAATAATATATGTGCTTGATTTTAATGTTGAAGCTTCGTAATCACATCTTGTACAAGATTCGTATGTGTAAGTTCTTTTGAGACATCTTGGAGATGTTGCTCTTGCCTTGTGAGTAATTGTGGTTGTAAGTGATGTCTCCAACTTATGGCCCAAAATAGTGCAGGTTAAGCCGTATGTAGCTATGCCGTTATCTTCAGGTGCACCATTAAGGAAATATGCTGTAGCTTTTTCTTTGAATTCATCTGAAAGGTTTTCATCTTCGAAATAAACTTCAATATGTGTATGTGGTTCTTCAACCTCTGCAGCAGAGGTTGGCATTGCGAAAAGGCTTACTGAAATTGCTAATACCATAAGTATTGCTAAAAAGCGTTTTGTTTTCATTTATATTCCTCCAGATTTTCAATTATATCGAGAAGAATTTGCTCATCTGTGCCAGTTATATTGTAATAATTATTGTTATGCTCAAAATAAATTTGAACAGAATTTATATCATCAAATCTACATATGTAACAGGTAAAGTTGTTTGTAATCATAGTTTTGTTTGAAATGCCAGTTATTTCTTGTGGTAGATTTGTATCAAGGTAAACCTCGTACGCTGTAATTACGGAGTCAAAAGAAGCTATTATACTGTTTTCTGTATTTGATACTAAAATATCGGTTAATTTGATTCCATTTGGTAGCTCTACAGGAATTAATACATCATAATTTTCATTAGCAAAGAATTCTTGTGCATTTGTATACCGAACAGGTTTGCCCTGATTGAAAAATTCTTCGTTCCCTTTTGTATATTCCTCGCCAACAGGCGTATCATGAACAGAACCGAATTTCTCGTTCATAACACTGTGCCAGTAGTCCACAAATCGACCTGATGATATAACAGCTAAAAGAGTACATAAAATTGCAATTATTGCGGCTATAAGCAAAATCTTCCTCTTTTTGATTTTCTTTTTCTTACTTTGCCGGGTTGCCTCAAAATCAGCAACCTCAACAAAAGGTATTTTTCTGACCAGTTCTTCAATTTCTTCGTTACTCAGAGTAAAGTTCTTGCCTTGCAATTCGAGAATAAGCTCAACGCAAGCCTCAATAAAGTCGGCATCAATCTCCTCATAAGGCTTTTCCATTTCCGTATTTAGTACGGCGTAAAGATGCTCTATAAGTTGATTTTTGTTGCTTTCCGGATTGCTCACAGTACCCTTCACTCCTTTCATTTTTTTACCTCCTTCACTTATATATGTCAAAAAAGTGAAAAGGCAACATATTTTTTTGAAATTTTTTCAAAAAATTTTTAAAAAAGTTATTTTTCTTAGAAAAAGAGTTTTAAAATGAGCTGACCAACGGAACAAAGCACAAGGAATTCCATTATCTCCAGCTTTTTGTTAAGCCTCGAAACCATAACGCTTACATTTTTGCGGTTAGTATTCAGCTCTTCTGCAATCTGGGTGTGAGATTTATTTTCTACGTAATGCTTGTGATAAAGTTCTTTTTCTTTATCAGTAAGTCTTTCGTAAATCATATTTCGAAGTTTATCGATGTCTGTATTATCAAAGAGATTGCATTTTTCCAATATATCGCATATGTTTGCGGTTTCGTCCTCAATATCATAATCCTCAAGGGTAACATAGTTGATGTCCTTTTTCTGAGCTCTGTTATACTCTTTGATTTTTAAAAAAGCAGTTTTAAAAAGCCAGGCTTTAATATTACTGTCGTCAAGCGTATCCATCTTAAGCTGAAAAAGAAGGAAAACATCCTGCGTTATATCCTTAGCATCGTGAGTGTTGTGATTGAGCTTTGCAAGGCAGAATTTATAAACCGATTCATAATAAGCTTTAGCAATTAAATCAGCTTTAATTTTATCAATCACATCTCCACACCCTTTCTTTTACCATTATTTACCAACGGTATAAAGTATATCATAAAAGAAAAAATATTCAAGATATTATGTATCTTAATAAACTTGCACAAAAACGGAAGTGTTGTTTTGTTTATTCATACAAAACAACGATGATTTTTAAAAAATCTCAAAAAAATATGTTGCCTTTTTAAAAAATTGACATATATATGTAGGCAGGCAAGAATCCGTCTGCAAAAGGGAAGGCAAAGCGGGTAAAACAGACTTCTTGAATTCGGTGCGGCAATTAAATTTACCCTACACAACTTTGCCTTCCCGATTTTTGTCAAAATTTTCATTAAATAAATATTTATTTGCATTCCATAATAATAGAGCAAACGCAAGATTTTTGCGAAGGAGTGAAATGGAATGTCTAAGGGTAATATGCCATCAGATACAAAGGCAAGTGCGAAGGCAGCTCTTAATAAAATTAAGATGGAAGCCGCATCTGAAGTAGGTGTTGATCTTAAGCAGGGTTACAACGGCGACCTCACATCTCGTGAGGCTGGTTCTGTTGGTGGCCAGATGGTTAAAAAGATGATCAAGGCATACGAAGAGGGCAATAGATAACATTGCTTTATAACGAGAAGGAGGATACCGCTTTTGCGGAATCCTCCTTTTTGAATATACTTTAATTAATTTATATTATTCTTCAGGGTCAACAAGTGTGAAATCCACATGTGGTGGTTCTTTAGCAGAGGTGGTTGCAACTATGTGCTCAAGGCTTAGACCTAAATTTGAGTTTTTATTAAGTATTGCAAATCAAAAGTTGTAGTGTTAAAATAAAAAATCATGTGCAAAATTAAATTTTGCAGAAAGGATTCGTTAAAATACGGCAAAATTATGAAAACTAAGAGATTTATGAGAATTTTAAGTTGGGTATTGGCATTATTGCTGGTTTCGTATATGAGAATACCGGTTTTAGGTGCTGATGATATTCAAAGCGGTATTTCAGTGGCGGCAGACGGTACAATAACTGCTACATCTGATGACGGAGTTCAGTATGTAGTATTTATGGTTACAAATGTACACTATAATAGTTTGGAATCCTATGTTTCTGAAATGGTAACTCTTCATGGAAAAATAGATTCCTCTTCGGACAGAATGTATGCATTCGGTGTTGTAGGTCCTATGTGTATTACACAGTCTATTGAGCAGATGAACGAAGAAGTTAATACCGTTTTTGCACTTGCGGAAAAATATAATGTACCCGTATTCTTTCAAATGGATGATTGCACAAATTATGCCACTAATTTTGGCGATGACGCAACCATCGATGATGAAGGTAATAAATTTTATAACGACCCTGAAATGTGCGAATGGATTGCCTTTCCAGAAGAGGGTGAGGAATGGGGCGGTCAAAAATATGGTATGCTTCCCAGATGGCATTGTAACTGGAGTGGTACACCTTTTGCTACCGCAGGTGGTTTCCCGTGCTTTAATTCGCCTAAATATCTTGCTTGGTATGAAAAGCAGGTAACAGAAGGTTTCATAGAACCATTGGTTGAAAATTACGAAAGGCTAAAAGATGAGGGGAAAGCTTATCTTCTTGCAGGTATTAATACAGGTTGGGAAACACAGATACCCGATTACACAGATAAAACATACGCTTCTCTCGAAGAGTTTGAAAAAGCTCAGTATGGTATGCATGCTTTACATAATCTCGGCTACGATGCCGAATCAATTTATGATGAAGCAGTAAGTCGTATGCTTAGCGAAACTGAGGTTATAAGAGAGCTTCTTTACCAGGTTATTGCAGATTATATAGAGTTTACTTGCAAAATGTTTTATGATGCAGGTATAGAAAAATCCAAAATATTTTCACATATAGTATCTGTTTCGTCGTATTTTGGTGGTTGTTCAACAGAATATCCTCCTACGGATGTGTGCATTAACGATTATTGCACTCCCGGTTGGACAATGAGCCCCAAAACCTGTAACTACAATTTGGCACAGCTTGAAAAGGAACTTGGCGAAAACGGCAGAAATGAATATGTAAATGCAGAGGGCTATGCCCATTATGATAATGTGGAAACTTGCACAGCGTATTTTGAAGAAAGTCTTTGCGGTAATGCGAAGCTTATAACAGTTTTCGGTTATGACCAGTCAACAGGAACTTACGGTTACGAAAAAAGCGAGGATTTCTATTTTGTTAAGGTTGTAAAATCATGGCTTGCCCGTGAAATCGGTGCAGATTATACTTGGGAAAATCGACCCAGTCTTGTTGCAAAGCTTAGTATCTGCAAAACCTGCGGTGGTACACTTTCAAACGGTTTTTGCCTTACAGATAACAGCCATTATGCTGTTCCCTTTAAAGATGCAAGCGGATTCTACAAAATAGAAAATGCAGGTAATCTTTATTGGTTCTGTGAGCAGGTGAATAGTGGTAACAATAATATTAATTGCAGGCTTTATGATGATATAAGTGACAACACGGATATTTATGATTCAAACGGCAATCTTATATCAGGCAGCTTCCGTGCCTGGACACCGATTGGTAAAAAGGCACTTTTGAGCAGTAACAGTGTTGCGTTCAATGGTGTTATTGATGGGTGTGGCTATACCCTTAAGAATTTTTATAACGCAAACGAAGACGATTACACAGCATTAGTAGGTTATCTTGGCGAAAGCGGTATTGTAAGAAATGTAAATATAAGTTTATCATATTTTAAAGGTGACCAATATGTTGCAGGACTTGTTGCATTAAATGAAGGCACAATTCAGAATTCCTGCAGTAGTAGTTTTGTTGGCGGTACAAGGTATTTAGGTGGTGTCGCAGGTCAGAATGAAGGCACTATACGCAGTTGTTATTCTGTAGGTAGCATCACAGGAACAGGCACAGGTGGATTTCTGAGCACGCCGGCGTATTATGTAGGGGCTATATGCGGTGATGATGGCGGAACAGTTTCAAACTGCTATTATTTAACCGGCTCTGCAACTGCAAATGAAACAACTCAGCTTGGTATAGGTGCATCAAGATTGGGCAGTTCATCAGATTCAGGCACAACATCTAAGGAGCTTACCCAGTTCAATAGCGGTGAGGTTGCATACTCGCTTCAGTCCGGTAATGGTTATCGTATTTGGGGACAGAAGAGCAATGTGAATGGTGCTCTTCCTGTAATATCGGGTAAACCAATGCACGCAGTCGCAAAGTATGATTCCGATGCGGGCTATTCTATTGGCAGTATATGTGATTTGGATGATGATAAAAGTATCGGTGCATCAGACTATCAGATATTAGTAAATATGGCTTTAGGTGACAATAACACGGACGCAAATGCTGAAGATAGTGTGACCTTTGCCAGAGCAGATGTTACAGGTGATAGGGTAATAGATGTTTTAGATGCATTCCAAGCCGTGAGACTTTATTTCGGACATCAAAAATTAGATGTGTTCGGTGCAGGGGACTTTAATGGTGATGGCGTTTGTACAGATGAAGATACAGCCAATATAAAACAAACAGTAACCAATAAAAATTTTGTGGGTAAATCTGCGTTAATGGCTTGTGATTTCAATGGCGATGGTAGCACAGACGGCTATGATTTAGAAGAGGCATTTGGTATTTCTGCTGTGGATAATTATGTGTATTTTGATACAAAATACGGTGATAATGAAAGACATTATTTTGATTTGTACATTCCTAAGGACAAAAAAATTGTGGGTATAGTTCTTATGCTTCATGGTGGTGCCTGGATGTACGGAGATGAAAATGAATTTGCAGGCAGACTTGAGCAGCTCGCCAAGGAAGGCTATGCAGGAGTGGCAGTAAGGTACCGGTATATTGATGAAAATGTAAATCTTGACGATATAATGGATGATATTGAGCAAGCAATGGCTCTTGTAAAGAAAATCGGTGAATCTCATGGTGTTGAAATATCAGGATTTCTTTCAACCGGCGGTTCTGCAGGCGGTCATTTATCGCTTCATTATGCGTATTCCCGTGCAGATTCTTCACCGATTCCGCCGAAAGCTGTTGTAAGTTATTGCGGTCCTGCAGATTTAGCAGACGAATATTATTATTACAATGAAGACCTTCAGGTCAATAATGGACTTGGTGACGAAGAGTATGTTTCTTTGGTGCTTGGGTATGCAAGTGGATTCCCTCATACCTATGCAACACGAGCACAAGCAAAGGACGCTTTGAAGTTTGTTTCACCTATTTACTATATAGATGAAAAAACAGTTCCTACTGTTATAAACCATGGTGTAATGGATAATATTGTGCCATATAGAAATGCTGTTTCGTTGGATGCAAAGCTTACCGAATACGGAATAGAGCACGTGCTCAATTCATATCCTACTTCGGGTCACGGCTTAGAGTTGGATGCAGAAAATGTGGCTCTTGCAGAACAGCTTCTGTGGGAATATATATACAAATATCTTGATTCGGTTAATGCATAAAATTTACTTCCCATTGATTCGGTTGACTGTGCCGAGTTATGCATATGGCACAAAAACCTTATGGTGATAAGTATTAAAATAGCGAAAAGGAGGATACCGCTTTTGCGGAATCCTCCTTTTTGAATATACTTTAATTAATTTATATTATTCTTCAGGGTCAACCGGTGTGAAATCAACAGGTGTTGCGTCTTCAACGGGAGCGTTTGCGATACCGCTGTTGCTTGCAAGGTTAAATGCTGTAAAGATTTTTTCAGGAAGGTTGTACTGGTTAACCAAGCCAACAATGCCTGTAATAGTAGGAATCCAGCATAAGAACCAGCCTATAACAAAGGCAATAATTTTATTTGTCCACTCTGAATTGATTGAAAGAGTGAGCATATCATTTGCAACTGTGATAGCAACTCTGCATTCTACGCCTAAACCTAAAATGGTGTTTTTGATTCCTTCTCTGTCTTTAGTAACGATAATTTCTGCAGCTGAAGGACCCATGACCTGAGACTTAACATCAAAACCCTGCATTGAAAGGTTTTGTGCAGCAAAATCAATAAGGGTTGCAAGGTTTGTACCCGGATTCAATCTGATTGTTTTAGTTGTCATATTAAATTCCTCCTGTAATCAATTGGATTATTTTACTTATAAAGCCGCGTTGGGTATCAATATATACAACATCGCTACCGCTTAGAAGACGGATGATGTATGTAACCGCCATCAACGAGAAAAATATTACTACCAATGCAGTGTATAATTTTTTTGGTAGCTTTTCTCTGAAAATATAAATTACTGCTACAACAGGCATAATAAATATTAATGGGTGCATATTAAAAGCAGTGGTAAAATCAAGCTTTAAAATATACCACAATGCTCGGGTCATTCCGCAACCGGGGCAACAGACACCTGTGAAAAACCGCAACGGACAACCAAAGGCAAGGTAAAATGCTATAACAGGTACTAAAACAGCACCCCAAACTAATACTTTATGCTTGTTTTTTATAAAATATTCCTTCATATTTAAAATCTATCACGAAGTTGTGTGTTTGTCAATAAATCAAATGTTAACAATTTAATTGTCTTGTAATTATAATATGTATATGGTAAAATGTTGAATATTCGGGAGGCGTTACTATGACAAAAACCATGCAGAAAAAATATGCCCGCCTTATTGCAAGAGTGGGTGCGAATATAAAAAAGGGTCAGCCTGTAAGAATTTACGCTGAGGCGGACCAACACGAGTTTGTTACAATCCTTGTAGGCGAATGTTATAAAGCAGGAGCATCACGCGTTGAGGTGGATTTTGCTTTTCAGGAAATCACAAAGCTTAATTACCGCTACAGAACGCTTAAATCTCTCAGTACGGTACCTGCCTGGCAGGAGGAACGTTTAAAGCAGATGGTTGAGGAAGTTCCCTGCAGAATTTATATTGAGAGTGAAGATCCTGACGGTCTTGCAGGAGTCAACCGGGAAAAAATGCAGAAATCTCAGATGGCACGCTACAAGATTACAAAAAAATACAGCGATGCTCTTGAGAATAAAGACCAATGGTGTATTGCAGCAGTGCCATCATACGCTTGGGCAAAAAAAGTTTTCCCTGGTGAAACTAAAAACAAGGCCTATAATATGCTCTGGGATGCTATCCTTAAAACAGTTTATGTTACAAAGGATAACGATCCTGAGGAAGCATGGAAAAAACATAATGCAGATTTAAAATCACGCACAAAATATCTTACAGAAAAGAAATTCGATTATCTCAAGTATAAGAGCTCCAACGGAACAGACTTCACGGTTTCTCTTATACCTGAAAGCCATTGGTGCGGTGGCGGAGAAAATACTCTTTCAGGTAATTTCTTTAATCCTAATCTGCCAACAGAAGAAGTTTTTATTTCTCCAAAGAAGGGGTTTGCAGAAGGTAAGGTTGTTTCAACAAAGCCTCTTTCATATCAGGGTCAGATTATAAATAATTTCTCCATTACCTTTAAAGATGGTAAGGCAGTTGAGTGGGAAGCAGAGCAAGGTAAGGATTTACTCGATAAAATGCTTTCAATGGATGAGGGTGCAAAATATCTTGGCGAGCTTGCGCTTATTCCTCACGATAGCCCTATTGCAAATACAGGTATACTATTTTATAATACGCTTTTCGATGAAAACGCAAGCTGTCATGTTGCTCTCGGCAGAGGCTTCTGCGATACAATTGACGGTTTTGAAGAAAAGAGCCTTGAGGAATGTCAGGCACTGGGCGTTAATGATAGCATGATTCACGTTGACTTTATGATTGGCGCACCTGATTTACAGATAACAGGCTATAAAGATGGTAAAGAATATAAGATTTTTGAAAATGGAAATTGGGCGTTTTGATGTGGCGTAGCCATAGCGATATAAATCCTGACGGATTTGCGACATGTCCTGTAGATACGGAAACTTTATTCGGAGGTTTTAATTATGTCAATGGGTTACCCAAAAAAATGGAAAACAGATAAATTCAAAAGAGAAGCCCCTGCACCACTTAAATTTGGTGCAGACGGCAAATTCAAAATCCTGCATCTTACAGATATTCACGATGTTGAGCCCATAATGGATGATGACGAAAATCGTGAAATTCCCGATAACAAGGATAAAGAAACTATAAATGTAATAGAGACTCTTGTTGCAAAAACCGAACCCGACTTAGTTGTTTTCGGCGGTGATAACATCAGCGGTTATTGGGAAGAGTTTACATACAATTATGTTAAAAGCACTATTGATAAAATTACAGCGCCTATAAGAGAGCGTAATATTCCTCTTTGTGTTGTTTTTGGTAATCACGATGGTGAGGAAGGTTTTCATACGGATTTCCAGATGCTTATGTATATGGAATATCCTAATTTCCGTTCTTGCTTAAATGATGCAGATGTTTATGGTTGCGGTAACTGTTGCGTAACAATTAAAGACAGCAAAGGTGAAAAAGATGCATTCGCTATCTGGCTTATGGACTCCAATGATTATGAACGAAAAGAAGACGGAGAAAACTTCGGCTATGACCATATTCACGATGACCAGATTGCCTGGTACGAGAAAAGGTCAGCTGAATTAAAAGAGTCAAACGGTGGCGAGCCGCTTCCTGCAATTCTTTTTCAGCATATTCCTGTTCAGCAGGAGCTTGAAGGCTTCAGAGAGGTTACTGATGATGGGGAATACACCTTCGTTGAACGCGATGGCAGACGTTTTTATCTGAAAAATAAAATTCTTGAAGGCAGAGTGCGTGAGGTTCCTTGTCCGCCCAATATGGAAAAGGATTATACAAATCAATTGAAGTCCTGGAAAAAGATGGGAGATATATTCGCTGCATTCTTCGGCCACGACCATGTCAATGATTTCCGAATGAATGTTGATGGTATAGACCTTTACCAGACTCTTGGCGCAGGTTACTTTACTTACGGTCTTGAACGCGGTGGCAGACTTATTGTGCTTGATGAAAACAACCCACGTGAACTTTATACTGAATCACTTCAGGTTCCTCGAATAACAGATACAAAATTTTAAAATTGACAGGTAAAAGCCTTTTCAACTCGAATGAGCAAGAAATGCTTTTGCCTGTTTTTCACACATATACGTTATAATACAGTTGTTGCATATTTTTGTAGAACAATTTACTAAAGTTTCGGAAGTTTTTTTGGCAATTAGTTAAGAAAAAAATGTAAAAAACGGAAATGTTAACAATTTGTTCATAATTACGCAACATTGCAGTAATATAATTACAGAGTATAAAAATATCCAATTCATTGAGGAGTGGACAGTATGAAAAAATTTCTTGTAGTAGTTCTTGCAGTTCTTCTTGCTGTAAGCACTATGCCTATGACTGCTTTCGCAGCATCTGAACCTGCAAAGTTCGATTTTGCTGGTTTCAATGTTGAGAAAGAGGGTGTTGTTGTTGACCTTGAAAACAAAGTTATTTATGGTCTTCAAACAGCACTTGCGGTGTCAGAACTTAGCACATATTTAACAAAGGGTGCAGAAGTTGACTCTATGTATGTGTGCGAAAAGTACGGCACAGAAGCTCAGAGAGAGCTTGGTGATGATGAGTATATCGGTACAGGTACATATATCGTTCTCAAAGATGCGGGCGTTGAGTATCCTTTCCAGGTCGTTGTTTTTGGTGACGTTAACGGTGATAGTGCTTGCGACGTTTTGGATGCTTTCTATATTGCTAAGGTTTCAAGCAACCTTACAGAGGCTCCAACAGATGTTGCAACAAACATGGCTGCAACTTCTCCTGATACATTCGAAGAAGGTATCACAGAGGCTGCTTATCAGACAATGGTAAATAACACTGTTGTTGCTGATAAGGATATTAACCAGAATAAGGGCGATGAAAAAACTAACACAGTTGAAAGCATTGTTATCGAGGATCAAGTTTACACAGGTGCTCCTGTTACAGTTGATGGTGCTGTAGAGATTCTCTTCAACGATTCAGTTCTTGCTGACAAACACTATGAAATCGTTCCTGACAGCTATAAGAGAAATGTTGACAAGACAACAGGTAAGGAGAAGGCAACTGTTACTCTCAGAGGTAAAGGCCTTTTCGCTGGTGAAATTGTTGTTGAATTCGAAATCGTTGGTATTCTTCAGAGTATCGTGAACGAAGTAAATAAGGTTATTGCAGAAGCAAACCTTGCAGATATTTGCCAGGTTGTTTATACAAACAACGATGTTGTTGACAATATTGATGTTGTTATCAACGCATCTAAAGCAATCCGTGGGGATTTCAACGTAAATATGGAAGCTCTTAACGGCTTACTTACAAAGATTGATGAATACAGAGCTGAAAACCTTCCTGGTCTTGCTCTTACAGTTGACGAATTTGCTCTTGCTTCAAACGGCTCTTTCTCAAGAAGCGACGTTAAGGCATTCGTATTTGACCTTGTTCGTGGTGCTTTCTGCGAACTCGCATATGCACAGTCTAACACAATTAAATCATATTCAGGCGAAATCTCAACAACAAATGTTAACAGCGAAAAGTTTAACATTAACCTTGTTGTAGCTGAAGATTACGCAGGTGATATTAACAGAATCAAGGCTTTCTCAGCTAAGATTGCTCGTTATGTAAGCTTCGACGTTGTAAACGGTAACGCAGTTATCAACGTTGCAATGCCTGCAGCATTCTCAGCTAAGGTTGTTGATTATCTTAGTGATGGTGATGTAGATGCAGCTATGGAAAAATTCAATAGCATGAGAATTATTGATGCAGCAACTTACCTTTCAAAGCTTTCACCTGAAGATATCAGCGTAGGTTCAGCAAAAGAGATTGAACAGGCTATTACAGTTGCAGCAAAGCTTGTTGATTTTGTAAATAAAGCTCTTGGTGAAATTGATTCAGCATCTGTTACAGATGTTAATGGTAATGTAATGCCTCTCCTCAATGGTAGCGCATTTAATTTTGATGAAACAAACAGCAATAAGCTTAATGAATTTGTTAAAGCAGCAGTAGGTCTTCTTGATTATGATCTTCTTGTAATGCCTGTTGGAAACTACTGTAAAGATGGCATCTATACAGTTGCAGCTGATATAGCTCTTGATTACAAGGGTATCAAAGAAACAGTTATTGTTAACTTTGACCTCTTTACAGCCGCTGTTGAAACTCCAACAATTATTGAGAAAACAGCTGAGCATTTCTCAGGTATTATTGCAGACCTCGGTGTTGATAATGCGGTAAAAGTTACATACGATAAGGATAACAGCAGAGCACTTGCTACACTTGATGCTCGTGAGCTTGTTACTAACTTTACTTTTGATGAGACTGCATTTGATGGTCTTTACACAAATATTAAGGGTTACTTTGACGATAACTATGGCACTTCAACAATTGTTGTTGATGGTAATGTTATCGTAAGTGCAGGTGAGATCAACAAGTCAGCTCTTAAGTCCCTTATCTTCTCAGCAGCTACAGGCTTCTTCGAGGATGCAGCAAAACTTGGTGCTAACAATGTTCTCAGAAGCATGGATACAGTTGTTACTGAAGAAGACGGCACAGTTCACAGCTTTGACCTTGACTTCGCTCTTAAGGGTTCTGATGCAGATATCGAAAGAGTTGCAAAGATTGCAGGTAAGGTAGCAAATTATGTATCATTTGAAGTAGTTGATGGCAATGCTGTTGTAAACCTTGGCATTCCAGCAGGTATGAGAGCAAAGGTTATTGACAGACTTGGTGATGGTGATGCGGCAGCAGCTCAGGCAGAACTCAACGCTCTTTCAATCTACTATGCTATGTCAGGCTTCGCTAAAGGTATTGAGCCTTCTGACATCAGCGCAGCAAACGCAGCTGAAATTCAGGCAATCATTGATATGGTGTCTAAGGTAGATACAGTTATCAATAAGGTTCTTGGTAAAGTGGAATCCAGCGTTGTTTACGATGTAAACGGTAATGTTAGCGAGCTTCTTAATGACCAGACATTTGATGTTACTGAAAATTCAATTAATGGTCTCGTTGTTGCAGTTGCGTCAAAACTTGATGAGGAACTTATTCTCAATAAGACACTTGAAGATTTTATGAATCCTGATGGTACATACACACTTAAGTGTGATGTAGCTCTTTCAATCGGCGGTATTAAGGAAACAGTTATTGTTAACCTTGATATCTTCGGTGATTATGAAAAGAAGAATGCTATTGAAGATACAGTTAAGTATGCAGATGGAATTCTTACTGACCTTGGTGTTGCAAGCTTTGCTTCTGTAGAGCTTAAGGATGGTAAGGCAGTTGCTACATTTGATGCAACAGCTTTCCTTGAAGATGGTCTCGATTCTTTCCAGGAATCAGCAATTGATGGTCTCTATTCAAAAATCAAAGGTTATTTTGATGACAACTTCAGCGATTCAACAATCACAGTAGGTGATTTTAACATCGTAAAAGATGGTGTTATCAATAAAGTAGCTGTTAAGGATATGCTCTTTGACTTTGCAACTGGTTTCTTTACAAACGTTGCAAATATGGATACTAACACATTCAAGAGCTACAATACAGTAGTTGTTGATAGCGAAGGCAATGAAGAAGTGTTCGCATTTGATTTCAACCTTGATGGTACTGAAGCTCACGTTGAAAAACTTCAGACTGTTGCAGCTAAGGTTGCAGAGCTTGTAAGCTTCTCAGAGGTTAACGGTAATGCAGCAGTTACAATTTCTCTTCCTGCAGGAATGAAGAATAAGGTTGCAAGTCATATTGACCAGGAAACTTTCAACGAGTATAGTGTTTACAATGCTGCATCAATTTTTGGTGCAAAATTTGATACATCAGATATCAGTGCTACATACGCAGATGAAATTCAACTTGCAATGGATATGGTTGCTAAGATGGATGGTGTAATCAATAAGGTTCTCAGTAAGGTTGATAACAGTGTTGTTTACGACGTGAATGGTAATGCGTATGAACTCCTTAACGATGAGACTTTTGATATTGCAGAGAGTTCAATTCCAGGTCTTGTTACTGCAGTTATTTTAAAACTTAACGAAAATCTTCTTTTCGATACACAGATGGCTGACTTTATGGATGCTAACGGTTCTTATACAGTTGTTTGTGATTTCGAGGTTAAGGGTATTAAAGAAACTGTTACTGTTACACTTGATCTTTTCTAATTAAAGAGTTTATATAATTTAATAATAAAACGAGCATATTCCGATGATTTCAGAATATGCTCGTTTTCAAATCAAATAGTATTTTTAGAGTAAGGTGGTAAAAAATGAAGAAATTTTTATCATTATTTTTTTTCGTTGTTCTGGTTGCTTCAATATTTGTTGTTGCGTCTTCTGCAACTTCATCCTATTGGGCAATAGATTCCAATTGTCTTGTTAAGGCCAAAACTCTTGATGGCAGAGTACCTACTTACAAAACAGCAACCGGTGATTGCAACGGCTTGATTGTTGGTCTACCAACAACTGTAAAAAGTAGTGACGGATTATTCCAGCCCAGAGATGATAAGTATAGATTTGATTATATCAGTAAATCAGGAACAGTAATCTCCAAAGATGAGGATATTCACATTGGTACAGGCGATAAAATTGTTGTTTATGATGAAAACAATGAAATTGCTGCAACATATGGTCTTGTAACATATGGCGATGCTGATGGAGATGGTGTTTTTGATGTTATCGATGCATATATTGCATCCCTTTGTCTTAATGGTCATATTAAACCTGAAGAATCACCTGCAGTATATGAATCTGTTAAACCTCGTATTGATTATGATAACGAAACTGTAGATATTCTTGATTATCAGCAGATAGTTAATGATGCTGTTTCTAATAATAGCTCTTTGGAAGCTAACCTTAAAGGTCTTAAAATACCTGTGGATGATACTATAAACTTTGAGTCAGTTATGTACGCTTGTGATGGTGAAGAGAAAGTAGCTGCTGTTAATATTCCGGACAGTACTTTTAAAGAAAATGTTAAAATTGAAATTAAATATAATGGCCAAAATGATGTACCATCAGCCCCAGGTATTTACTCAATCACAGCAGAGATACCAAATAATACGGAATATCTTGTAACACCTGGAACAAAGAAACTTGGTTTTATGATTATTGCGCCTAAAACAGGTGATGGTTACACAACAATTGTCGATAATGCTAATAAGGAAATTACAATTGATATTACAAAGCCTAATGCTACAGGTGCAGATCTTACGGGCTATATTAATGGTTGGATAAATTCTGCGTATGATCTTTCTGTTTCCTCAAAGAGTGTTACCAGTGGCACTGAACTTGCAACCGCTTTGAATTTAAGTACATATAAGCACTATACAACTGATAAAAACACTCTTGTTGTTACAATTGCTGATAAAACTATTACAGATACTTCAAAGACTTCAGCTCCTGCTCTCGGTTGTTATCTTCCGGATGATTACACACTTTGGGCAAATAATTTCGTTGAAAAATCAATTCCTGTTAGTGTTACAAACGGAGCACAGAGCTTTTGTTATACTATTTCCTTCCGTCAAAATGCAGAGGCAGTTAAAGCTCTCGACAGAGAAACCTTTATGGAGAAAGCAGCTCAGGGGCGCGGACAAAGAAAAGTAAATCCTCCTGATTCAACAGGTGCGCCAGGTATACTTATTTCATCAATAAAAGAAAAAGAAATTTTCTGTTCTGTAAAATATAGACCTAATAGCTCAACAGGTGTATATGAAAAAACAATAAGATCAGCAATAGGCAAGAAAGGTATTGAATCATTACTTGCTGTCAGATTGGGCGGTACAGGTCTTAAGACACTGCTTCTTGGTCCACACGACGCAATTTGTTTTGTTGCATCTTCATCAAAGAGCGCTTTACCTGCTATTTCTGCAAGCAACCAAAACATTCTTTATGATACAGAAAATAATAATGTACGATATCAAAAATACGGTTCCACTGATTTAGAAGATAGCAATCTGAAAAAAAGATTTATGAATCTGGTGGATGGTGTTCTTGGAGGATTTGATAACCTCACGGTTTCTGAGGCTTCAACGACAATGAATCTCAGAGGTAAGAGCGGTTGGTGTAGATATGGCTGTGCTGACACCGAAACAGGCCTTAGATACACTTCAGATTATTTCCTGGAGTTTTTAGATGTGAATACTACTGAAGATACTCATAGACTGCTCACAGTTGTTCCTGTTCAGGGATGCACAATTACCACAAATCCAGCACAGGGAACAACAGGTTCAGGAAGTAATGCATACTATGCTTACGAAAGAATGAATCAATACGAAACATTCGAAGTAACCGCTAAACTTGCGGAAGGCTACAAGCTATCTGTTAAGGATGCAAGCGGTAACGATGTTCCGTACGATGCAGTAAATGGTTGGTACATTATGCCGGCTTCAAATGTAACTGTAACAGCAGTTCCACAATAATTAATTTAATTAAAAGGTGTTTTTCACGAAAGTGGAAAACACCTTTTTTCTTCTTTCATATAAGTTCAATCTATTGCATTTTGCCTTTTTGTGTAGTATAATAAAATATCGATAATAGGTTAATATGCGGTTATTGTTATTCGTTTCTGAAAAGAGGTGGTTAAGTGAAAAAATCGTTGAAAATTATATTTGGTATGCTTCTTGTAATCAGTGTTGTAGTGGCTTCTGTTGTGCCTTATGGCGCAATTGAAATAAAGCGTTATTATGGCGACGTTGATAATGACGGCTATGTTACAACAATGGATGCTCGCGCTGTGCTGATGTCCGTTGCGGGTATATATGATAAAACTCTTGCAGGTGTAGATTTTGCCGCCGCAGATATAGATAACGATGGAGCACTTACTACCAAAGATGCTCGTATGGTTTTAAAAACAGCAGCAGGTCAGCTTGAAGAAACATTTATGACCGGTTATGAGTTCTCAGAAAATCACGAGGATTTTGTTAAAGTTATAAACGATTACCGCTTTAACAAAGACCATAAATCAGTAAAGCTTACTCTTTCAAACGAGCTTTGCCAGGTAGCGCGTATTGCCGCTCAGGAATATGCATTGAAAACAGGGAATGCCTTTATCCGTGAGGATGGGACACTTTTCAACACCTTACTTGATGAGTATGGTATAGAGTATACACATCTTGATAAAATTGTTATTTATTCGGGCTTCGGATATCAGGAAGCTGCAGAGCAGATGCTTGAAGATATGCAAGGGGAGAAAATGCTTTCAAGCAGTAACTTCTCTAAAATAGGCGTTGGCGCTTATTCAACAGATAACCGCACATTCTATTGGTGCGTGTTTGTAATGAGATAACCGAAAGGATTGATATATATGAGTAATTACAATATTGAAACAAAATGTGTTCAGGGTGGTTATACACCAGGTAACGGCGAGCCTCGTCAGATTCCTATTGTGCAGAGCACAACCTTCAAATATGCTACAAGCGAAGATATGGGTAAGCTTTTTGACCTTGAAGCAAGTGGCTATTTCTACACAAGGTTGCAGAATCCAACAAATGACTATGTAGCTGCAAAAATTGCTGAAATGGAAGGCGGTACAGCCGCAATGCTTACCTCATCAGGTCAGGCAGCAAACTTCTACGCAATTTTCAATATTGCAAATTGTGGCGACCATGTTGTTTCTTGTTCAACAATCTATGGCGGTACTTATAACCTCTTTGCAGTCACAATGAAGAAAATGGGTATTGATTTTACTTTTGTTTCTCCTGACTGCACAGACGAAGAGCTTGAAGCTGCTTTCCAGCCTAACACAAAGGCTGTTTTCGGTGAAACAATTGCAAACCCTGCTCTTACAGTTCTTGATATTGAAAAGTTTGCAAACGCTGCTCATAAGCACGGTGTTCCGCTTATTATAGATAATACATTTGCTACACCGGTTGGTTGCAGGCCAATTGAATGGGGTGCAGATATTGTTACACATTCAACAACGAAATATATGGATGGCCACGGTGCAGCTGTTGGTGGTTGCATTGTTGATTCAGGTAAGTTTGACTGGATGGCTCAGGCGGAAAAATTCCCGGGTCTTTGCACTCCTGACGATAGCTATCACGGAATCACATATGCAGAAAAATTCGGCAAAGAGGGTGCATTTATTACAAAATGTACTGCTCAGCTTATGAGAGACTTTGGTTCAATCCAGTCTCCACAGAATGCATTTTACCTTAACCTCGGTCTCGAAAGCCTTCATGTAAGAATGGCAAAGCATTGCGAGAATGGTCTTGCAGTAGCTAAATTCCTTCAGGAAAGCGATAAAATCGAGTGGGTAACATACGCTGACCTTCCCGGTGATAAATACCATGAGGTTGCAAAAAAATACTGCCCTAAGGGCACATGCGGTGTTGTATCATTCGGCGTTAAGGGTGGCAGAAAAGCTGCAGAGGAGTTTATGAAAAAGCTTAAGCTTATCGCTATTGAAACTCATGTTGCAGATGCTCGTAGCTGTTGCTTGCATCCTGCAAGCGCAACTCACCGTCAGATGAATGACGAGGAGCTTATTGCTTGCGGTATTACTAATAACCTTGTTCGTCTTTCATGCGGTCTTGAAAATGCAGAGGACCTTATAAACGATCTGAAACAGGCTCTTGAATAAGAAGCAAATAGCAAATAGCAAATAGCAAATAGTTGTTAGTCGCCAGATTCCAGATGCCAGATACCAGAGCTTCGCAATTCATTGAATTTATACCAAATGTTTTTTTGATTACGGAGATGAAGTTAATGATTGATTTTTGGGATGTTTTTGACATTTGCTTTTATCTTATCCTGTTTATTGTAGGTTTGGTTTTGTATTTTTCATTTAAGAAAAAAGGTAAAGAAAATTACAAATCAGCTATGATAGTTTCGGTGTGTATGCTCGTATGTCTTTTGATTAAAATTGTTTCAATGATTGGAAAGACTGTATAGAATCTTTGCCTTATGTTTGCGAAGCTTTAAAAATGCGTCGCAGACCCGAAATTTTGAATTTTGTATTTTGAATTTTAAATTAATGAAAAGAGGTGTGAAAAATGCCAATTAAATTACCTGACGAATTGCCTGCAGTAAAAACTCTTGAAGCAGAAAATATATTTGTTATGACCGATACAAGAGCCATAACTCAGGATATTCGTCCTTTAAAAATCCTTGTTTTGAATTTAATGCCTAAGAAAACAGAGACTGAAACTCAGCTTTCGCGTCTTTTAGGTAACTCTCCGTTGCAGGTTGAGTTTGAGCTTATTCACACAAAGTCTCATGTGCCAAAGCATACTCCAAAAGAATATCTTTTGGCCTTTTATAAAACATTTGACGATGTTAAACACAGAAAGTTTGACGGCCTTATAATAACAGGCGCTCCTGTTGAAAAAATGGAGTTTGAAGATGTTACCTATTGGCAGGAACTTTGCGAAATAATGGAGTGGAGCAAAACTCACGTTACAAGCACCTTCCACATCTGCTGGGGCGCTCAGGCAGGTCTTTATTACCACTATGGTATTAAGAAATATCCGCTTTCTGAAAAGCTTTCTGGTGTGTATAAGCATACGGCAGACTACAAGCAGTCGATTCTTCTAAGAGGCTTCAGTGATGAGTTCTGGGTGCCTCATTCTCGATATACAACAGTAAAGAGAGAAGAAATTGAAGCGGTACCTGAGCTTAAAATTCTTGCGTCATCAGAAGAGGCAGGTATTTATATTGTAAGCTCCGAAAACGGAAAGCAGATTTTTGTTACAGGCCATTCTGAGTACGATACAGAAACTCTTAAAAACGAGTACCTTCGCGACAGAGATGCAGGTATAAGCATAAAAATGCCAAAGAATTATTTCCCTGATAACGATATAACAAAAGCTCCCCTTAATAAATGGAGAGCTCATGCAAATCTTCTTTATTCAAACTGGCTCAACTATTTCGTTTATCAGACCACACCTTATGATATTGAAACAATAGAGTGAAAACGAGAGAGTATGTACAAAAAAGATACATACTCTCTCATTTTTATATGATTTATGATTTGGGGATTTTATTTGCAATCTCCAGAAGTTGTTTTCTTGAAGAAACTCCTAATTTACCATAAATATTTTTGTTGTGGTATTTTAGGGTGTTCTCTTTTATGTTCATTTTGGTAAGCACGTCTTTGGTTCCGTTACTGTCGAGATATAATTCAAATATCTTTTTTTCGGTTGCTGTAAGCGTTGTTATACCCTTTTGGAAAAACTCGATTTTTTCCGAATCTTCCGAAATAATCGGGTGTTGCTCCTCTTGAATATCAACAATATTTTCGATGCGTTTTACAGCGGTGTCAGCAGGAGGACTTAAAGCGGATTTTCTCTTTTCTTCATCCTGAATAAGATAATTTAAACCTAAAAGGAAAAGCTCACTGATAATGTATGAAATTGAAAGTAATTCGAACCCAAAGTCAACAAGCTGCTCAAGTAACCATACACCAATATTAACCATAACCGCGAAAGTAAGAATAACTGCTTGTCCGCTTGTGGAAACAAGTTTCTTAACCGAAGCTTTCGTGATGATTACAATCATTGCAGCAAAATAAGCGAAAAGGTATATATAATATGTTATGTGCCAAGGACCGTATATTTTGTTAAGAACTGAAACACCGTTAACAATCTCAAGAGTGACTTCTTTATAATATAAGTCAAGGTAACCCGGACTTGCAGCAACTAAGAAAACTAAAATTCCAATAACCAAAAGCACATATGGTAATGCTTTGTTATAATTGAGTTTTATAGCTTTTGTAATAATCATAAGCATTGCCATGGGTAAGAAAACTGAGCCAAGATATGATACTCTGTTGGCCATTAACGCTGTTTCAAGGGTATCGGAAATCGCTAACCACAGGTAACTGATATTAACTATAAATACGCAGAAAAACAGAATAACAAACCACAAATCTCTCTTTTTAATCGCGAGAAAATAGCCGAGCAATAAACCAAATGAAATGGCAACGCTTGCAATATAAACGCCTAATAGACTTGTGGTCTTTTCAACGGTTACCGAACAGCTGTTAAAGCTTAATAATATTAAAAATGAAGAAAACAAGCCGAGAATTGACTTTTTCATAAAGCACTCCAATCCGACACCACAAAAGGTGTTACCCACACTTTTACCCACACTTTTTTTAGAATAAAACATACTTTCCCACACTTTTTCGTGTATTAAGTGTGGGGATTTCGTTGTTTACAATAACTATAATAAATATGTAGGTTACAAGAAAGATATAAAGACCTATTTTATAGAAAGAGTATCTTTGTTGCTCAGGATTGTCAGTCCTGCAACGCTCTGCGTGTGAGTGCACATAAACACGCAGACCGCTCTGCCAATGTAATTATATCATACCGATTTATGGGTGTCAACGAAGGTTTGCTTATTGTTATTTTCTTCATCCGTTTATTAGGTATCTCTTAATTATTTTACAAAGGGAGTGGTATTAATGAAAAAGAAAAGGATTTTATTCAAAAAAGTTACAAGTGTAGTGCTATCATTATTTTTGCTTTTTGGATTTAACTTTTCGCCGTTTTTTACTATAAGTGACCATGACCATGGTGCCGGATTCGGTGGCCTTGTAGTAACCGGCTATGCCTGGGAGCAAGAAGGCGAATGTGAGCATTGCGGTAGCTTCATTGGTGATTCTTGGATTTGCTCAGGTGGTGAGCACTGCAGTGAAGACAGTGACCGAACCGATTGCTATGAAGCATGGCACTGCTTAGACTGCGGTGATTGCCTTGATAATGAGGATGCTAAGTGCGAAGATTGCGGTTATTGCCTTGAGACGTGCTGTAACTGCGACAACCGTTGTAATAATTGCGGAGAAAAATCAAACGAGCTCTGCGAGGGCTGTTGGGAAGTATGCTCAGAATGTGCTCCGGATGAGCTTTGCGCCGAATGCGGTGTTATGTGCAGCTCTTGTATAGAATCTGTTCTCGGCTGGTGTGACACCTGCAAGCTGGGTGGCTGTTGCGCTTATATTTGCGAAGGCTGTGGCAATTCCTGCGAAAACTGTGCATACTTCTGTGAAGACTGCGGACTTTGTATAGATAACGAATGCTGTGAATGTGACGACAGATGCGGTGGTTGTGGCGCAAAAACCGACAACATCTGCGAGGGCTGCGGTGTTCTATGCAGTGAATGTGCACCTGAAAAAATTTGTCAGGACTGTGGAATTCATTGCTCTGATTGTTTAGATAACTTTTGTTCAAACTGCAATTTAGGTGAATGCTGCGTTATGGTTTGCGCAGGCTGTGAGGGTTGCTGCGAAAACTGCGATGTAGTCTGCCCGGGCTGTGGTGAACAATGTGTTGAATGTGCTTCAGACTGGATTTGCGTTGAATGTGATAAATGCCAGAACTGTGCAGGAGATGTTAACGATTATTGTAGAAACTGCGGTACCTGCGGTACTTGTGCAGAAATATGCTACTGCGGTGAAGGATGCTCAAACTGCGCTACCCTTTGCGAGGGCTGTAACGAAACCTGCTCAAACTGTGAGGCAGTAACCCTATGTAGCTCCTGTGGCATCACCTGCGAAAGCTGTTCAGGTGGAGACGGAGATTGGTGTTCAAACTGTGACACCTGCGGGGCTTGTGCAGTAATATGCGAATGCGGAAACGGTTGCGAAAGCTGTACGGATATCTGCCCCGGCTGTGCCGAGCAATGCGCAAACTGCACGGGTGCTATATGTGCATATTGCGGTTACTGCGTTGGCTGTACCGGTGACGGTGGCTGGTGCTCTAACTGCAACACCTGCGGAGAATGTGTAACCACCTGTATATGCGGTGAGGGTTGCTCGGATTGTGCAACTGTCTGCCCCGAATGTAACGAAAAATGCACTAATTGCGAGGAAGAAAGTATATGCAGTGGCTGTAACGTTTGCGCAGATTGTGTAGGCGGTGAAGGTAATTTCTGCTATGGCTGTGAAACTTGCATTAACTGTACCGATTATATCTGCATTTGTGGCAACGGATGTTCTAATTGTACGGATATTTGTGAGGGTTGTGCAGAGCAATGCGCAAACTGCACCGGTGACCTTTGTGCCTACTGCGGTTATTGCAAGGGCTGTGTCGGTGACGACGGCTGGTGCGATAACTGTGATGTTTGTGGAAATTGTGTAGAAGATATTTGTTATTGCGGTAACGGTTGCTCTGAATGTGCGGTAGTTTGTCCTGAATGCAACGAGCACTGCGATAATTGTTATGAGGATTTCTGCGGTGGTTGTAATACCTGCAA
>JAZNME010000022.1:0-5453 GCA_045579445.1 Acutalibacteraceae bacterium | reverse complement strand
TTTATAAGAGCGTCCTTACCGCCGTAAAGCTCCGAGAGACCTTCGATATCGTGCTGAACGGCGAAGCTTGTCTGCCAGGCGGCGGCTTCTGTATAATCTCCGCCCCATCTTATGGGATCAAAGTCGGGCTTGAAATTACCCTCGGAATCCTTGGGCCTCATAAAGCCTGTTTCTTTATCAAAAATGTTTTTGTAATTCTTGGAACGGGCAAGGTATTTTTCTTTCTTGTCCTCGTAGCCGAGAATTTCAGCAACCGTTGCAAGGCAATCGTCAAAATAAGCCGCATCAAGCGTAAGGTTTACGCTTTCGCTGAATTTATCGCAAGGAACATAACCAAGCTCAAGATATTCCTCACACCCCTCTCTGCCGTAAGCAGGTACGGTGGAGGATTTGTTAGCGTGGTGCTCCATACCTTTAAATGCAATTTCCAGTAAATCCTTTGAAATCAGGTTTCTTGTGGCAACATCTGCAATAACAGCATCAATTGCGGTGCTGGGCATACAGTTTTTAGCATCGCCTGCAGTCCAACGGGGGAGCCAACCGCCATCAATGTAATCCTGAATATATCCCTCAATAATCTCAGGTAGAATATCTTTAGCAACAATTGCGTAGAAAGGGTAGTTTGTGCGGTATGTGTCCCAGAAGCCGTTGTCGGTGTATCTGACACCGGGAAGAACCTTATCAGCGCTTGGTGAATAGTGAATAGGGTTGCCATTTTCGTCAGGCTCATAAGCCTTGTGAGGGTAGAGAAATGTACGATACATACAGCTGTAGAAGGTTTTCATTGTATCTTCGTCAGCATCTATTTCAATTTTAGAAAGATACTCATTCCAGATTCGCTCATTTTCAGCCTTAAGCTCCTCAAAGCTTCCATATACGGAATCGTGCTGAAGATTTCTTAATGCCTGTTCATAGCTTATGAAAGATGTTGCGACTGTAAATGTAACATCCTTTTTTCTAAGAGCAATATGTATGCCTGTGCCTTCACCCTCAATATGGAGACTACGTTGTGTATCACAGGTGTCTCTGTTGCCTACGAGTATTTTGTCAGCATCAACAGAATCTGCATCAAACTGGAAAACATAGTAACCTTTAAGAGTACCTTTGTCATGGCTATTTCTGCCGCGGTTGCAGTCTGTCCAGCAGTAAAGACGATTGTTCTCCTTGTCGTACTCATATTCGCAGTTATATTTAACCGGTAAAACTGAAAGATAACGGTCAAAATCCTTTTTGAAACTGAGTTTTACACAAGCACCGTATTCGGTGGGTGTTAGCTCGAAATCACAGAAAGGACGTTTAAGATAACATTTAAGGTGGTGAGGCTGTAGAATTGCTTTTTCGGGGTCATAGCCTGACCAGCAATCTTCAAAATCAACATATGGCTTCTCAATCTGAGGCATCATTGTAAATGCACTGTGGTCGCTTATCCAAGGGCTTGGCTGACGTGTAAGACGAATGCCTTCAACAGAACGGTCGCCGGGATGATAATACCAGCTTCCTCTTGATGTTTCTGTCTGCAAGCTGAATGCTGCAAAGCCAAAAGGTCTCTGAACAAGTGGTAATGTGTTTCCCTGTGAGAAACGATGCAAAGATTGTGAACCCTGCTTAATGTTTACATAATTGAGGTAATTCATAAAGTAATCCTACTTTCAATTGTTCTGCCGTTATAATACCATAAATTTCTAAATGTTTCAATAATTTGGATGTATATAATACAAGGTCAAATCGATGTCAGATGTTTATATAGAAATACTCTTTAACGAGCCCTCTTGACTTTTTTGAAAAGTGAAAATAAAAAGGACAGAACGGGGAGTTCTGTCCTAAAAAACTGTTAATTTAATTGGCGCGTTTATATACTGTTGAACCATAATTATGGTTTAAAATAAGAGTATTACCATCAAGCGTGAAGGTTATGATTGAGGTCGTTGAAGGTCCATACTGAACATTGTCATCGGTAACAAGGGTTATTTGGTTTCCGTTTATGGTGTAGCTACCTTCCTGACCGCCACCGCCAATGCAAATCCAATAACGACCGTCTATATTTTCTGCATTAGCTTGACTACCTTCGCTCGCTTCTTCATAGCTGGCGTCACCAACGCTGTATCTACCATTGTCATAAAAGGAATAATACACTTCATTGCGATAAGCGGGGAGTTTCTCACCGTCAGGGTTCAATGCACCTTCGTTAATTTTTGAATATACCCACTTGCCTACTAAATCCCTTAATATTACCTCGTTTGCATCAGTAGTGGTTTCAGTAGTAACCTCGGTAGTGGCTTCAGTAGTAGCTTCTGTAGTGGCTTCGGTTGTAGTGCTTTGGGTGGTTGATTCAGTTGTTTGAACAGGTTCTTCAAAAGCTGGTGCTTCTGTTGCTTTTTTTGGAGTAATTAAAATAGCTACCGTAACCAATGCAAGTACAATTATTATAATAATTAACCACCATGGTTTTTTCTTTTTGCTTGTAGCGCTTACAGAGGGTGCTGTTGAAAAATAATTTTCTAATTTATCATTAAGGTTGGTAAGAGTTTCAATTTCAAAATTCGGGAAATCACCTGAATATTTATTTGAAAGCGCAGAAAGATCATAACCCTTATTTATATCATCAATAATTTCGCTGATGGTATTTTTTGCTGTTTCACTCTTTGCGAAATCTTTTGCATCAAGCAAAGCGTCTCTGGCGGTTTTTATCCTGTTTTGTTCAGGGGCATCCTGTAAATTGCCGAACAACATAATATTTGCTTCAATCCAGGAGAAAAAACAAACCTGTGAACGATAATCATAGCCTGCATTTATCATTGTAACCAAGCCGTTCAAAATTCTGTCAAGCCCTGCGATAACTGCTTTGTGTTCGCCTTGTTTTAAGTAATCAATTACCTGATTGTTGGTATCTTTGATTGCTCTTATGCAAAAATCTTTATTACCCACAACAAAGTCTTTTGTCCATTGATTAGGGTCGTGTCTGTCCATAGTTTTCCTCCGATTCATAATGTTTCCATTTTATAATAAGGTTTTTTGTCTGTCAAGACTTGTAATTTATTGGGGATAGTAATTGAATTTCATGAAAGAAGTTTTGAGTTTTTAATATATTCAGTGGAAATCTATATGAATTTTATATTAGTGTTAAACGTGTGGTAGAAGCAATTGTAGGTGTTTAATAATTTAGGTGTAACCTATCTGTTCTCGTGTTGCATTTCCTATATATCAGTGGTAAAATTGTGGTAGTAAAATAACAGGAGGCGATAATTTGAAGTCTACAGTAGAATTTAAAAACGGGAAACCGTATATATCCATAGACGGAGCTTTGCATTATCCTCTTGCTTACACTACTTACTTTGAGGAGTGCGGCGAGTTTTCAGATTTTATAAAAGCCGGTTACAAAATGTTTTTTATCAATGTTTCATTCACCAAGCTTCCCATAAACAATGTCAGTGGCTTTTCACCTTTCAAGACAGGGGTTTTTGAGGCCGATGAGCCTGATTACAGAGAGTTTGATGATGTTGTCAGTGGGATTGTATCCCAATGTCCCGATGCTCTTATTTTTCCTCGTATAAATGTTGCAATGCCTGAAAAATGGATTGAAGAAAACCCGGATGAATGCGTTTCTACGCCATCAGGTATGAGAGAGGCTCTATGGTCTGAAAAATATCTTCACGATGGCGCAGAGCTCCTTACTACTCTTGTTTCACATATTCGTTCTGCAGATTATTGTGGCAGAATTGCTGGATATCAGATTTGCGGTGGAACAACTCAGGAATGGATGCATCATGATATGGCAGGCTCTTTTTCAAAAAAAGGCATTGAAAAATTCCGTTTCTGGATGAAAGAGAAGTATAATATAAATTCCGTTCCTGAAATCACAAAAGAAGATTTATTTAAGTCGGGATATAATGAAACTGTAAGTCGTTATGGTGAATTTTGTTGCCAAACTGCAGCAAATGCTGTTGAACATTTCTGCAAGACCATGAAAACGCTTATGAACAATGAGCAGGTTGTAGGTGCGTTTTATGGATACAATGCTTTCGTGAACGACCCACTTCTCGGTCTTGTGGGCTTGAGACATATTATTGATTCACCATATATTGACTTTTTCTCTTCGCCCTGTTGCTACGATTGCACAAGAGAGCTCGGTGTTGATTGGGGCGATATGATAGCAGAAAGCTCTCTTAAGCTTCATAACAAGCTATATTTTGTTGAGTGTGATATAAGAACCCACCTTACAAGACGAATGCAGGAATCCCGTCCGGGAATTTTTTCAAGTGATTATTTTCAATTAAGAAATGAAAAGGGTGAAAAAACTGTTTGGTGCGGTCCCGATACACTTCATCTTTCCTTGTCTGCTGTAAGAAAAGCATTTGCCCATCAGCTTTCGAGGTTTTCGGGTATATGGTGGTTTGATATGTGGGGCGGATGGTACCACGATGAAGAAATTATGCTTGAAATGAGCAAAATGAGAGATATTGCCGAAAGCTCAAAAAATAAAACCTTGTCATATCCATCTGCTGAAACAGTAGTTTTCATAGATGAAAAGGCATACTATAACAACCCACGCTGTAGCGATGTTGGTTGTAGTGTCAACAATATCAGGGTTGCAATGGGCAATACTGGTATTCCTTTTGATTTATGTATGACAGAGGATGCCCAAAAGGTTATTGATAAATATAAGGTGGCAATTTTTACAACACCATTACCATCGGAAAGCGGTAAAAAGGCTATGGCACTTTGCGAAAGCCTGAATATACCATATCTTTATCCTGAAGGAGATAAAATCTATATTACCACAGATAAGCTTCGCGATTACCTTGTTTCAAAGGACGTTCACTGCTATAATGGGGATAATAGTGTGGTTTATTGCGGTGGCGGTTATATCGGCATTCATACCTCTCGTGAGGGTCAAATGTCCATAAAATTACCTGAAAAATATAAGGTTAGGGCTCTTCTCGGCGCAAATCTTGAAGAACAAGAAACCGATGTGATTTCACTTTATATGAATAAACATGATACAGCTTTTTTTGAACTGATTTAAAGGTGGGTATAATTATGACTTTTGATATAAGTAAATTAAAATGGATAAGAGAGCCTGCTGACTATACAATTTCTACTGACAAGATTGAAATAGTTACTGCTCCCAACACTGATTTATGGCAGAGAACTTATTATCACTTCAGAAATGATAATGCGCCAGTGTTGCAGATGGAAACACAGGAAAAGTACTTTTCTTTTACTGTGAAGACAGAATTTGAGAGTAAACACAGATTTGACCAGTGCGGAATCGTAATGTACCTTGATAGCGATAACTGGTTAAAAGGTTCTATTGAATACGAAAATGATACTTTCCAGCATTTAGGAAGTGTAGTAACCAATAATGGATATTCGGATTGGGCGACTACGGAAATCGATGCTGCAGTGAAATCTATGTGGTATCGTTTGAGCAGAAGAGAAGATGATTACTGTAT
>JAZNME010000021.1:0-3904 GCA_045579445.1 Acutalibacteraceae bacterium | reverse complement strand
GTAAAGTGGTCAGAACCTTTTAGAGATAGATATTATGATATTTTAGCCAAATGTGATAAAGAATCTATGTTACAGTACCACTACACTTCAGATTGTATGCAAAAAAGGAATAAATATATGGTTGACAATTCCGATTATATAATTGCAGTTTGGGATGGAAAGCCAAGTGGAACAGGAAACACAGTAAAATATGCAAAACAAAAAAATAAAAAAATCTTAATAATAAATCCATCGGATTTATGAGAGCAAGACGAGGTTTTCTCGTCTTGCTCTTTTTTTGACAGGAGGTGCAGCCTTTGTTTGATTGGGTGACAGATATAGTTGAAGCCATAGGTGGTACTGTTTCCGAAACAGTTGCATCAATGGGTGAAGCTATTGCAGAATCAATATTCGGAGCATTTCTCCAATGGATATATGAAATAGTATTCGGTGCAATAGCAGACTTTTTCACATACATCACTTCAATGGGAGCTGAATTATTTGATTTGGATTGGGTGAAAGCCGTAATCCTTCTTTTTACAACCTTCGGATGGGCATTGTTTGTTGCCGGAGTTGTAGTAGCCGTATTCGATACGGCAATTGAATATCAAAACGGTAGGGCTAACATCAAAAGCACAGCAATAAACATTTTAAAGGGTTTCTTTGCTTGTTCTTTAATTGGTGTTGTCCCAGTTGAGTTATATAAATTATGTATCACTTTACAAAACACTTTTGCACACGATTTAGCTTCGCTCGCAGGTGCAAATGCGGCTCGTGATGTTGGGCAGTTGTGTTCAGATGTAATGAAAATATATTTCGATATGAAGACAGGTTCATTACATGTAAGTTTGTTTAGCTTACTTGCTCTTATTGCCTTTGCATACTGCGTTGTTAAAGTGTTCTTCCAAAACATTAAACGAGGTGGAATATTACTCATTCAGATGACTGTCGGTGCTTTATATATGTTCTCTGTGCCAAGAGGATATACCGATGGTTTCAATCAATGGGTGAAGCAGATTATAGCGTTATGTTTAACAGCGTTTATGCAAACAACATTATTGTACCTTGGTTTAATGACATTCAAATCAAGTATGTTATTAGGTCTTGGTATTATGTTAGCAGCTAATGAAGTTCCACGAATCGCACAGCAGTTTGGTCTCGATAGTTCAGTCAGAGTTAATATGATGAGTGTATTCCATGCATCAACAACGGCTGTGAATATGGGTAGAACAATTATAAGAGCAGTTAGATAATTGGAGGTGTAAAATGAAAACATATATTTATCCACAGAACTTAAAAGCTACGGCAAATATATGGCTTTGGGGATTGAAAGATTTTTGTATTATAGGAATTGCAGGTCTCATATCTGTAGTTTTTTTGGTGCGATTTACATTCGTTATACCTTTTGCCTTAACACTTTGCTATGGCTTTCTTACAATAAGAGTTGAAGAAATAACAATTCTTGATTTTATAAAATACGCAGGTAGGTATCTTTTATCTACCCAGCAATACTTTGAATGGAGGTGACAGCCGATGAAATTAAAAAGAAAAGAAGTATCGGTTCAGGAACTTTTGGGAATAAAGAGTTTTACAAAGTATGGGCTTTCCACTAAACATGGAGAGCTTTTATTTTTTAATGTATCTCCCACCAATATATCAGTTATGTCAAAAGCAACTATTGAAACAAAGATATATCACTTAATGATGGTTTTATCATCAGTTCCCGATATTGAAATTGTGTGTGCCGATGCAAGTGAGTGTTTTGATGATAATAAAAGATACTTGCAAGAAAGAAAACTTGCAGAGGAATCAAATAAGGTCAGAAGAATTATTGAAAAGGACATTGTGTTCCTTGACAAAATCCAAACTGAAATGGCAACGGCTCGTCAGTTTATGTTAATCGGCAGATGTAAAAATGCCAAACCCGAACAGGTGTTTACCGTGCTTAATAACATTGAAAAAGTTATCTCCGAACAGGGATTCGAAGTTCAGAGAATGAGCAAGGATGATATAAAAAGATTTATTGCCCTTTACTTTGATTCATCGTTTAACGGAGAAAGACTTCCCGATGTTGACGGTCAGCAACATTTTGATTTAAGTGACGGTTTTTCAGGTTTTGACAGAGAGGAGTTTTTTAATGAAAAGAAATAAGAAAGAAGTAATATTAACAGAGGAACAGAAAGAAGAAATTCGCACCAAAGATTTCTTTGACTGTGTCTGCCCAAGTACAATAAAATTTCTTTCCGACCACTATATTGTTGGTGACAGTTTCCGTTGTGTATGGGCGATTAGAGAATATCCACCTACAACAGAGGAACAGGCTATTCTTGCTCAACTTGCAGACAGAAATGGTGTAACCCTTCGCATATATCATCGCTTGGTTGACCATACAGAGCAGCGTAAAATCATTCAGAATGCAACAAGAAGAAACACTCTCAACAGCACAGGTAATGATGTTAATGAAACTGTTGAAGCCGAAGGTAACTTACAGGATGTGGTTGACCTTCTCGCAAATATGAGAAAGAACAAGGAAGTCCTCCTTCATTGTGCTGTGTACATTGAACTTAAAGCCAAAAGCGCTGAAGCACTCAAAGAGCTTCAAAGTGATATATCAATGGAGCTTACCCGTTCAAAGCTTATTGTTGACCGTCTTACATTAAGACAAAAAGAAGGTTTCTTGTCGGTAATGCCTATGGGTTCAAATATGTTCGGTACACAGTTTGAAAGAGTATTACCGGTCTCAAGTGTAGCCAATCTCTATCCTTTCAACTTCTCAGGTAAAACAGATCCTCACGGAATATATATCGGACGAGATAAATACGGCACAAATATCCTTGTTGATTTCGACCACAGAGCTGAAGACAAAACCAATGCCAATGCTCTTATTCTCGGTAACTCAGGTCAGGGTAAAAGTTTCCTTATGAAACTTATGCTTACCAATATTCGTGAATCAGGAAAAAGAATTGTATGTCTTGACCCCGAATCTGAATATGAGGAATTGACCGAAACTCTTGGTGGTTGCTATATTGACCTTATGTCCGGTGAATATATCATAAACATACTTGAACCGAAGGAATGGTCTGATAATGAAAACGATTATAGCAAGGAAGATCCCGAAGCGTTCAGACGAGTAACCAGACTCAGTCAACACATTGCTTTCTTGAAAGACTTTTTCAGAAGCTATAAGGATTTCACAGATGCACAGATTGATACTCTTGAAATTCTCCTCGGAAAACTTTACGGTAACTTTGGCATTACCGATACAACTGATTTCTCAAGACTCAAGGCAACCGACTACCCCATTATGACTGACTTGTATAATCTCTGTGATGCTGAATTCAAGGCATATAACAAAGGAGAAAAAAATCTTTATACAGAAGAAATACTTCAGGAAATCTGTCTTGGTATCAACTCAATGTGTGTAGGTGCTGAATCAAAATATTTTAATGGTTACACCAACATTACTGATGATGCCTTCTTGTGCTTCGGTGTTAAAGGTTTGCTTGATACCAACAAGCGATTAAAGGATGCTATGTTGTTTAACATCCTCTCATATATGAGCAATCAGCTTTTAGGTGTGGGTAATACAGTTGCATCAATTGATGAGCTTTACCTCTTCTTGACCAATATGACTGCTATTGAATATATCCGAAATGCAATGAAACGAGTTCGTAAAAAGGACTCTGCAATTATCATTGCGAGTCAGAATATTGAGGATTTCTTAATTCCTACAATCCGTGAATTTACAAAACCGATGTTCAGTATTCCTACACATCAGTTCTTGTTTAACCCTGGTAGTATCAATCCCAAAGAATACATGGAAGCTCTCCAGATAGAGCCGAGCGAATTTGAATTGATTAAGTATCCTGAACGTGGTACTTGCCTATATAGATGTGGTAACGAAAGATACCTTCTCCAAGTTATT
>JAZNME010000020.1:0-7206 GCA_045579445.1 Acutalibacteraceae bacterium | reverse complement strand
TCCTCAAGGAATTTGCCACAGTAGAAGAGGTAGTCACCACTGATTTCACGACCGGAGTTGGAGCTTGTGGGAAGACCTGCAACGTCGGGGTGAGCAGCGATGTTAAGAATCATTGTGGGCTTAACTGCTTCGTCTTCGGGTGTGAATACGAATCTTGTAATGTCTGTCATAGCGATTTCGGTTTCACCTGTGAAAACTTTTTCGCCACGTTCGTTTGTTTCGTAAATCATCTGACCTGCAGAAGGACGGTTTTTGTTCTGGAAGTAATCCTGACCGATGTCCTTAGTTGAGTAGGTGAGTACACCGGGTTGCATTTCGATGAAAGCAGCCTTAAGTGTATCTGCAACAGTTTCTTTAAGGAATGCCATATACTCAGGATTTGTACCCTGCTGAAGTTCTTCATCAGCTTTAGTACCGCTTACGATACCGTTAGAAACAAGTTTTGCAATGTTTCTTGTCCAAAGACCTTCGGTGTCGATACAGCTATGTGTATGAGTAGAAGCAACGTTGATAGCAACGATGTTATTAGCTGCTGCGAAATCTGCAAGTAATGCACGGATGTCTTTAATATCAGCGTTTGTAATACCGATACAGTCAACAGTAGCGAAAAGAACTGTGCCTTTATCTGTACCGTCATTAATAGCAATTGCTCTAACTTTCATATCGTCTCTGCCGATGCCGGGAATCTGAGCGATACCTTCAACAACGTTTGTGAAGCCGTTTTCGGGAGCAATATAACCACCGATGTAGTATGAACCGTTGTCATAGTCCTCGGGGATAAGACTTGCATTTGCGTAACCGAGATTCCACTGAGCGTCGTCTTCGGCTTCGCTTACAAATTCTTTACCGATACCTTCGTAGTAATTCTGACTTGCCAATTCCTCGGCGGTTCCTTGTTCAACGAAACCGGGACCATTGCCAAACAGACCTGCGAACATATCGAGTATAAATCTTAAGACTGTGTCAATAATGTCTGAGAAGATAACACCGATAGGGTTATCACTGTCTGTAACGGGGTATGCACTTGAAGCTCCTACTGTTACGGCACTGAATACTGAGAATGCCATAATAAGCGCAAGGGTAACAGCAATGAGTTTTGTGAACCTGCTCTTTTTCATAATTGTTCTGTCTCCTTTTACATTGTCATTTTATGACAACATTATTTGATACCATATTTTACAATATATTTATATAAATTTCAACTATCATTATTGCTAAATTATAACCTTTGTCTTTAGTGTTTTGCACAAAAAAATACATTTATAAAAAACAAATGAAGTATCGTCACTTTTTGTATTGACAATTTGTGTGGTTTTGTGTAAAATGTTATGGAAGTTATATGGTATCAAGGGGGATACTCAGATGAAAAAGACTGATATTAAATCAAACGCCAGACTTAAAAGTGTTTTGGCAATGATTCTTGTTGCAATCGTTGTAATAGGCCTGCTTTCAAGTTCAGCTATCAGGCTTGCTACTGCTGCTTATTTAATGCAGTCAAGCAAAAAGGTGAACACAGGCTTTGCTCCGTTGGATAACTACATCAATGAGCAGATCGATGATATGAACCAGACAACAACAAAGGCTCCTGACACAACAAAAGCTCCTGACACAACAAAGGCTCCTGACACAACAAAAGCTCCTGACACAACAAAAGCTCCTGACACAACAAAGAAGCCTGAGCCAACAAAGGCTCCGGCAACAACTGTTGAGAAAACAGAGGCTACCACAACAGAGGAAATGGTTATCAAGGGTTATCAGTCAGTTCTTAAGAGCTACAATGATGTTCTTACAAGCAATAAAATTGCAGGTCAGAGACCGGGCTTCACAAAATCAACATACAGAGATCTCAGCAAAGGCTTTATCACATCTATCTGGTTCTCTAAGATTGAGTCTGAAGAGGCTGTTGCAAATTACCTTGCAGGTAAAACAGTAACTGTTAAAAAAGGTAATGCTACTGATGAACTTTGCTTGAATAATCTTAGTAAGGCTTCTGTTATCGACCATACAGATTTCGATACAGTTAAGGCTGCAGTTAAGTATGCTGATAAGCAGGTTGTTCTTATGGGTAAGGTTAAGAACCTTACAGACGGTTCTGTAGTTCATGGTTACAACAAAGATAAAGTAACAGGCGAGATTGAATATCTCTTTGAATATAATGAATCTGATTATGAGGTTGTTGAAGAGGTTCCAGCAGTTAAGATTGTAATTGGTTTCAATGACGAAACGAATCCTACACCTCTTGACAAAAACGGTAAAACAGATAGCTTTATCGCGTCTGTATTCCCTGTAGTTACAGGCGAGCAGATACTCACAGCTATTGATAAAACCGGTGTTACTGTTGCCGATGTTACATACACAGACTGTTCTGTTGAAATGTACTACGATATTGAAACTGCAGAAATTTATTCACTCACACAGAATGTGAATTACGATATTGCTGCTAAAGATGGTATTCTTAAATTGGATGCATCAGTTTCAGAAACTAACGTATACAGAGGTTTCATCTATTAATCCCCATAAAATAATTATAAGAAGAGCAAGTTTTTACTTGTTCTTCTTTTTTTATTGCTTGATAATTATGTATTGGTGTGGTATAATTTTAAATTGAAGAAATTTACATACATATGAGGAGATACTTATGACAAGAAGCGAAGCAAGAGAACAGGCATTCATTGTGCTTTTTGAGAAAATTTTTGATGATGAATTGTCAATTTCAGAAATTATTGATAATGCTCAGGAAGCAGAACTTATTAAAATAAATGGTTTTGCCAGAACTCTTTTATTGAAAATCGAAGAGAATATGGATAAGATTGATCACTCTATTGAGAACAATGTAAAGGGTTGGGCAGTACAGCGTCTCCCAAAGGTTTCTCTTGCAATTTTACGTCTTGCTATAGGCGAGATGATGTTTATTGAAGAGGTTCCTGTAGGTGTTTCTGTTAATGAAGCGGTTGAACTAACTAAGAAATACGGTACTGAGGATGACGCTTCATATGTAAACGGTGTTCTCGGCGCCATAGCAAAGACTTTATAATATGGGCTTTTTAGGTATAGATACAAGTAATTACACCACATCTTTCGCGTTTTTTGAAGATGGACAAATCACACAGGTAAAAAGACTTTTGCCTGTCAAAGAAGGCGAAAAAGGTATCAGGCAAAGTGATGCGGTTTTTCATCATACAAAGGCGTATCCGGAGCTCTTAACCCAACTTCTCAAAGAATGTGGTAATAATATTGAGGGGATTGGTGTGTCGGTAACGCCTACTACTCAGGCTGGCTCATATATGCCGTGTTTTCTTGTGGGTGAAGGTGTAGCTACTGCTATCTCTCAAAGTCTCGGTGTGCCAATATGTAAGTATTCTCACCAACAGGGGCATATTGCTGCAGCTATATATTCTTCAGGTAAACAAGAGTTACTAAAAAAAGAGTTTCTTGCTTTTCATGTTTCAGGTGGAACAACAGATATTGTTCTTTGTCAGCCATGTGAAGAAAAAACAATAAAAACTATACCGGTTTCTTCAACATCTGACCTGAAAGCAGGTCAGGCAGTTGATAGAATAGGCGTTAAAATGGGGCTCAGGTTCCCTGCAGGCGCAGCACTTGAAAAACTGGCGCTGAAATCAGAAAAAATTTTTAAAAATAAAATAAAGCTTGTGGATGGTAAATGTTCTCTTTCGGGTTTGCAGAACAAATGTGAAAAAATGCTTTCTGATGGTGAAACAAAAGAGAATATTGCCAAATTCCTTTTAACATATATTGCTGATACTGTAATTGCTATGACAGAACATGCAAAAGAACAATATGGTAATATTCCTGTTGTTTATGCAGGGGGCGTAATGTCAAACAGTATTATTCAAAAGCTTATTTCTGCGAAAATAGAAGATTCGTATTTTGCAGAGCCTCAGTTTTCTTGCGATAATGCTGCAGGTGTAGCTTTTCTTGCTTATGAATCACTGAAGAGGTGAATTGATGTATACTCCTACTCCCAAGGTATATAGTGTAAATGAATTGAATAACTACGCCAAGGGCTTGCTTGATAACGATGAAAATCTCAAATCGATTTTTGTTACAGGTGAAATTTCTAATTTCAAGGCGCATTATAGCGGTCATTTATATATGACAATTAAAGACGCAACAGCATCAATTAAAGCTGTAATGTTTGCGGGAAATGCATCAAGACTTCGTTTTGCTGTGGAAAATGGTATGAAAGTACTTATTTTCGGTACGGTTTCTCTTTTTCCCAGAGATGGTTCATTTCAACTTTATATAAATGATATGCAACCTGACGGAATGGGTGCTTTGAGTGTTGCCTTTGAACAGTTAAAGAAAAAGCTTGAAGCAGAAGGTCTGTTTTCGGTTCAGTATAAAAAGCCTATTCCTTTTTTCCCTGAAAGAGTAGGTGTTGTAACATCTGCTACGGGTGCTGCAATTCAAGATATTTTTAATGTGCTTAAAAGGCGTTATCCGGCAGCTCAGGTTATTGTAAGACCTGCACAGGTGCAAGGCGAAGGTGCTGCAGAGGATATTGCTGAAGCTATAAAAGAATTTAATCAACTTGATGGTGCCGATGTCCTTATTGTTGGCAGAGGCGGTGGCTCAATAGAAGATTTATGGGCTTTTAATGAAGAAGTTGTTGCCAGAGCCGTTTTTGAGTCTCGTATTCCTGTAATTTCGGCAGTAGGTCATGAAACTGATTATACAATATGCGATTTTGTTGCAGATTTAAGAGCACCAACGCCTTCTGCAGCGGCGGAACTTGCGGTTCCTGATAAAACAGAATTGAAAGGCGAGTTATTAGCATATAAACAACAGATATACGCATGTTTAAAAAATAAAATAAGCAATGAGCGCGGTAAACTTTCCGCGATAGAAAAAAGCGGTGCATTAAGGGATCCTATAGTTAAAATCAACGAAAACCGCAGAACGCTTATGTATTTCAGTGAGAAAATAAGCGATTTTACTCAGGTTAAAATCAATTCTGAAAAAATGCGTTTTTCTTCCCTTGCAGGAAAGCTTGATGCATTAAGTCCTCTAGGAGTAATTTCAAGAGGCTATGCTATGATTGATAAAGGCGGAGAGCTTCTCACGAAAACAAGTGCTTTTTCTGTGGGAGACAAAATAAATATCAAGCTTTCAGACGGTATCGTGAAAGCTGATGTAACAGAGATATGTGAGGAATAAATATGGAAAAGTCTTACGAAAAGTCCTTAGAAAGACTTGAAGAAATAGCAAAGATTCTTGAGGAAGGCGGACAACCTCTTGAAAAAACCGTTGAACTTTTTGCCGAGGGCACAGCCCTTATATCTGCTTGCGGCAAATATCTTGATGAAGCAGAGCAGAAAATAACAAAACTTTTAGGTGAACAGTAATGCATAGCAAAATACAGGATTTTTTAATGCTTCTTGAAGATAATCTTTATAAATATTTTGATGGTTATTTCGAAGAATATAAGGTGCTTTTTGACTCAATGAAATATAGTGTGAAAAATGGCGGTAAGCGTGTAAGACCATTGCTTACCTTGCTTTTCTGCGACGCTTGTGGTGGTGATGTAAAAGCAGCGCTTCCTATGGCAGAAGCAGTAGAGTATATTCACACATATTCTCTTATTCACGATGATTTACCTTGTATGGATAACGACGATTTCCGTAGAGGAAAGCCTTCAAACCATAAAGTATATGGCGAAGCAATGGCGCTTCTTGCAGGTGACGGACTTTTGACCGCGGCGTTTGAACGTATTGCTGTATGGGGACAGGCTGGTCTTTATAGCACAGAAACTGCAGTCAGAGCAATTACAGAGCTTTCTGCATATGCAGGCAGTCGAGGTATGATTGGTGGTCAGGTAATTGATATTCAAAATGAGGATAAGCCTGATATAAGCTTTGAAACGCTTCGTCTTCTTGATAATTTAAAAACAGGTGCTCTCATAGAAGCTGCTTGTGCTTTGGGCTGTATTGTTGCAGGCGCAGATGAAGATAAAATTCTTTCAGCAAAGCGTTTTGCATCCGGCATCGGCCTTGCTTTTCAGATAAAAGACGATATTCTTGATGTAACAGGCTCTCTTGAAAAGCTTGGAAAAATGACCGGTAGCGATATAGAAAACGGTAAAACAACTTATGTAACGCTTTTAGGTGTTGAAAAATGTCAGCAGATGGTTGAAGAGCTGACAAATGAAGCTATGAAAGAGCTTGACTCTTTTGAAAATAACGAAGCATTGAAAGAATATGCAGAATATCTTGCAAAAAGAGATTATTGATATGAATCATGAAATTTTACAGGGGATTAAAACTCCCGCAGATGTAAAGAAAATAGACGAAAAATTGCTTCCTTTGCTTGCAGAGGAGGTCAGAGATACTATTATCTCAACTGTATCAAAAACAGGCGGACATCTTGCATCTAATCTTGGTGCGGTTGAACTTACAATTGCAATCCATAAGGTTTTTAATTCTCCTGATGATAAAATAATATGGGATGTAGGCCATCAGGTTTACACCCATAAATTGCTTACTGGTAGGTATGAAGAATTTGCTACTCTCCGTCAGGAAGGTGGTTTATCAGGCTTTTCAAGACCTAACGAAAGTGAACATGATATTGTTTACAGCGGCCATAGTAGTGTATCTATTTCAACTGCCTTAGGTATAGCCGCTGCCAATAAAGTTAATGGTAAAAAAGACTATGCCGTAGCAGTTATCGGTGATGGCGCTCTTACAGGCGGTCTTGTGTATGAGGCGCTTAATAACGCGGGTAGAATGAAAGATGCTCGCCTTATAATAATCCTTAACGATAACGGAATGTCTATTTCCAAAAACGTAGGACATCTTGCAAAAAGGCTTGCTAAGATGCGTTCAAGATCCGGTTACTATAAGCTTAAAGCAGTAACCGAAAAGGTTGTTTCTAAAATACCTTTCGTGGGCAGAAAAATAGCTGATGAAATTTTCAGAATTAAAACCAATGTTAAAAATATGATGTACCAAAGCAACTTCTTTGAGGATATGGGCATCACATATATGGGTCCTATTGACGGGCATAATATTACTCAGCTTTGCAATGCACTTGAGGGTGCTAAAATTATCAATGGCCCTGTTCTTGTTCACGTTAATACTATTAAGGGTAAGGGGTACGAGCCTGCAGAAACATACCCTTCGGATTTTCACGGCGTACCTGCTTTTGAAATGGCTGAAGGCGTTTTACCCAAAGGCTCTGATAATT
>JAZNME010000019.1:0-2575 GCA_045579445.1 Acutalibacteraceae bacterium | reverse complement strand
ATAGAAATGTGTATGAATATTGCATCTGATCACTATGGTAATGAAATAATGTGGGTCAAAAAATAAATAAGAGTTAAGTGAACAGTGGTTCTAAAATGAGACGTACTGCCATGATGTTCACCCAAAAGTGAACCAAAGTCGAAAACCCTTGAGGAATCAAGGGCTTTCAGCATTTTTTAGTCAATTTTTGGGGTTGTGTTCCCAATGAACCAAAATCGCCATTTTTTTAAGAACACTCGGATTTGAACCGGTGAAATCACTGTAAATTAAATATTATAATACATAATACCTGTTTTATCAGGTTATTGCAGATAAATTCCTTTTATGTACATAATATTGAAATTTTCAGATGGGTTCTTTTTATCGTGATATATTGAATTAGATTTTGTTTTGTGATATGATTATCATATCATTCAGCAAGGAGGAAAATGTATGAAAAAGCAACTTAAGCTTATTGTTTGCCTTATGCTTTGCGCGATCATTCTCCTTTCAGCTTGTCTGATTGAGCATAATACCGAGCATAACTGTATAGGTGAAAACTGTCAGATTTGCCGTGATATTGCACTGCAAAGAGAACTGTTGAAATCTATATTTTTGTGTCTGTTGTGTGACAGTATTTTTATTTGTGTTTCGCATAACACGGTAATTATGTCTTTGTTTGCTGACACAGAAAAGAGAAAGCTCAACCTTGTTGCAAACAAAGTAAAACTTACAGCTTAATATCTACCTTTTACAGGCTTTGTTAATGTATCGGCACGTGTATACGTGTCTTTTCAGGCGTGTTTTCTACACGCCTTGTTGGCATTGGCAGGCCTGTTTTTTCGTATCCGAAATTAAACTGAAAGGTAGATAAAAATGATTAAAATTACAGATGTATCAAAGCAGTTCCCTAATGAAACTGCGATTGATTATAACGATATTACATTTGAAAAAGGCAAAAGCTATATGCTTTTAGGCGCTTCCGGTTGTGGCAAATCAACACTGCTCAATATGATTGCGGGTATATTGTCGCCCGAGAAAGGTACCATTGAAATTGCCGGGGAGGATATGACTAAGAAAAGTCAGAAACAGAAAGATAAATTCAGAATTGAAAAAATCGGCTATATTTTTCAGGATTTCAAACTGATTGATGAAATGACCGTAATGGATAACATCAGTATTCTCAGACTTGAAAAGGTTGATATATCAGGTATTGATGATGTCCTTGAGTCTCTTGAAATACTTGATAAGAAAAATAAAAAAGTCAAGCATCTTTCAGGCGGTGAAAAGCAGAGAGTAGCTATTGCAAGAGCTATTGTCAAAAAGCCTGAAATTATCCTTGCCGACGAGCCTACGGGTAATCTTAACTTCTCCATCGGTGAAGCAGTTATAAAGCAGCTTGTTGAAATTTCAAAAGGCAAAACACTTATTGCTGTTACCCACGATGAAAGGCTCGGCAAATATTTCGACTGCACTGTTGATATGAATAAGATGACAGGAGGCAGAAGAGATGTTTAAATTTGCATTTAAAAATATGGCTATAAAAAAAGCCAAGATAATTCTTGTTGTTATTTCTATTGTTATTTCTGCTTGTGTGGGCTTGCTCGCTTATAATGTAGCTCAGCAGGTAGACAGCGGATTTAAGACAACGGCAGGGTATTATGATATTATTATCGGCCCCTCCGGTTCATCTACTCAACTTGCGATGAACACAATGTTCTTTACAGAAAATCCGCTCGGCACCATATCTTATGATTATGTTGAGAAACTCGAAAAGGATATGCGTGTAAATAAGGTTGTACCCTTTACGATGGGTGACTCTTATAACGCGGCTAAAATTGTCGGTACTACTGCCGATTTCCTTGATGGTAAGGATATAAAAGATGGCACGATGTTCACCGGAAAGTTCCAGTGTGTTATTGGTGCCGCTGTTGCAGAAAAATACTCGCTTACAGTAGGTTCACAACTTATTACATCACACGGACTCACCGGTGAGGGGCACGCTCACGAAAGCAATCCTCTTGCAGTTGTGGGCATACTGAAAGAAACTAAGACGGCTTATGACAATGTTATTTTCACTCCTATTGAAACTGTTTGGGCAACCCATAATCACAGTGAAGAAAACCACGACGAACACGAAGAGAAAAATCACGAGCACCACGGCGATGTATGTGCAATTCTTGTAAAGAGTAAAAGTTTCAATGCCTATAGTCAGCTTTCTGCAGAGTACGGCGAAAACTCAAAACTTCTCGTTATCAATCCGTCAGAAGTTCTGAGGGAAGTTTTGGAAAATGTCGATATGAGCACCACGATAGTTTACATACTTTGCATAATAATCCTCATAATGAACATCTTTATCATTTCGGTTATCACTCTTCTGAATATGTATGACTCGAAAAAAGAAATTGCACTTATGCGACTTATAGGTATCGGTATGAATAAGATTAATCTTGTATACATCATTCAGAATGGCATCATCGGTCTGATTTCTACAATACTCGCCTTTGCTGCTTCAAGGCTTTGTCTTGTGCTTATGGGTGGTTATGTATCTTCAATGGGCATTGTTCTTGATACGGCAAAAATCTATCCCGTTGAG
>JAZNME010000018.1:0-7364 GCA_045579445.1 Acutalibacteraceae bacterium | reverse complement strand
TGCCAATAATAATTACTTGTATTAGCTTTGTGATATACACATTAAAAAAGAAAAAATCAAATTCAAAATCAAAACTGCCATTTATTATAGGTGGTATAAGCATTGGTATATTTATTTTATTTATTCTGATAGGGTGTATTTCTGCATTTCTTAATATGAACTAAATACAGGTTAATATAATTTAACTAAGAATAAAAAGCTACTCAATACAAGGTGATTTGTGTGTATGGATAGGGCTTATTTTGTGGTTAAGGGGCGATTATCTCGCCCCTTTATCTCTGTTTCGATAAGGTTGGCTGATATACTGTCTGTCAACCTTTTCTTTATATCTTTGTATCTTGTCGTGCATGGTTTCGGCTTTTGGAGTGGCTTTCTCACCATAGGCTTCTTCCCACTTGGCACATTCTTTCTGATATGCTTCTATGGAACGCTGTGCGGTATAGAAGGCTGTGTAGAAATCCTGCACCGTTGCAAATCCATGCTGTCTGACGATACCGGACAATCCTGCTTTCGAGCTCCTTTGTACAGGCAGTTATTTTATTCATAACCTAGTCCTTAATTTATTGTCGTATTATTTCTCGGTTTTAGCACAATTTGCCGTCAGTTTTGAAAGCAAACCACCCATTTTTATCGGGAACAAGTAACATCCCATAGTCTGCATTTTCTGATTAAAGCTGTGACAAATAATGAAACGCCTTGAATTGATATGCTTTGCAAGTCCGTATCCAACCTTTTCGGGCAATGCCTTAAATTCATCAGGTACAGGAAGCGGCGAGGCGGATTTTGTTCTTGTGAGAGGCGGGTGCATAATGTGAAAAGTGATGTTATCCTTTGCATATTCAATCCGCAGACATTTTGCCAATGCCTCCAACGCACCCTTGGTCGAGCTGTAAGGGGAAATATTCACAAAGCCCGTTACTCCCACTGCTGAGCTTGTAAAAATTACTTTACCTTTCTTCTGCTTGCTCATATACGGCACAATACTTTTTACAAAACGCAGTGCTCCGAAATAATTGACCTCAAAAACATCTTTATATGTATCAAAATCTGTGTCAGCTTCGCTCTCAAATGTGCATTTGCAAGCATTGTGAACAGCAATATCAATCGTGCCGAACTCTGCAACAGTTTTATCAACCGCCGACCTTATCTCGTCATAGTTTCTCAAATCCACCTTGTGATAAATAAGGTTGTTATTGTATTTTTTCTTGAGTTTTTCAAGAGCGTCAGTTTCAATATCCAAAACCGCCACCTTGTTTCTGTCAATAAGTAGCTTTTCCGCCATATAGTAACCAATACCCTGATTTGCTCCTGTGATAATGATATTAGCCATTATTGCCTCCGATTTCCATAAAAAACAGTTGAATATGTTTGTATGCCGCAGCACGAAAAGCTGCTTTGTTTTCTTCAGTCAGTTCTCCGCTGAACAGCCATTTCTGTGCATAAAAATAAATAGGAGAGTAATATTTTATTGCAAGATACTCGCTATCACCATTCGGAATTACACCAATGCTTATCAGGGCTGAAAAGATTTTACTCTGGAAGTTTAACGGCTTATCCAACATCCATTCCTGATACAGCTTATGCACATCATCATTGCTGAACTGCTCAATCAGCATAATACGAATAACCTTGTTGCAGAAATCGTCCATAAGATACTGATTAAAAAAGCAGCTTGCAATCGTATTAATGCCGTCAGAAAAAGAATTCTGCCCGTCCGTAAGTCCATTTTCAAGCTGCGACATCATACCATGTGCAGTTTCAGCAAATCTGTTCAGCAGCTCGTCAAAAATGCTCTGCTTGTTTTTAAAATGGTAATAAACGGAGCTTTCCTTGATCCCTACCTGCTTGCATATATCCCTTATTGATACTGTGGTATAGCCCTGCTTTGAAAACATATCCAAGGATATTTCCAGTATTTTTTCTTTTGTACTGCTCATATAAACCTCCTTGCCTAACACTTGTTAGATACATTATACCTAACACTCGTTAGATTGTCAAGAGGCTTTTTAAAATTTCCTCAAAATAATGCCAATGAACTTGAATTATTTACGTATAGTATTGATGGAGAGAAAAATAAAATCTGTTTTGGCATATTAGGGAAACTTTATATTCATTCTGCGTCAGCAGTAGAAGTTATAAATGAAAAACAGGCACATGGTTGATTTCATGTGCCTGTTGACATAATCCGCTGTATTAAGATTTAAATAATTTTCGGAAAACTTCTATATCACTATACGCATTTTATGAGAGGGGTTGTTTTTTACCCGAAAATTGCATTTTCATGAGAATATGATAAAATAAACTCAGACCCTATGAAAAATATTTAAGGATTATTTAATAATTTATATGCTACAATCAGGTTACAACGATGAAAGGAGCATAAAAATGTATTTTAGTATTCTGAAAAAAGACCTTAAACGAAAAAAGGCTATGAACGTTATTCTGCTTGTATTTATCATACTCGCGACAATGTTCGTATCATCAAGCGTAAACAACATTTTAAGCGTTACAACGGCGCTTGACAATTATTTTGAAATGGCGGATGCGCCTGATTATCTCGTGATTACATTTAATAAAAGTCTCTCGGTTGATATTGATGAAACGATGAATTCGACAGATGCAGTTGAACGCTATTCAGAAGAAAAAATGCTGTTTCTGACGAAAGATAATTTTGCCTTTGATGACGAGGACAAAGTCGTTGATATAGGAACGAATATGATTCACAGTGATATTTGTCTGAATTATTTTCTGCCCGATGGAAGTATCCTTGAAACAGTAAATCAGGGCGAATTCTATATGACAGAAAGCAGGGCTGACGCTATCGGTGCTGATATCGGCGATAAACTTACCATTGAAGTAAACGGAGTAAGCCGTGAATTTACTCTTGCAGGCAAGATAAAGGACGCACTTTTCGGCGCGAATCAGGTAAATTTTGCAAGATACATTATAAGCGAGGAAGATTTTAATTATTTTCTTTCTGAAGAAAATACAGAAGAATATTATGGTGGTTCTATTGTCTACATATATTCTTCGGATGTTGATACAGTGATTGAAGAATCGAAATCTCTTATCAACAACAGTGTTCTTACAATGGACAGAGCCTCTATGGAATTTACATATATATTTGATATGATTGTTGTCGGTCTGCTTCTTGTAGTAAGTTTAATACTTATCGCAATCGCTTTCGTAGTTCTTCATTTTACAATCACCTTTACACTTTCAGAAGAATTCCGTGAAATCGGTGTTATGAAAGCAATAGGTATCAGCAACTTCAAAATCCGTGGGCTTTATCTTGTAAAATATGCAGGACTTTCTGTAATCGGTTCTGTTATCGGACTTTTCCTTAGTTTCCCGTTCGGAAAAATGCTTATGAGTGTTTCTTCACAGTCAATTATTATAAGCAATCAGAATCCTGTTATACTTAATATTCTCTGTGCTGTGTTTGTAATAGCGGTAATTCTTCTTTTCTGCTATGGATGCACAGGCAAGGTCAAGAAACTCACTCCCATTGATGCAATAAGAAACGGTCAGACGGGTGAACGCTTCCGTAAAAAGAGCATTATGAGCCTCAGTAAATCAAAACTCTCTGCAACATCTTTCCTTGCACTTAACGATATTGTAAGCGCACCTAAAAGATACAGCATTATTACTCTTACATTTGTGCTTTGTCTTTCCCTTATATTTATACTTTCAAACACTGTTGCCACAATGAACAGCGGAAGCCTTTCAACAACTTTCGGCTGGGCTGACTGCGATGTATATAGTTCTGACAGTGAAATATTTCAGGAGTGTATGTCGGAAGGTGGCCGTGAAAAACTCGAAAAGCATCTTGATGACATGGAAAAAACTCTTGCAGAAAATAATATACCCTCAAAATGTTATCGTGAAATGGTATTTGCCCTGCCTGTTGTTCACGGAGAAACTGAAATCAGTGTTCCTATATATCAAGGCACAGGTACGACAATGGATATGTATGAATATACAGGTGGAACAATGCCACAGAACACAAACGAAATCGCAATAACAAGACTTTCGGCAGAAAACCTTAAAGCAGATATAGGCGATACAATTATAATAAAAACCATTGACGGCGATAAGGAATATATCATCTCTGCATTCTTTCAGTCAATGAATCAGCAAGGGAACGGCATAAGACTTCACAGCGACGAGTATATAAATTATGTTCAGGTACACGGTGCTATAGACACACAGATTATGTTTACCGACAATCCCGATGATAAAGAGGCTGAACGCAGAATTGAAGAAATCAAGAGAATTTTCTCGGATTATGAAAATATAAAAAGTTGTGCCGAAGAAACATCAGATATGTTAGGCGTTACCGAAACTCTTGCTGCGGTAAAATCCCTTGTAGCAGTTCTCACAATAGTTTTATCTGCACTCATAACCGTTCTTATGGAACGTTCTTTCATAGCAAAGGAGCAGGGCGAAATCGCACTTATGAAGGCAGTAGGCACACGAAACGGAAAAATCTATGCTTATCACACATTAAGATTTTTATTTGTGGGAATTATTGCGGTTATTATCGCAGAAATTTTCTCGATGCCACTCACACATCTCTGCATCGACCCGATTTTCAAAATGATGGGTATGGAACTTGCGGTTGATTACATTACAAATCCTATGGAACTCTATCTCGTTTTCCCGATTGTAGTTCTTCTGACAACAACTATGAGTGCATTTTTAACATCGCTCTACACAAGAAAAATCAAATCATCAGATACTGCCAACATTGAGTAAGAAAGGAAACAGTTATGAATATTTTAGAAGTAAAAGACCTCTGCAAGACATATATCGTAAACAAGCGCCAGAACAATGTTCTCAAGAATGTAAACTTTACTGTTGAGGACGGCGAAATGGTAGCCATAATGGGCCCCTCGGGCTCAGGAAAATCAACACTTTTATATGCCGTTTCGGGAATGGACGGAATTACATCGGGCGAAGCGAAATTCTGCGGAAAGAACATCGCAGAAATGAGTGAAAAGAAACTCGCTGATTTAAGACTTGACGAAATGGGATTTATATTTCAGCAGATGTATATGCTTAAAAATCTCACATTACTTGACAACATAATACTCCCTGCTGTACAATCAAATAAGAACACCGAAACACGCAGGGAAACTATGCAGCGTGGGCAGGATTTAATGCGCAGACTCGGTATTATCGACATTGCCGATAACGACATAAACGAGGTTTCGGGAGGACAGTTACAAAGAGCCTGCATCTGTCGCAGTATGATAAATAACCCTAAGATGATTTTTGCCGACGAACCTACGGGTGCGCTCAACAGAACATCATCAGATGAAGTTATGGAAGAACTTCAGAAACTCAATGCAGACGGCACAACAATTATGATGGTAACTCACGATTCAAAGGTTGCTGCTAAATGCACAAGAGTTCTCTATATAGTTGACGGAAACATAAAGGGCGAATACAACCTCGGAAAATGCGAAAACAATTCTCAGATGAGAGAACGTGAAAGAGCGCTTAACAACTGGCTTTTAGAACTTGGTTGGTAAGGCGAATACGGGCGGCAAAATACTGTCGCCCTTATTCCCATTTGAAAGGATAGATTATGACTGACATTCTTATAGTTGAGGATAATAAAGAAATATCAGAACTTCTGTGTGATTTTCTCCGTAGGGAAAATTATGTTGTATCGGTAGCAGACACGGGAGAAAAGGCTTTGTCGCTGTATGAAAGATACGGGGCAAGGCTTGTTGTGCTTGATATAATGCTACCCGGAATAGACGGCTTTGCGGTATGTAAAAAAATCCGTGAGGACAGCAACACTCCCATACTGATAGTGAGTGCAAAAACCGATAAAGAGGATAAACTGAACGGGCTTATTGCGGGTGCTGACGATTATATCGAAAAGCCTTATGATATTGACATTATGCTTGCAAAAATCGGCGGGATTTTCAAAAGAAGATATGCCCTTGATGAAATCATCGACGGAGAAATACGAATCAATAAAGTGAGTAATTCCGTTTATAAAAACAATGTCAAAATCGAAATGACATCAAAGGAATTTGACCTTCTTTCTCTTCTCATTGAAAACAAGGGAAAAACTCTCACAAAAGAGTATCTTTTCAATCAGATATGGGGAAGCGACAGTTTTTCTGAACAGCAGACGCTTACTGTTCATATAAAGTGGCTTCGTCAGAAGATTGAGGATGACCCTAAAAATCCGAAGCACATTCAGACAGTCTGGGGAGTGGGCTATAAATATGAAAGCGTTTAACAGAATTTTTGCTGTTGTGATTTTCGTTATAATTGCAGTTTTCGTTTCGGCAGATGTTATACTCTTAAAAGAAAACAAAGAGAGTGGAAGACCTTATCTTGTCGAGGTTTCAAGGCTTGTAAAGGTAATTAAAAACGGCGATACACCCGATATTTCGGAATGTGAATTTATAACGGCAATCACAGAGCAAAATGACGATTTCTATAATTCTGACAGCGATTATGTCATAAGAGAAATAAACGGAAAACTCTATCGTTTTGATTATAAGAGGAATGAAAATTCAGAGAGAACAAATCTTCTTTTAACAGTCAATATAATTCTTCTGATTATGGCAGTTCTTATTATCGGCGTTATGGTTTATATAAGAGTGAAAATTTTAAGTCCGTTTGAGAAACTGACAGATGTTCCCTATGAACTTTCAAAGGGAAATCTCATAACACCCGTAAAGGAAACGAAAAATAAATTTTTCGGTAAATTTATATGGGGTGTGGATATGCTCCGTGAGAATATGGAACAACAGAAAGAACGCGAACTCGGTCTTCAGAGAGAAAAGAAAATGCTTCTGCTTTCTTTATCCCACGATATAAAGACTCCTCTTTCGGCGATAAAACTTTATTCAAAAGCACTCTCGAAAGGGCTTTATACCGACAAGGAAAAACAACTTGAAATCGCAGAGAATATAAACGCAAAGGCTGACGAAATCGAGGGCTATGTAACAGAAATCATAACTGCATCAAGAGAGGACTTTTTAAGCCTTGATGTCAATATGGGCGAATTCTATCTTTCTGAACTTGTAACGAAAATAAAGATTTACTATACAGAAAAACTGTCGCTTATAAAAACAGATTTTACTGTCGGGGAATACAGCGATTGTCTTATAACGGGCGACTTTAACCGAAGCGTTGAAGTTTTGCAGAACATTATGGAAAACGCGATAAAATACGGTGACGGAAAGGAAATTTCCATAGCATTTTCCGAAGAGGACGGGTGTATTCTTGTCGCTGTCAGAAATAGCGGATGCACTCTTCCCGATACCGATTTACCACACATCTTTGATAGTTTCTGGCGAGGACAGAATGCCGAAAATCAGAAAGGCAGTGGC
>JAZNME010000017.1:0-3162 GCA_045579445.1 Acutalibacteraceae bacterium | reverse complement strand
TTCAAGATAAATCATTTGGAACGCTCCTTATTCACAGATAATGATTGAAATAAATATAAAACAACGCCACATATACCACAGATAAGAATGTAATATATGGTGGAAAAATTTACAGCCAGAATGGAAGTTATTATCATTGCTGACATAACAGCAATAATGGTAATCACATTAAATGGAGTTTTGGAAATTCCTTTCAGCATTTTTACTCCGGCAGAAAAAATAAGATAAATAACACATATCTGTATTCCTTTAAACGCATTTGCCACGAATGTTAATGATAAGAATTTATCAAAAAAGAGAGATATCACATATATGATTGCAAAGGACGGAATGCATACGCCGACAGTTGCAATAAGAGAACCTCTAAAACGAAGTACTCTGTAGCCAATATAAGTAGCTGCATTGATCGCAATCGGTCCCGGTGTTGATTCGGCGATAGCCACCATGTCGAGAAATTCATTTTTTTCGATCCATTTTCTGCGGGAAACAAATTCGTTTTCGAGTAGAGCAATCATGGCATAACCACCGCCAAAGGTAAATAAACCAATTTTTAACATTGTAATAAATAAGTCAATATATTTCTTCATTTTATTTCCCGTTCCTTTGATATAAATTCTTTATTACAAAGATAAGAATAATTCCAAGCAGAATCATGAGTAGTGACCAAAATTGGGATGGTGTTATCAAACCAATAAGTTCACCACGGTTATCCCCACGTAAATATTCGAGAATCATAATGCCATACATATGAATATTTAAAAATAAAGGTTCCGGTAACATCTTGCTTCTCCCTGATAATCAAAAATTATACGATTCCCATAGCTATTTCAACACCTAGTGCTACAATGACAACCAATGCAGAAATAATGAATCCATGTATCATTGGTCGTATCCCTGCCTTTTTCATATTTGAGAAGGAAGTGTTTAAACCGATTGCTGCAAGTGCACAGACCATCAGGAATTTACTTAGAGCTTTTGTTCCAGATATCACTGTTGCAGGAATAGGGAAAATACTTGCAATGCAGGACATGATAACAAAACCAATAATAAACCAAGGGAATATTTTTTTGATGCTAAAGTTTGCTTTGATGGAGCTATCATTTTGGCATGTTGCCTGAGCTTCTTTACGTTTCAGGTTGAGTTGGATAAATGCAAAGGTAATGACGGTTGGTATAATGGCGAGTGTTCTTGTGAGCTTTACCATTGTTGCAAAATCACCTGCACCCTCTGAAAAAGCATATCCGGTTGCTACAACGGAAGAGGTATCATTCACTGCTGTTCCTGCCCAAATGCCAAAGGCTTCATCTGTCATGCCAAGTGCTCTGCCCATAATAGGGAAAAGAACAATCATAGCCATATCGAAGAGGAAAGTGGCAGACATAGCATAAGCAACATCGTTATCATCGGCATCAATCGTAGGTGCGATTGCAGCTATGGCAGAACCGCCGCATATGCCTGTACCTGCTGAAATTAAATTGGATAATTTCCAGTTTAAGCCCAGTGCCTTACCGATAAAATACCCTCCACCAAAACAGGTCAGTAATGTAAAAATCATGACAGTTAAAGACATTTTTCCCACATGCAGTATGGTAGTGATGTTTAGGGAAAGCCCCAGTAATATAATGGCAAATTTCAATATTTTTTTTGAAGTAAATTTTAAACCATCTGAAAATAGGGTGGTGTTGTGTAAATAATGATTGAGGAACATACCGATAAACATTGCAATTACAGCAGAACCAATCAAGTGAATTGGCAGAATGTTTTCTATCCAGCAGGCAAGAAACGCAATTACTGCTGATAATATAATTCCGGGAATGTGTTTTAAAAATTTCATAATGGTCTCCTTTTGATTTTAATCCATATTGTTTATACTGCAATTGTGTGATAAAATCAAATTATCATTTATTATCGGATGATAATTTGATTTTATGGAGGGCGTATGCTGGATTACAGAGTATCAACATTTCTTACTTTATATGATGAAATGAATTATAGGCGCACAGCAGAAAGATTAAATATGACACAGCCGGGTGTCACACAGCATATTCATTATCTTGAAAATTATTATGGTGTGAAGCTTTTCGAATATAATGGTCGTACACTTTCAAGAACAAAAAATGCGGAACAACTTAAGAGATATTTTGACAGTATTAAAGTGCAGGAAAAAGATGTCTGCGCAAGCTTTTGTACTAATGATTTGGTTCATATCACAGTTGGAGCAACAAAAACTATCGGTGAATTTGTAATTGTTCCGGAGGTGCGAAGGTTTCTTATGACACCAAATTGCAATATGGATTTGTATGTTGATAATACAGAAACCTTGTTACATATGCTGGAACAGTCGAAACTGGATTTTGCAGTTATAGAAGGTGTTTTTGATAAATCCAGATATGGCTATCATCTTTATAAAAAGGAGTCCTTTGTGGGTATTTGTGCAAAGAATCACCCTTTTGCAAATTGGGAAGTCACTTTAGAAGATTTGTTTCATGAAAAAATTGTTGTGAGGGAACCCTTCTCAGGAACAAGAATGTTACTGCAAAATGCAATAACAGACAGAGGATTTTCTTTGGATAGTTTCAAACAATGTACATCAATAAATAATTTCTCGGTTATCTGCGATGTGGTGGCAAATACTCATGCAATAACCTTTGCATATGAACCGATTGCAAGATGTCGTGATGATATTACAACGTTTACGGTTTCAGATTTTCAGATAAGTGGAGAATTTAATTTTGTGTATTGCAATGAGCATATTGCGAGGAAGAAAATAGAAGCTATATTTAATTAAAAAGTGAAGTGAAATTTCAGTTAGTAGGTGTATCGCCATGCCGACACTCACGAGCTTGCGCTTGTTCGTTGTCGCGGCGTTCGCCGTATGCATCTGAACTCGAATATGTCTGACTGTGAGCAAGCTCCCATCAGCCAATTCGGTTCATCTGCACATGGCTCAATACTGCGCGCAAAATTTCAGTAATACGCTTGCTTGAGATAGTGACTTTTCTACGATATACTCCTTCAAAAAGGAGTGTGCTCTTATGAGTAGAGATATTTATGACATTATCAACGATATGGCAGATGTATTAAATGCATCGCAAATACAGAAACTACAAGAGGTGCTGGTAAAACGGTTGTCTGAAAATAACGTATCTGACTATTTGCAAA
>JAZNME010000016.1:0-5989 GCA_045579445.1 Acutalibacteraceae bacterium | reverse complement strand
AGGCAGAATCCACTGTATTTAACAAATCATGCAAGGGATCGTATGCGAGAGCGTATGGGTATCAATGAGGCTCATAAAATGGATGCTCTTGCCTTTGAAGCATATCAATTCGGTAAAAGCAAACTACAACTTATGAAATCCGAAAGAGGTATCATTGAGGAAAAAGAACAAGAATATGGCGATAGCGTAATTCTAATTTATCGTGGCTATTGCTATGTGTTTAGTGCAAATAATGGGTTGAAAACCGTTTATAAAAATGATAGAGTTAGGATGTAATACATTCCCTACTTCGCTAACTTCAGCTCAGGCAGCTATCAAGAACTAATTCTTAAATAAAACAATAAAATCTGTTGCCTGAAAGGGTAACAGATTTTATTGTTTTGCAATATAAACCTTCCGGATTTGCGATGTTTTCCTTCGAAAAGCCATATGTGTTTTATACGCGATATGTTTTGTTTAAACAACAAAGGTTGTTTGGATAGTTGCTTGATTATATGTGTTCAATATGATAAAATACGGATAAAAATGAAGCGTATATTTAAGGAGAGAGCGCTGATGAAGCATATACTAATATCTAAAGAGAAAAACCAATATGTTGCTAATTTGCATTGTCATACCACACTTTCAGATGGCAGAAAAACACCTGAGGAAATTCGTGATGCATATAAGGAACAGGGGTACAGTATAGTTGCATTTTCGGACCATGATAATTATTTTGATCATAGCGATTTTTGTACAGATGATTTTGTTGCCATAAATTCCTTTGAGGCGGATATAAGCGATAATATTGTGAGTAGCAGTCAGTTTCGTCGATGCTATCACCTGAATGCATTTAATATAAATGGCGACAAAGAGGTTATCCTTCCTGCTACACCTGACTATAGGGATATGAAAGCTGTAAACGAATATATACAGAAGCTTAAAAAGTTAGGCTTTATAGTTGCATACAATCATCCCTACTGGTCAATGCAGTGTCTTGACGATTATCGTGATTTAGAGGGCTGCAGTATTGTTGAAATATATAACAACTCTGTTTTTATTGAGGGCGGAGATGACGGACAAGAGCAGGTTTATGATGAAATGCTCCGTAGCGGAAAGCGACTGTTTTGTACTATGGCGGACGATAATCATAATGAGTTCCCTTTTGGTGATGTTCGTTGCGACAGCTTCGGGGGCAAAACAGTTTTTCTCTGTGATTCTCTCAGTTATGAAGCTGTTATATCAGCTATGCAGAGCGGGTCATTTTATTGTACCCGTGAGCCAAGAATTTTTGAACTCACATTAGAGGATTGCAGAGTTCACATTGAATGTTCGCAGGCTCAACGTATAGCTCTCTCAACAGCAGGCAGACGCTCGAAGGCTTTACATGCCCCTGCGGGTGAATACGTAACTCAAGCAGATTTTCAACTTGAGGATGAGGACGTATACTTCCGAATTGAAGTGATAGGTCCATCAGGTAAAAAGGCGAACACTAACGCATATTTTGTTGAAGATTATAAATGATTCAAATCAAGTGAGGAGATGTTTTATGAAAAAGGTTTTTGAAAAGCGAAGCCTTTCATCCCTGTTTGTGTAGCAAATAGGGAGGGGGACCAAAAGCAACGCTTTTGGTGGTGGGTAGTTCTCTTTCTGATACTCTTTAGTTGGATTATAACTTTGCGAAAAATATCACTCTGTCGAAGACAGAATATCACTAAAACAAATTCTTAACCGAATTACGGAAAAAGAACCTCACGAAATTATAACAAAATTAAAGCTTTTGATAATTTCAGAGAACCTTGCGACGCAAAGCGTCTAATGCAAACAACTAAATGGATCCTCTTGGAAAAAATCCAAGGGGATTTTTGTTTGCAATATATACTATGAAATGATATTATAATGTAAAAGGAGTGTTTCGATGAATATTTTATCAATCGGCAACAGCTTTTCAACAGATGCACAAAGATATTTGCATAGCATTGCAAAATCAGATGGGTTTGAACTTAACTCATTTAATTTGTTTATTGGCGGATGCTCGCTTGAACGCCACTATAAAAATATGGTGAGCGGAGAAAGAGCCTACACCCTTGAAATGAACGGGCAAGATACGGGCTTCAATGTGTCTTTGAAAGAGGCTCTTCTGAATCGTTGTTGGGATGTTATAACAGTGCAGCAGGTTAGCCAGGAGTCGCCTCGTTATGATACGTATCAGCCCTATCTTGATAAATTGATTGAATATGTGAGAGCGCTGGCTCCCAAGGCTAAAATTGCTGTTCATCAGACGTGGGCATATGAACAAGGCAGTGAAAGATTGAACAACGAATTGAAATATAACGACTACAAAGAAATGTTAAGCGATATTGTAAATGCATACGAAAAAGCGGCAGACCGGATTAGCGCGGACTATGTTATTCCGTCGGGCGAGGTTTTTGGCGCCATGCTTGAAAATGGTATACAGAAAGTTCATCGCGATACGTTCCATGCAGGTTTAGGTCTTGGAAGATATTCGCTCGGCCTTACGTGGTATGGTGTTTTAACAGGTAATGATGTAGAAGAAAATACATTTTCTGATTTTGACGAAGAGGTTTCTCCACAGCATATTGCGATTGCAAAAAGGTGTGTGGCAGAAATTGTTGAAAGGAATAAGGAAAAGTTTAATTATAAATAAAGAATGTGTGGAGTTTTATGGTTAAAGCATTTGAAAAGCATGAAACCTTATGTTGTATGTTTTTGATAGTTATATATATCGTAGTTAATTCCGTTTGTGTTCAAAACTTTGGAAGTGCAAGCTGTGTTAGTTTTATTGTCAATACAATATTATCTGCGTGTTTAATAGCTATAATGATGATGTTAAAAAGGACATCATATTATGGGCTGAAAAAGGTTGAAAATGCAGGGCAATATTTATATTTTCTGCCATTGGCAATTATTGTAAGCGTTAATTTATGGAATGGATTTAATATAAACAACTCGGTTAGTGAGATTATCTTTCATATTTTAACTATGCTTAACATCGGCTTTATAGAGGAAATTATTTTCAGAGGCTTTTTGTTTAAAATGATGGCGAAAAGCAACGTTAAAATCGCTATAATTGTAAGCGCAATTACCTTTGGTATGGGGCATATAATTAATTTACTTAACGGTGCAGAGCTTATTCCAACATTACTTCAGATATGCTATGCAACGGCTACAGGCTATTTATTTGTTATTATATTCCACAAAAGCAAATCGCTTGTTCCTTGCATTATAACACATTCTTTAGTGAATTCTTTGTCTGTATTTAATGTGGAAAATGATATATCACTATACATATCTCCCATATTTTTAACAGTTATTCCTATTGCTTATGGGCTATATATAAATAAGAGCGTTAAAGAATAATTTTTAACACAGATTCCAGATACGGTCAACTCAAAACAACTGTTTTAGTTTTTAGTTTCACGCAAAGTAGGTTGCGATTGTTTAGTAAACTCAGTTTATTTTCTAAGATTTAGAAGATATGGACACTTATATAACAGGAGCGAAAAAGCTTTGAAAGAAAAAGGGGATTATACAAACGCAGCTGGTATATTGAGAGGCATAGGTTAGTGTGAAGAAAGTGGTGTTTATATGGCTAAGAAACCGAATATATTGTTTATTGTAACTGATGACCAACGTTTTGATACTATTCACGCTCTTGGTAATGAAGAAATAATTACGCCTAATCTTGATAAGCTTGTGGAAAGGGGCACCTCATTCACCCGCGCACATATTGCAGGTGGTACTTGCGGCGCGGTGTGTATGCCAAGCCGAGCTATGGTATTGACGGGCCGTAACCCTTTTCATTTAGAGGAGTTGGGTGGCAATATTCCTCCTGAACATAAAACAGTTGCAGAAACCTTTAAAAATAATGGTTACGAAACTATTGGACTTGGCAAGTGGCACAATGGTTGTCCTGCGTATGCACGTAGCTTTACTCAGGGTGCAAAAATCTTTTTTGGCGGTATGTGGGACCATTGGAATGTGCCTACCTGCCGATATGACCAGACAGGTGAATATGATAATGTGATTAACTTTGTTGTGGATTTTTTTGGTGATAATAAGCCTTTAGCTCAGCACTGTGATGAATTTGACCCGGGGAAACATTCAAGCACATTATTAACAGATGCCGCTATTGATTTGCTTAAAAAGAACGCAGGGCAGGAAAAGCCGTTTTTTATGTATCTTGCATATCTTGCGCCCCATGACCCGCGCACTATGCCTGAAAGCTTCAAAAAAATGTACGACCCTGAAAAAATCAAATTACCACCGAATTTTCAGGAAATTATTGATACTAACTATCCTCTTATGGTGCATCGTGATGAGCATCTTGCAGAATATCCGCGAAAGCCGGAGGAGGTAAAGCGTCATATTGCCGAATATTTTGCAATGATAACCCACCTTGATTCTGAAATAGGCAGGTTGCTTGACGCATTACATGAATCGGGTGAAGAGGAAAACACAATTATTGTTTTCACAGGCGATAACGGGCTTGCTGTCGGTCAGCATGGCTGGCTTGGTAAGGAGGATATCTACGAGCATGGTGTGCGCGTTCCGCTTATTATGGCGGGTCCCGAAATAGCTGAAAATGTGCGCAATAGTGCATATGTTTATCTTTATGATATATTCCCAACTCTTTGTGAGAAGGTTGGTTTGGATGTCCCTGATTGCGTGGATGGAAAGAGCTTTGCTCATCTTCTCGGCGGTAACGCAGGAGATAATTTCAGGGAAGAGCTTTATCTTATTTTCGACGAGTTTGTACGCGGAGTGAAGGACGATAAATTCAAATTAATTGAATATCGTAATGGTGATGCGAAGAGTGATAAATGGACCTTCCTTTACGATATAAAAAATGACCCTTGGGAAACGGAAAACCTTGCATTAAAAGAGGAATATAAAGAGAAAATTGTTGAGATGCGAGAAAAAATATTAAAGCACCGCGACCAATGGGAGGAACAAAAGCACCCGTGGGGTGTAAATTTCTGGAAAAGATTCTGAAATAGTTTTAATATTGCTTTGGTAGTGTTCAGTTGTGAAAATATGGTTATTAAAAACTAAAAGGAGTGTGAAATATATGGATGAATCTAAAAAAACAAAACTTCCTACAAACAGACCGGTTATGAAACTCCCATTTGGGGGGATTACTTCAAATATGCTACGAACAATAGCCGTTGTTTTAATGCTCAGCGACCATATCTGGGCAACCTATATGAGCTTTGGTAATTGGATGACTTATATTGGCAGAATGGCGTTTCCTATATTTGCTTTCCAGATAGCAGAAGGCTTTGTTCACACATCCAACTTAAAGAAATATATTCTCAGGCTTCTTGGATTTGCTTTAGTTACAGAAATTCCTTTTAACCTTTTCTACAGCAGCCGTGTTTTTAACCCCTATCACCAGAATGTTTTGTTTACTCTTCTTTTAGGCCTTCTTGCAATAACTGTAATTGACAAGAGCCGTAAATGCAAAGAGAAAAAAGACAGACTGAAATATGTTGTGTTGCTTACTCTGATTTGCCTGGCGTCTATAATAGGCTTTGTTGACTACGGCTTCTGGGGTATGATAACGGTTGTAATGTTTTATATACTCAGAGATTTTCCTTTTGCTTGGCTTTGTCAGCTTATTGCAATGATTATGATTAATGTTGTAATGTTCGAAGGTCTTGTTATACCTGTTGAAATTCTTAATAAAGCCTTTGAAATCCCGACTCAGAGCTTTGCGGTTTTCGCCCTTATACCAATCTGGCTATATGGCGGTAAAAAAGGAAAATCAAATAAATTTATGCAATATGGCTTCTATGCATTTTATCCCGTGCATATGCTTGTGTTGTATCTTATAAAACATTTTGCATAGAGTGGGTAAAGTATATCCGAATCAGATTTTGGGATAGCCTTTTCCACTCATATTTCGTTAAAATACTCGTAAATCCGTCAGGATTTACTGCGTTTTTGCCTCATCTGAGCGAAAAATACTTAATCACAAAATTCTTCG
>JAZNME010000015.1:0-34103 GCA_045579445.1 Acutalibacteraceae bacterium | reverse complement strand
CATATAAACTAAATTCTGATATGTACCGTCTTTGAGCTTGAAGAATTTCGGTTCTACTGATATAACTTGAAACCCGAATTTCTGGTAAAGTGCTTTAGCACGGTTGTTTCCCTCGATAAATTCAAGGTCAACAATTTCTGTACCGTTATGTTCTTCTGCCGCTTTTACCAGTTCTTTAAACATCGCTGAACCAATACCAATATTCCAATACTTTTTCTGAAGAGCGATGCCCACTGTTGCTCTATGGGAAGTCTTGCTACCGGTCTTAAAAGTGATGTCACAGTTGCCTGCAATTATGCCATCTACATAACAAGCAATAAACAATGTGTTCTGACTTTCACGAACATTATGAATAAATTTCTCTTCACTTTCTACAGTAACACTCTCCCAATCTTCAATTGTGCGAGAAAGAAACTCTGTTTCACCACTGGAAGTTTTTATACTATTAAGCAACATTTCGGCATCTTCAATTTCAGGAGTTTTTAATACAGCTTTCACGCCATTTTTCAATACAATTTTCTTTTCTTCAAATATCATTCCAATACCTCCTAAAAACAAAACAGGCACCTCCGAGAATACGGAGATGCCTTAATTTACAAAAAGATAAAAACTATATCAATCGCAAACGGACAAAATGGCTCTCCTGTTTTGGAAATTAAGATTCATTGTCATTTTGTCCACCTGCCTTTCGTTGTTTTTCATATTGTAACAGTTGATTTTAGAATTGTCAATGATTATGTTAATTTAGTTCTTTCATAGCTCACTATAATAAAAAATGGTAGGGAGACTCCCTACCGAATAGTTGGACCTGGAACATGATGTTCAGCCCAAACAACATATATTGTATGTATATTATAAGTCACTATTAAAACGTGGTCAAGGTATTTTTTATCAACCTATTGACTTTGTGCAAAAAACACTTATAATAGACACAGAACAAATGTTTGTGTTGAGGTATCGTTATGATAGATGTTTATAAGAAATGTCCTGTGTTTGGAGATTCAAGCTATACATTGAGAATGGTGACAACTGATGATTGTTTGGATTTATTAAAGGTTTATTCTGATGCGAAATCTGTTCCGTTATTTAACAGCGACAACTGTGGTGGGGATGATTTCCATTACACCACTGAAAATCGAATGACAGAAGCTATAAAGTATTGGCTTTGGGAATACAGCAGACAAGGTTTTGTTCGTTGGGCGATTGTTGATATTCTAAAAAAAGAAGTTGTAGGAACCATAGAGTTATTTCATCGTGATGCTAATGATTATTTTACAAATTGCGGTTTGCTGCGTCTTGATTTAAGAAGCGATTACGAGCTTTCTGCAGAAATAATAAAAATATTAACGCTTATAATAGCACCAACTTTTGAGCTGTTTGATTGTGACAAAATCGCAACAAAAGCTAATTCTGCAGCAATTGAGAGAATAATAGCATTAGCTGAACTTGGCTTTAGTTTATCTGATGAGAGACTCAAAGGTCATGATGGCACAGAATATAAAAATTATTATGTATTACATAAGGAATCAACAAAGTAATAGGTTTAGCATTTTTAAGTAAAACTCCGACACAGGCAATGTTCTGCGGATGTTTACTAAAATATGATTTCGAACATTCGTCAGAATTATTATCTAATTTTTCTGACGAATATTTATATACTAATCATTTTATTTCACTTGCGAATACTATACTTGACAATTCTTTTTGTACGCGCTATACTGATACAAACTGATACCAACAAATATCGGGAGGCAGCTATGGATATTAAAGTGTTCACAAAAATACTTAAGGACCAATCTTTTACAGACTATAAAAAAATGAAATATAAATATGGTGAGGATTTTAATGCCTTTTTGCAGACTATAGAAGAGCTGTATTATAAGCCTTTACCACTTTTTGATTTTGACGGTAACCACATTGTTTTTATAGAAAATCATGCAGCGGTTAATCAAAGTGCCGTAAAGTTATTGTTGCAATCTCAAGATCAGCATTATGGCATCAAGGCAGCAGAGGATGAGATTGTGGCAACTTCTGCTATTGAAAGTATTGATTTCAGTCGTGACAGCGTACGTAAAATCCTAAAAGGTATGGCGCCGAAGGATGAGCAAGAAAACAGAATTTTAGGTATTAAGCACGGGCTTGAATTCATTGCAGATACTGACAATAAAATCACTGAAGAAAATCTTTACAAACTCTATATGATGACAGTTGGTGATTTCCTGTCTGATGATGACAAATTGCTTGAAGGAAAGCTGTATCGTCATGATACTGTATACGTTGTCAGCGACCATGTTGAACATTCGGGACTTGACTATAAAAAGGTTCCTGAGTTCATGAAATCACTTATAGCCTTTGCTAATGCAGAAGATGATATTAATGATTTGATCAAAGCTGCTATTATTCATTTTTATATCGCTTTCGTTCATCCGTATTTTGACGGCAACGGAAGAATTGCTCGACTTGTGCATTTATGGTTTTTGATTCAGAAAGGCTATCAGTCTGCATTATTTATTCCATTTTCAAGTAAAATCGAAAATAGCCGAAAAGCATATTATGGTGCATATACAGCAATTGAAGAAAACAAAAAAATTAGCGGTAAAATTGATGTGACTCCATTCATTCTTTATTTCATAAACAATGTTTACAATAAAATGAATGAGGGTTCTACTGCTGTTGAAACCTTAACTATTTATGATGATGCAGTTAAATATGGTAAAATAACAGAAAAAGAAACAAAACTTTGGAAGTTTGTACTTTCTTACTATGGCACAACCGAATTCTCTACTAAGCAACTTGAAAAGGATTTTGGCGATGCTGCTTATGCGACTATTCGTGGTTTTGTATTAAAGTTTGAAGAATTAGGACTTCTTTCTTCTGTTAAATATGGTCCGAGGGTTAAGTATAAGGTTGTTAAATAAGGAAATGTAAGGTTATGAAGTATTATCATGTTTCAAGTTTGGTGCAATCCGGTCAAATATTGAGAAAAAACACGAAGCAAAATTATTGTTATTGTGAGTTTATATCAAACTGTGATGTTTCTTCGTATGAAAAATTTTTAATTATTCGCCAACAGTTGTCTTCCTTAAATATTTTTAATATCACAGGAAGGACTGCTAACAAATGGTCTTGCGAGGCTGTTTTTGAAAATATACGCTCAAATTGTTACCCGAACAAACCAAGCAGAGTATGGAGTGTTTATTTAAGCAAAACGTTCGAAGAGGCATTGAAATTTTACACACATGAAAGAAGGTCACATGATACACAAGAAAGAGTTTCGCATATTTTTGAAGTAGATATATCTGATAACGAGAAAGTTTCAGTTTTTGATATGACATTATTTGAAGAAGCGGAACAATCTTTATATGTTGAAGAGATTGCCCCAAGCACATATGATCAAATTTGTGAAAAAGCTCATATGTATTGGAATAATATAAAAACACCAAAAAACAAATTAGAATATTTAGTTGATTGCGAAATTACAATTGGAAAGCAACTTATTTAAGGGATGGTGACTACAATGACAGGTGTAATTTATGCGAGATATTCAAGTGATAATCAGCGTGAAGAGTCCATTGAAGGTCAGTTGAGAGAGTGCAAGGTCTTTGCTGAGAAAAACGGAATTGATGTTGTTGGTACATACATTGACCGAGCATTATCCGCTAAAACAGACAACCGTCCTGATTTCCAAAAAATGATTAAAGACAGTGCCAAAAAGCAATTTGATTGTGTTATTGTCTGGAAGCTTGACCGATTTGCTCGTAACCGTTATGACTCTGCTCATTATAAAGCTATTCTTCGCAAAAATAGTGTTCGTGTTTTATCTGCAACCGAAGCAATTTCCCAAGGTGCAGAAGGTATCATTCTTGAATCGGTTCTTGAAGGTATGGCTGAATACTATTCAGCAGAACTTGCAGAAAAGGTTATACGAGGTCAGACCGAAAACGCTTTGAGCTGTCGTTTTAATGGCGGTACAATTCCTATCGGCTACAAAATAAATAAAGACCGGAAATTTGAAATTGATAGCGAAACAGCACCTTATGTTTTATCAGCTTTCAAGATGTACGAAGATGGTATGACAATGCAGGAAATTGCTGATGAACTGACTATCAAAGGTATCCGTAATACTCGTGGTACAAAATTAAATATCAATACTGTTTCCAACTTGTTGTCAAACAGAAGATATATGGGCGAGTATTATTATCGTGATATTGTGATTCCTGATGGTATACCTGCCATTGTTCCAAAAGACTTGTTCCTTCGTGTTCAAGAAAGGATTGCAAAAAACAAAAATTCACCTGCACGATACAGAGCAGATGAACAATATATTTTATCAACCAAGCTATACTGTGGTAAGTGTATGACTTTTATGGTTGGTGAAAGCGGTACGGCAAGGAACAAAAATACATATCGTTATTACAAGTGCTTATCTGCAAAACGCAAGCGTGGTTGCGATAAGAAAGCAGTTAAAAAAGACTGGATTGAAAATCTTGTTATAAACCAAATCATTCGTGTTATATGGGATGACAATCTGATTGAAGATATAACCGATATGGTTATGGACTTGCAGAAAAATGAAAACAATGTTCTTCCTCTTCTTAGAAAGAGACAAAACGAAATCAACAAAGGTATTTCAAATATTCTTTCTGCAATCGAACAGGGCATATTCACACCATCAACAAAGGAACGCCTTGAAGATTTAGAAAAACAAAAACGAGAAATCGAAATACAAATTGCAGAAGAAAGCATTGCAAGACCAATACTTGACCGTGACCAAATTAAATTTTGGTTTCACCGTTTCAGAAAAATGGATGCATCGAAGCCAGAAAACCGAAGAAGATTGGTTGACAGCTTTGTAAATTCAGTAATTTTATATGATGACAGAATCGAGTTTTATTTCAACTTCAAAAAAGGTGCAAAAAGCCTTTCTTTAGAAGATTTGGAAAAAGGTTCGGATACGCTTGATTCACTCCCACCAAGAAAAGCAGACATCCAAAAGGATGTCTGTTTTTCTTTTGTTTGAAAAAGTCAAGGTGGATTCGAACCACGTTGTCCATCTCGCGTCGGTTCGCCTTGGCGGAGACGCGAGGGACATAAAATACGACGGTTCGCGTAGCGAACGAACTTCACGCGGAGCGTGAATCCACCCGCTCCCACCAAAAAAGAACTAAGCGAAAGCTTAGTTCTTTTTTTATCCATTGCGAAAGCAATGGCATATCATCAAGGGAGACTTGTCGCCCTTGTATCTCATCAGTCCGTCAGGACTGTATATCATCACACCTTTAGGTGTGTATCAAAAATGCTTTCGCAATGATGATACACAACGGCAAACCGTTGATTTTTGAATAATAATCGAACAAATTTGGATGCTTTCAACAACCTTTAGAGTAATTTGAAATACAAGGTGTTAATGTGATATCCTTTTTACAACCGATGAGATGCGATAAATGACCGATTAAATAAAAACCAACAATTCCTCTTTTACATTTGCTATGATGGTACTGCAAATAAAAAGGAGGCTAACGTAAATGCAAGAAATAAAAACAGTTGAGCTTGTCAAAAGATACAAAAATCTTACTGCTGTGAATAAGCTCAATTTAGAAATACATCAAGGGGAACTCTTTTCTCTGTTGGGTGTTAACGGAGCAGGAAAAACCACAACGATAAAGATGTTAACCAGTATAAGAAAACCAACGGATGGGGATGCATTTATAGGTGGATACAGTGTAACAAAACAGCCCGAACAGGTAAAGCGATTGATAAGTGTATCTCCTCAGGAAACTGCAGTAGCTCCTAATCTTTCTGTAAAGGAAAACCTTGAATTAATGTGTGGTATTCATAGCTTTTCTAAAGAAAAAAACAAAGCAAAAATCAATGAGCTTACTGAGCAATTTGCTTTAGATTCTGTTTTAAACAGAAAGGCAGGTAGGCTGTCGGGTGGATGGCAACGCCGTGTAAGTATTGCTATGGCACTAATCAGTGAACCTCACATTCTCTTTTTGGATGAACCTACTCTTGGCTTGGATGTTATTGCACGGCACGAGCTTTGGGATATGATTCGCTCATTGAAGGGCAAAATAACCGTTATTCTTACAACACATTATATGGAAGAAGCAGAATCACTTTCTGACCGTATAGGTATCATGAAAGATGGTAATCTTCTTGCCGTAGGAACTGCAGAAGAATTGAAGATAATTACAGGTGCAAAGGACTTCGAATCAGCCTTCGTTTCTATTGTGAAAGAGGGTGCATTATGAGAATGTTTACATTTGCCAAAAGGTGTACAAAGGAGATTCTGCGTGACCCGATAAACCTTGCTTTCGGTCTCGGTTTTCCTTTAGTTTTACTATTACTTCTGAGTAGCTTGCAGAAAAATATCCCCACAGATTTGTTTGATATTGACACACTTACGCCCGGTATTACTGTGTTTGGTTTATCATTTATGACACTTTTCTCTGCCACGCTGATTGCTAAAGACCGAGAAAGTGCTTTTTTGCAAAGATTATACGCAACACCACTTACAGGTTTTGATTTTATTCTCGGATATATGCTACCACTTTTACCTTTTGCCGTCGGTCAAACGATTATTTGTTATCTGTTCGCTATTCCTTTGGGGTTGACAGTTAGTGTAAACATTATTTATGCTATAATAGGCATAATACCTATGGCTGTTTTAAATATTGCATTAGGGCTTTTGTGTGGAAGTATCTTTGGTGTTAAACAAGTCGGCGGTATTTGCGGTGCATTACTTACTAATCTCTCTGCATGGTTATCCGGAGTATGGTTTGATTTGAAGTTTGTAGGTGGATTTTTCGAAAAAACCGCTAATGTGCTACCGTTTGTTCACGCAGCAGAAATGGAAAAAGCTTTATTCAACGGAAACTTTGAACTTGCCATAACTCATGTTATGCCCATTATTCTGTACAGTGTATTTATAACTGCAATAGCTGTTCTCAGCTTCCTCAGACAAATGAAAAAACAATAAGGATTTGATGCTATGAAATACAAACTCATTATAGATAAAGATGCGGATGAAGAGATAATTGCAAAGGTTCACGCTCCCTCTTCTCTGACTGAGCAGATAGAAAATCTTGTCTGTAGCTTTTCAGGTGCTGAAAGCATTATGGGATACAATGATGATGAGATGAAAAGGCTCTTATTCTCTGAAATAGAGTGTATTACTGTTGTTGATAAAAAGGTAACAGCTGTCGATACGAAGGGCAAACGCTACCGTATTCAGGAAAGGCTTCGTGATTTAGAGAATATTCTGCCTTCTTATTTTATACGCATCAACAAATCTACCCTTGCCAACGAACACCGCATTGAGCGTTTTGTCGCAGTGTTCAACGGCGGTGTGGATGCAGTATTCAGATGCGGTTATCGTGAGTATGTTTCAAGGCGTTGCTTTTCACAAATAAGAAGGAGGTACGAGGTAATATGAAAAGATTTATTACGGAATTTTTTCGCAGAGGTCTGATTGCTTGCGGTTTCGGTCCGATTGTTCTTGCTGTTTTATATCTGATTCTGCATTATAAAGGTCTGATAGATACATTAACTGTCAATCAGGTCTGTACAGGAATTTTTTCAATTACTGCACTTGCCTTTACAGCAGGCGGTATGAATGCTGTTTATCACATAGAACGCCTACCCTTGATGTCGGCAATTTTGATTCACGGTATTATCTTATATTTCAGCTATTTAGGTGCTTATCTGCTTAATGATTGGATTGAATGGGGTATAACTCCAATCTTGGTTTTCTCAGGTATTTTTGTTGTGGGTTATTTGGCAGTTTGGGCAATTATTTATTGCGTAACTAAACGAAATATTAAAAAGCTTAATGAAATGCTGAAAGAAAAGCAGCAAAAAATAATAGACGATAAAAAACAGTTAGATTAAATATTTTTACTTTGAATTTTTGTGATATAAAATCCTTGTGATTACACGAGGATATGCGTTCAGGTTGATTTGTTTTAATGGTATATGTTATAATTGTTTAAACAAATAAAAATTTGTAGGTGAACAAATGACAAAACATATTGCAAATATAATTACCGGTTGCCGTATTATCGGCAGTATTCTGTTACTGTTCTTTCCTACTTTTTCCTTAGCTTTTTATATCACATATCTCATCTGCGGTTTTAGTGATATGATAGACGGTACCATTGCCAGAAAAACAAACAGTATCAGCAAATTCGGAAGCCGACTGGACACTGTTGCCGACCTTATTTTTGTAGTGGTATCCTTGTTTAAGTTGGTGCCGGCAATTCATATCTCGGGATGGTTGTGGATATGGGGCGGTGTGATTGCGGCTATTAAAATCAGCAATATCATATTAGGATATATTACTGAAAAACAGTTTGTATCCCTGCACACGGTTATGAATAAAATAACGGGATTACTGCTGTTCCTGTTGCCTTTGACAGTATCCTTCGTGGAATTAAAATACACTGCCATAGTTGTGTGTTTCCTTGCAACACTTTCTGCAATTCTAGAAGGATACTATATTATAAAAGGACGAGAATTTGTCTAGTTTTTAGAGCGACAAATAAGAATTTGACGGAGGCTATATTATGGCAGGAAATATTGTTCCTTTTCTTGTAGGGGTTGTATGTATTATCCTTGGAATTTCAAATATGCGAGGAAACATATCATCTCTTCATTCTTATCACAGGCATCGTGTTTCGGAAGAAGATAGGATACCATTCGGAAAACAAGTAGGCTTGGGTACTATTATTGTCGGTATTGGCATAATCGTATTTAGTGTTCTGTCATCTGTAACCCTATATACTGAAAACGATATTTTTATTTTAGTTGGAACTGCTGTTTTGATTATTGGTTTTATTCTTGGACTTGTTATAAGTTTTCGTGCCATGATTAAATATAATAAGGGTATTTTTTAATTCGTCAAATTCCAATTTATCGAATAGATAATATTTTTAAAAAAATAATAAAAAGTAGCTAATTTTAGCTCTTTTTTCAAAAAACAAATTGACATCTGAATTGTTCGTAACAGCCAAAAAGCCTGAATGCGAAAGCGTTCAGGCTTTTTACTTATTACCTTTTCACTATTCACCCTTCACTAAAATCGCATTCAGGATTTTTGGTAAGTAAGAAGTAATAGTGAAGAAGTATGTTGCAAGGCTATTCCTTGCTTTTTTTATTTGGTAAAAGTATAATGAGGTTGAAAGAGGTGCTACTATGCGAAAATTCATATTAGGAACGGATTGGTGGGACGATTGTGACGATGCTGTAGCAATTCGTTTGTTAGCGCGTGCACACAAAGCAAAGGAAATTAACCTGCTTGGCATAATTATAAATGCGTGCATGGAGCACAGCGTTACCTCGCTTGAAGGTTTTCTTAACTCGGATGAGGTTTATGACATTCCGATTGCAATAGACCTTGATGCAACTGACTTTGGTGGAAATCCGCCTTATCAGAAACGTCTTTCGTTATTTGCGAAAAAATATTACAGCAATGCCGATGCAGAAAATGCCGTAAAGCTTTACAGAAAACTTCTTGCAAACACGGATTCTCAAATTGAGCTGATTGAAATAGGATATCTGCAGGCTTTAACTGCACTATTGCAAAGCAAGCCGGACGATATAAGCGACCTTGACGGCGTTGAGCTTTTAAAAAACAAAGTCTCAAAAATATGGATAATGGCAGGAAAATGGGATAAAAAACCAAATAAAGAAAACAACTTTGCCCGAAATGAACGCTCAAGAGTGGCCGCAAGCATATTTTGTGATATTTGTCCCGTTCCAATAACCTTTCTCGGATGGGAAGTAGGAGCAAGTGTCATCACCGGTGGTAATTTAGATAAAAACGATCCTCTTTATCTTGCACTTTGTGATCACGGGTCTTCTTACGGTCGTTCCTCGTGGGACCCTATGCTGTGTCTGTTGGCGTTAATCGGCGATGAAGAAAAAGCGGGATACTCCGTTGTTCATGGGAAAGGCAGTGTTGATGCTACAACAGGTGAAAATTGTTTTGTTTCCAATCCGAACGGGTTACACTCCTATGTTGTAAAGGAAAAAGAAGATTCATATTACGCCGATGCTATAAATAAATTGATATAAGCAACCGGCATCTAAATTGTTCGTAACAGCCAAAAATCCAAGTCTTCGGACATGGATTTTTTATTTGTGTCCGCAGGACACAACCTCATTTTGCGACATTAGTGGCGCGAACTTCATTTCTCTCTTCTTTTTTCTTGCTTTTATAATATTAATATGGTACATTTTTTATGTATACGATTTTTACAAAAGAGGTTGTGTTTATGAAGAATTTTTTCGGGCGTTTATTATCTTTATGCTTGTGCATTACTATTCTTACAGTATGTTTTCTCAGCCCTGTTACTCTTGCCGCATCAGGCGTATACGAGCTCGCCTTTGATAATCTTTTTCTTTTCGAGCAATGGGCAAATCACCCGAATTTAAAAGTGAATAATTCAAGTGATGATACAATCGGAACATTAACAACGGACATTGAAAACGGTAGCTTCGTGCTTGTGAATAACACTTCCGATAACGAGGTTTTCACTTCATTTTCAATGACATCAGTAGGCGCATTTTACTCTATGCCCGTTGAAGAAAGCACAGAATATATTCTTTCCTATGAAGTCAACGGCACAACCACTGATTTTGAAGCCTTTATTTTCTTCTTTGACGATGAAGGTCTTTATCAATCTCTTGTATCTGTCAGGGCATATCAGTATGGTCTTAATGAATGTAGCTTTACAACTCCTGAAAACATTAAGCATATTCAGGTAAGGTTTGATAACAACACACCCAAGTCAAATGCAACTGTTTCAAACATAAGAATCTGTGCTAAAGAGGTTTACGAACACACCAAAAATAATACATCCCGAAAAATTTTCACATATTCTGCAAGCACTAAGTATGGCGAGCTTCCCGTGCCTCAGCGCGAAAGCCTCGTATTTGCCGGTTGGTTTACCGGTCCTGACGGAACAGGCAAAAAAATCACATCAGATTCTTTGGCTATTCCTGCAAGCCGCTGCCTTTACTCTAAATGGGACCCGATAGTTGATGAGGTTCTGAATATTGTTTCATTACCACAAAAACAAAACTATACCGTTGGAGAAAGCTTAAATACAAGGGGACTTGTTATTGGTGTTACATATCCTGACGGAACAAAAGAGAATATTGACGAGGGATTTTATTGCTCTCCTGAGGTTTTAACTCAAGCCGGTACACAAACAATTTTAGTTACCTACGGTAACGGTTCAACTGAATTTACTGTTAATGTTTCAAGCGGTGAGACCAAGGAGATTCTCATAAACAATTCTCAAAAAACTGTTAACGCTGCAAACCATATGTATACTGTGGACTACAGCGGTTCAAGCTTCAATCAATATGAAATTAATTATTCTTCTGATTGCTATGTTAAAGGTGAACTGAACTTTAGCGGAACAATTGAGGAATTCTTCCTTGAGCCCGCTGAAAACGGCAAATTTACAAGCTATATTGATGGTTTTCTTGATGGCAAAACTCAATCCTCCCTTACCTCTGTCTCTTTCACTCCTCTCGATAAAGAGCAAATGAATTTCACATTAACCTCCATTAATCTGATTAACACATCAATACCGCAAGAGGATGAGAATGGTGTAATTCCCCTCTCTAACAGCAGTTATAAAATCGGTATTGATTTACAGTGGGGCGGCTCTCTTACCTATATGGAAGATTTGGCTAATAACGTTGTAGCTGCCAAGAATAATCAGGACAAATCTGCACCTGTAGAGGTAGGCTATTCTGATGATTTTACCGGAACATATAAATCCGGTTGCGATACATTGGATATATACGAAAAAAAGAGCAATATAAACCTTATTAACGCCCACGATACAGGTCGTCTTGTTCAACAGTCCTACTACGGCACAGGTTCTTATCCTTACGAGCCGGGTATGTATGGCGAGGCTATATGGAACTACAACCCTGTTCAGGGTGGTAACTTATATAATGAACCCAGTAAAATAGTTGATTTAAAGGTAACAACAAACGAAATATACATCAAATGCCGACCGCTTGACTGGGCAAAAACAAAAGAATTTATTACTCCTACATATATGGAGGCCTGGTATACTCTTGAAAACGGCTTAATGAGAGCAACCTGCAGATTTGTGGATTTCTCAGGCTATCCTTCTGTTACAACAACACAGGAGCTCCCGGCATTTTATTGCGTTGAGCCGTTAAATAAATTTGTTTATTATCAAGGTGGCGACGCCTGGTCAGACAGCAACAAACCTGTAACTAAAGCTGATTTAGGATTCTGGGGTACCGCAACAGACCAGGATTTCATCTGCAACGAAAATTGGGGTGCTTTTGTCGGTAATGGTGCAGGTGGCTATGGTATCGGAATTTACACCCCCGGTCAGACCCTTTACCACACAGGTGTTTATTATGGTGGTGATGGTAAAACACATTGTTCCACAACTACTCCCGCAACAGAAGACCCCACCTCATATATCGGTGTTGTAGATACGATTCATTTCCAAAGCTACCAGCCTATTTCGTACTGCTACTACATAACAACAGGCAATGTTACTGAAATCCGCAATAGCTTTAAGGCCCTTGCGCAAATAGAAGAGGATTTCTGCAACGGCACATATACAAACGGTTTCTGCGATATGTGCGGAAGATATGAAAAAGCAACTTTAACTACAGATAAATACGACCTTAATGAAGACGGCGCTAAGGACAACGTTTATGAAATAGCTAATGCCGGTCAGTTGCTTTGGTTCAAGGATACTGTTAATTCAGGCGCAACAACTGCAAATGCAGTGCTTACTACAGATATAGTTGTAAATGATAACTTCCTTGACGAAAAAGGTACTGCTGATTCTTCTTTAGTAAACCACCCTTGGTCTCCTATAGGTACTCAAGAGAACAGCTACAACGGCATTTTCCATGGCCAAGGACATACAATAAGCGGTTTATATTTCAGCGACTTTTCAACAAATTACGCAGGACTTTTCGGCAACACCTCTGCATCTGCAACAATTAAGGAATTGGGAGTAACAAACTCCTACATAGCTGCAAACAACTATGTAGGAAGCATCTGCGGTTATAACGGCGGAACAATTATTAACTGCTTTGCAAAGAGAAACGTTATCAATGCATCAACATATGCCGGTGGAATTACAGGCGCTAACGCAAATAGCGTTTCTAATTGTTATAGCACTGCCTCTGTTTATGCATCATCCTACGTTGGCGGTATCTCCGGTAGCAATACAGGTACTGTTTCCAATTGCTACTACGTTGAAAACAGCGCATATAACTCTGAGGGTACTGTCCAGAATGGCATCGGCTCTTCTATTGACGTTGCTAATCAGACATCCGTTAAAACTCTTGATGAATTTCATTCAGGTGAGGTAGCCTACCTTCTCCAAAAATATAACTCCGATCAAATATGGGGTCAGAAAAGCAACACCGAAAACTCAAGTCCTATTTTCAATTACGATGGTCAGTATAAGGTCAACGCCTTCGGATTTGCTGATTGCTACTCTGTTGCTCAGGTTGGCGATGTCAATAACGACAATAATATTGACGTATCAGACTATCAACAGCTTACGAATATGGCTTTGTCGGATAGTGCTCAAATAACAGATTTCAGAACACTTATGCGTCAAGATTTAGTAGGCGATGGTTGCCTTGATGTTTTGGACTGCGCTGTTATGGCATTACTCGTCAATGGTCTGAGAGATGCAACAACAGTTTACCATGTTGGCGACTTTGACTGTGATGGCATTGTGTTTACAAAAACAGATATAGCCTCTATTAAAAAAGGCTTGATTAACCAAAACACTTTAACACCATGGCAAAAATACGCTTGCGATCTTAACTCTGACGGAAGGTTAGACATTAATGACCGCGATATTTTGATTGCGCAGGAGGAAAAATCCACTAAGGATATCTTCATAGATATGACCGATTCAATATCAACGAGAACTAAAACTGCAAACGTTATTATCCTTTGCGGTCAGTCAAATGCTTATGGTGCCAGCCCGTTAACAAACGAGGTAATCGCAACTGTGGGCAACACTGATTTTTCAAATATAAAAATTAAATATAACAATATTAACAGTGCTGACGGGTCAAACAACTGGACCACCTATTTCTCCAACAATCAGTTTGAAACCTTCCGTCTTGGTATAGGCGGTCAGGGAATGAATTGGTTTGGTCCTGAGCTTGGTTTTTCCTACCATATTGCAAATACCGACAACACAAAGGACGAAATGTGGTATATCATTAAATATACCGCAGCAGGTACTTTCCTTGGCGGTAACTGGATATACGACACCAACTATAATAATGCAACCAACTCTCAGAATATCCATAACGACCTTGGCGGATACCTTTCAGACTTAATGGTAAACTACGTAAATACAGCTCTCGACGAGATTGCTGCCATACACGGAGCTGACAGAATCAATATCCGTTCATTTATGTGGCATCAGGGCGAAAGCGACTCTTGCGTCAAAGAGTGGGCAGACCAGTACGGTAGCTTACAAAGTATGCTTGTAAATAAAGTTCGCACCGCCTTTGGACCAAGGGATTCAGATAATACTATAGGTTTTGTTGACGGCGGTATTGCCGCATATGACACAAGAACCTTCGATAATCCGTTAACCGGTTCAACGCAAACATACAACGGTTGGGCATATTCAGACACTGTTAATACCCACAAATCAGATATGGCTGCCCTTTGGTATGTTCCTACAGATACCGATAAGAATATTATCAACACAACAACTGCAGGTCTTTATCAGAACACTACCAACTCAACAAAGCTACAAAATTCAATCTGGGTCGATACCTCTACATGTAAATCCAAATATGTAAACAATAACGAAAACGGTGAGTACGACGGCGCTCACTATTGCGGTGAATCTATGTTCCGCATAGGTATCTGGTACGCTCAAGGTGTGCTGACAGTATCTGATTATTCATAAGCTATAACAAAAACACTTTGCAAGAACAACAGAACTTGCAAAGTGTTTTTGAATTTCCACCCTTCTTCGTGCATAAATTGAATATATATGGCAATAAATGTTTTAACGCTTTGTAAACTTTAGTAATTTTTCAAATTTTTCCCTGAAAATACTTGATAATTTCTTTAGAAAGGTATATTATATGTTTAGCACTCGAAACAGCAGAGTGCTAAAAACAGAATTAATAAATTTTATATATCGGGAGGCATTTTATATGACACTCAAACCATTAGGCGACAGAGTCGTTCTTAAATTCTGCGAGGCAGAAGAAACAACAAAGGGCGGTATTATCCTTGCTGCCGCTTCTCAGGAGAAGCCACAAACTGCTGAAATTCTTGCAGTTGGCCCGGGCGGAATTGTTGACGGCAAAGAGGTTCAGATGCAGGTTAAGGTTGGGGATAAGGTTATTCTCAGCAAATATTCAGGCACAGAAGTTAAAATTGATGGCGAAACACTTATCGTTGTTCGTCAGAATGATATCCTTGCAATTGTTGAATAATTATTACATTCTATAATATATATTCGGAGGTTTTTACTATGGCTAAGCAAATCATCTATGGTGAAGAAGCTCGCCGCGCCCTTCAGGCAGGTATTGATAAGCTTTCAAACACCGTTAAAATCACATTAGGCCCTAAGGGCAGAAACGTTGTTCTCGATAAGAAATACGGCGCTCCTCTTATAACAAATGACGGCGTTACAATCGCAAAAGAGGTTGAGCTTGAAGACGCTTTCGAGAATATGGGCGCCCAGCTTGTTAAAGAGGTTGCAACAAAAACAAACGACGTTGCGGGCGACGGCACAACAACTGCTACCCTTCTCGCTCAGGCTCTTGTTCGCGAAGGCATGAAGAACGTTGTTGCAGGTGCAAACCCAATGGTTCTTAAAAAGGGCATCAAAAATGCAGTTTCAAACGTTGTAGAGACAATCAAGGCAAATTCAAAGCCTGTTGAATCTTCAAGCGATATTGCAAGAATCGCAACAGTTTCTTCTGCTGACGAAAGCATTGGTAACCTTATTGCAGAAGCGATGGAAAAGGTTACAGCAGACGGCGTAATCACAGTTGAAGAAAGCAAAACTGCTGAAACAAGCTGCGACGTTGTTGAAGGTATGCAGTTCGACCGCGGTTACATTTCACCTTATATGGTAACAGACACCGATAAGATGGAAGCAGTTATTGACGACCCATTCATTCTTATTACAGATAAAAAGATCTCTAACATTCAGGAGGTTCTTCCTCTTCTTGAAAAAATCGTTCAGGCAGGCAAAAAGCTTGTGATTGTTGCTGAGGATATCGAGGGCGAAGCTCTCGCAACTCTTCTTGTTAACAAGCTCCGCGGTACATTCACCTGCGTTGGTGTTAAGGCTCCCGGCTTTGGCGACAGAAGAAAAGAAATGCTCCGCGATATTGCTATTCTCACAGGCGGTGAGGTTATCACAGAGGAGCTTGGCCTCGACCTTAAGGATGCTCAGGTTACTCAGCTCGGTCGCGCAAGACAGATTAAAATTTCTAAGGAAAACACAATCATTGTTGACGGTGCAGGCGATGCAAACGAAATCGCAGCAAGAGTTAACCAGATTAAGGCTCAGATTGAAACAACCACATCTGATTTCGACAGAGAAAAGCTTCAGGAAAGACTTGCAAAGCTTGCAGGCGGTGTAGCAGTTATCCGCGTTGGTGCAGCTACCGAAACAGAAATGATGGAAATGAAGCTCCGCATTGAAGATGCACTTGCAGCAACAAAAGCCGCTGTTGAGGAAGGCTTCGTTGCAGGTGGTGGCGTTGCTCTTCTTAACGCTATTCCAAGCCTTGATGCATACATTGCTTCTCTTTCAGATGCAGATGAAATCACAGGTGCGAAAATTGTTCGCAAGGCTATTGAAGAGCCTGTTCGTCAGATCGCTGCAAACGCAGGTCTTGAAGGCTCTGTTATTATAGATGGTATTCTTCGTTCAGGCAAAACAGGCTACGGCTTTAACTTTGCAACAGAGGAATATACAGACATGGCTGAGGCAGGTATCCTTGACCCAACTAAGGTTACACGCTCAGCTCTTCAGAATGCTTCATCAGTTGCCGCTATGGTTCTTACAACAGAAAGCCTTGTGGCAGATAAACCGGACCCTGCAGCAGATGCAGCAAGCGCAGCTGCAATGGCAGCAGCTCAGGGCGGCGGAATGTATTAATTGAAAAACGCTGTGCGTTTTTCAGCGATACAAATCCTTTGCTGAATTTGCGATATGCCTGACGGCTCGATATATCTTCGATGCGATATGTGCCTGAAGGCACGAAAAAATGGATTTATATCATATCGCAAGTGTGCTGTGCAAACTTATATCGCAATGCGTCAGCATTATATCGCAATCAAACTTAAATCAACATAAACCAAAGGCACTTATTTGTTGTCTTTGGTTTTTCTTTTAGCAAATTCTTATTCTATTCTTTAAATGAACCAATACATCACCTTTACGATAATTTGATATTATTACAAGTCTTAATCGCAACACAGTTCCTAAATTCCTAATTCCTCATTCCTAATTCCTAATTTTGCTAAATCCCCATCTTGACTTTATTAATTAATATGGTATAATCATTTTTATAAAGGGGGATTATCCTATGAAAAAATCATTATTTAAACTTTTATCTTTAGTAATGGTTCTTTGTATGCTTTTCAGCGTTATGCAGATTTCTGCTGCCGCTGCAGTCAAAACATACAAAATTACTAACCCATATGCTAGTGTTACTTCTATTCTTGCAAACGAAGATAACCACTACAAAACAAATCTACACACTCACTCAACCTATAGCGATGCATATATTGATTTAAGCTCAATGGTTAAGGAGCACTATAATCAGAACTTTGATATACTTGCTATGGCTGACCATGGTGTTATAGGTAAGCCTTGGAATGAACAGCCAACTCTCATTCCTCTCTATCAGTATAACCATGTGCTTCTTAACGAGCAGTCTCACCTTTCTGATGAAGAATTTGAGGCTATTCTTGCAGGTACATACAAGGATGACCACACAAGACGTACTGTTGAAAATGGTATGGAATGCGTAACAGGCGCTATCGAAGCTAATATGCTTGTTGCTCAGAAGAACCACATCAATGGCTATTTTATGAACGACGACAGAACAGAAGGCGTTCTTGGTGATGAAGGCGATTTCGATACAATGCTTGGTATGATTGAGGATGCAGGCGGTATCTCTCACATTAACCATCCGGGTGATTGGCTCGGTTCAGCTAATGGCGAGCTCGTTTACGACGAAGACGGCAATGTTATGCTTACACCTAATGGCGACGAAATGACAGTAGGTTATCAGATTGCAACAGACCCACGTAACGTTCAGTTCTTTGCAAAATCTCTTCGTAGATATCAGTCTTGCCTCGGTATTGAGGTTTACAACTCTTTCGACCGTCCAACATCTATGGACCGCGTTCTCTGGGATGAACTTCTTAAGGTTACAATCCCTGAAGGCAGAAATGTTTGGGGCTTTGCTAACAACGATGCTCACGGATACTATGATATCGACACATCTTTCATGGATTTCGTTCTTCCTGAGTATTCACCTGAGAATCTCCGTACAGCTATGGAAAACGGCACATTCTTCGCAGTTTCAAGATACGATGCAGGTGATAGAATTGCTACAGAGGATGCATATCCTACAGTAACATGCATTATCGTTGATGACGATGCTGATACAATCACAATCGTTGGTAAAAACACAGACCAGATTAAGTGGATTGCAGACGGTGTTACACTTCAGACAGATACAGTTTCAACCAACGGTGTTGTTGCTTCAACAATCAAGCTTGCAGACCATTCAGATGATATCAGCTGCTATGTTCGTGCAGAGCTTAACGGCAAGGGCGGTACAACTCTCACTCAGGCTTTCGTTTGTGACGACGGCAATATGGATGAAATTGAGACTAAGGGTCCTTTCAATCCTGCTCCTGTAGATGCAATTTCTCTTATCCGCTCAATCCTCAAGTTCCTTCTCAGAACAATTACCGGTTTTGTTAAATAATTAATCCGAAAATAAATACCGAGTGTCCTTACAGACACTCGGTATTTTTATTAAAAACAAAAAGGGCATCTCCTCTCGGAAACACCCTTTTAAATATCAACTAACATATCTACTATAACACAAAGAAAAAACATTGTCAATAATTTAACATAATGTTTTTAGTGTGTTAAATCAATTTCTCCCTTTTGAATAATTCAGCCTTTTTAACTTTGTGGAACATTAGGAATAGATTTCCCTTGAAATCCGTGCTACTATATAGGTGAAGAAAGGGTGAGACCAATGTACAGGTAAAACCTAAAAAACCAAACTAAAAATGAAAGTGTGGTTCCGATGTACAGGTAAAAGACCAATCTTAAAAATTTTAAAAAAGGATGGGTGAACACCAATGTTCCGGTAAAGACCTAAGGTTCAAGGGTAAAAAGAACCAAGGCTGAAAGCTTTAAATAAAGAAACTGATAGGAAAGCCTCCTAAATAAAAACCATATCAGATTCGTAGAAAAGAAAGTGCTTCAGCTTAAATAGCGAAAGAGAGGTAAATAAAAAGATGTTAGATATTAAAATAGAACAGTAACCCTTAACTGAGAGAGTGAAAATCAGTTAAGGGTTACTTTTTTGCTTTGTTTTATATTCTCATTTCGTTGATTTCCTCTAAGGTCTGTCCGTTGAAAACAACTGTTTTTGCCTCAAATGGAGTAAAATTGAGAGATATGCTTGCAGAATTCAATGTGAATTCTGTTTTTTCTTTTTCTGGAGAGTTGTTTAAGAATCTTAAAATAAACTCATTGTTTCCTATTGCTTTTTTAAATGTTGTGAGAGCAATATTTTTATTGGTGATTTCTACATTAAAGCTCTTTGGCTCTGCTTTTCTCTCAATAGGGAAAACATTGCAGGCATATGGCTGCGTTGTAAATTCCTGAGAAAGCCTTTCAAGCTCATTTTCATCTGCAACACAAAGACGGAAGCTGAAATTTCTTTCCTCTAAATCGATTTTTTGTGTGTATCTGTCAAGAGGGATAAGAGGTCTGTCACAAATGGGGTGAGCACAGTATGTGGCTGTTCTGAGAAGCGACATTTCCATTGTGCTGCCAAGGAATTTGGAACCATATGTACCCTTGTTGAAAAGCGCAAGACAATTGTTTTCACCTTTAACATACACAAAGCGCTGCGCAACGCATTCTCTGCCATTCATATAAAGGGGCTGTGTACCAAAGGCAGTCTGGCCTCTGTACTCTCCCTCTAACGCTACAGGTACTGCAAGGCGGAACATTTTATTGATTTCCCCTGCAAAAAGGTCAACCTTAACATCAAGCTCACCTGAGGTTTTATGGATAATATATTCCACACGGGCTCTTGAATTATTCAATTTGAAGAATGCCTCTGCACAAAGGCGCAAATCACCATTTTCAATAATCTGCACGCTATTCATTCCCGCAAAAACGCCGTCAGGCTTTTGCATAAGAGAAAACTTTTGAGGATTCGTTCCGATGGCGTCAAGCTGACTGTCTGCCATTCCCCAAGGGTCTGCGTTATCGTCATACTGACAGAGATAAAATGCTTCTTCCTTAATATATTCTTTGCCATCTACCTTGTAGGATTTAAGAAGACCTGTAGTTTTACTGATTTCTATATATGTATTTTCGTTCTGGTAAACAATATTGCCTTGGAGTATTTCCTTTTCTTGCTCCTTTTTATCAACAAATTCAACAAAAACTGAGAACCTTGAAATAGCCATTGGTGCAAGTTTGGCCTTGAAAACAAGCCTTTTTCTCCAGTCAAGATTAAGGTGGCTTGTTTCCTTAATAAACTGAGCAGGAATTTCATTTCCCTCGCTATCCGTAACCCTGAAGGATGAAACAATATCATCACTCCAGTTCTGGTCAGCCAGCATAAATTCACACTCAACCTCTGTTTCCCACTCATACGGATTAGGGTTGAACACGAGGAAAGGATATTCCCCTTCTTTAGCCTTAGGTTCCTGAGAGGTAAGGGCAAAATATGCCTTCGCACGGAGCTTATTAAGAATATTTTTTCCATGAGAAAGAATCATTAAGCCGTTTTCTTCCCCTGATTTTACACTTGAACCTGGAAGAACATCATGAAACTCCGCTGTAAGCAAATCTTCTGTTGCCTCGTTAAGCTCTTTTTCAGGATACTCCATAAGACCTTTCAAAGAAGCAACAGAACAGATTTTTTCTGTCATATAAAGATTATCCTCAAAATCTGCGTGTGCCTGTTTGATTTTTGAAACGCTTGTGTAGCAACCGGGCATACTTATGGTAAATGAATTTTTATGTACATATTCAGGGTTGATTTCAGCAAAAAATTCATCAGGTGATGAGTGGCAGATTTCAATATCGCTATTTTCTATAAGCTCTTTAATATCACTTAAATCTTTTCTTGATGGACCGCCACCGTGGTTACCAACGCCCCACATAATACACTCTGTATCGTGTTGAGTTTCGCAAATAACCCTGTTTATTTTTTCAACAGCCTTGCCAAGAGCAGAGTTATATCCTCTGAGGGCTGCAAGTTTTACACGGCTACCGTCAAAACCTTCCCATATAAGATGGTCGTCTGCTACACGATCATCGCCTTTGCGGACAATTATACATTTATCCTGACCACATTTTTTCATAATCTGAACAAGTCCTGCAGTATGACCGAAAGCATCTACATTATATGCAGTTTCAGGCACTACGCCAAATTTATTTTTAAAATAGTTTTTACCAAACTGAATCTGACGGACAAAGCTTTCACCGCAAGGCATATTACAATCGGGCTGTAGATACCAACCTCCGATTATTTTCCACTTACCCTCTTTGATATGTCGCTTTATATCCTCAAACAATTCGGGTGCATATTCTTCAATATATTTATATAAAGTAACCTCGTTATGGCAAAAAACATAGTCGAAATCATCGCACAAATCGGAGGCAGATTTAAATGTTGAAAGTGCTGCAGCAGCACCCTCCTCCCATTCCCATTGCCATATAGGGTCAAGGTGGGCGTTGCACACGAGGTGAATTTTTTTAGGCATAATAATCAGTCCTTAATTTATCAACAATTTTATAAATTTTATCACACAAAACTTCTTTAGTAAACACCTGAAAATTAAAATCATTTTTCTCTTTGAATTTTACTTTTTTTCTTGTTTTAAATGTGAACCTCTGCTATACTATATTATGTATATTTATATTCTTACGAGGTGCGAAAAGTGATTGTTTTTAAAGGTATATCTAAAAAGATAATATCCTTATTTCTTGTGGTAACCTGTGTTTTTTCGGTTACCGCTTTATCGGGCTGCAACGCTTTTGAAAAAAAGAGCGCTGTATCTGTTAATAGGGTAGAAATATCAAATGATGTTTTCACATATTTCCTTGATAAAGCTACCGTTGATTTAGGTGTTGACGCAGCGCAGAAGGCAATAAAAGAACAGACTCTCGCCTATATTTCCACATATTTTAAAACAAATTCTCTTGCTCATGCCCACGGCATTGAGCTCACTATAGCAGAAAAAACAGCTGTTTCCCAGAAGGTTAATGATAACTGGCTCCTTTACGACCAGTACTACGAAAAAATTGGTATTACCAAACAGACTCTTACTAAAGTTTTTACTGCGGATGCATACCGCGACAGACTTTTACTCTCCTATTACGGGGCAGGAGGAACAAAGGAAATTCCCCTCGCCCGTCTTTATGCCGCATTCCGTACAAACTATATTCTTTTTCAGGCAATTACGGGGTACTTTACACAAACAGATGCTAACGGCAACACAGTAAGACTTCCTCAGAACGAAATAGAATCCTTGCTCCTCAGATTTCAGAGTATGGCAGATGTTGTGAACTCCGGTGAAAAAACAATGGACGAGGCTGCAGATTATCTTGCAGAAGCGGGCGTTCAGAGTGCTGTTCAGACTGTTATTCTCCACAAGGATGACGATTCATATCCGGAGGGCTTTTTCCAGAAGGTGCAGAGTATTGATACCCGATATGCTGCAATTATCGGTACAAACGATTACCTTTTCCTTGTTCTTCGCGCAGAAGCAGATGTTAACAGCGAATTTTTCAACAGCAAAAAAATTGAAATCATAAAATCTATTGTAGGAAACGGAATTGACCAGATAATTGAAGGTGCATACGAGGTGGACAGCAACGTTTCTTCTCCAACCTTTAACAGTTATCTTCAGCTTATAAAAGAAGTAAAGGGTGAATAAGATGAACGAAATAATTAAAAACATTCTTTCCCGACAGACTATAAGAGAATATACCGCTCAGCAAGTGCCGGATGAGCTTTTAAACATTATTCTTGATTGCGCTATCCGCGCACCAAGCGGTAGAAACTCTCAACCATGCCACTTAAGAATAGTTCAGGATAAAGAGCTGCTTGACCAGATGAACACAGACTTCAAAAACATTGTTGGTTGGGATACTCCTGCTTACACAGGATGGGATAAGCGCCCTGTTTACCACAATGCGCCAACATTTATTTTTATTTTCGCTGAAAACAAAGACGGTATGTCAGGCGGTCTTATGGCAGAAAATATTGCCCTTGCTGCTCATGGCTTAGGTCTTGGTTCTTGTATGGTTGCATCCTTAGGCGGTCTTTTTGATAACGAAGATGGCGCAAAGAAGTGGAAGGAAATTTTAGATATTCCACAGCATTGGAATTTTATTTTAGGTATGTCCTTAGGCTACCCTAACGAAAAGCCGCCTATGAAGGAAAGAGAAGACGGCCACATTAAATTTATTAAGTAATTCAGGTTTTAAGTTATGAAATTTTTTGCAGGAAATTATGATGTTGCAGTAATTGGCGCAGGCCACGCAGGTATAGAAGCTGCTTTAGCTTCTGCAAGGCTTGGTGCCTCTACGGTGGTTTTTACAGTTAACCTTGACTGGATAGGCAACATGGCTTGTAACCCATCAATCGGCGGAACATCCAAGGGTCATCTTGTCCGCGAAATAGACGCCTTAGGCGGAGAAATGGGCAAGGCGGCAGATAAAAATCTTATACAGAGTCGTATCCTTAATTTAGGTAAGGGGCCTGCCGTGCATTCCCTCAGAGCGCAGATTGACAGGCGTGATTACACACAATATATGAAGCACTGCCTTGAATGCACCGATAACCTTGATATGAAACAGGCAGAAATCGTTTCCTTAAAGAAAAACGAAGATGGCTTGTGGGAATTTGAAACACAGCTTGAAGCACTCTACACCGCCAAATGCGTAATTATCGCTACAGGTACATTTTTAAAAGGCAAGGTGTTTGTTGGTGATGTTTCTTACGAAAGTGGCCCTGACGGAATGTTCCCGTCAAATGACCTTTCACAGTCTCTTTTAGAGTTAGGCGTTCCCCTTCGTCGTTTCAAAACAGGTACACCTCCTCGCGTTAACAAAAGAACTGTTGATTTTACAGAGCTTGAAGAGCAGATTGGTGACGAAGAAATTACACCATTCTCTTTTGAAACTCCTGATGGGGTTCTTGAAAACAAGGCTATCTGCCATATTACATATACTAATGCAGATACAAAACAGGTAATCCTCGATAACCTTCATCGCTCCCCTCTTTATTCTAAAAAGATTGAGGGTGTAGGTCCCAGATATTGTCCGAGTATTGAAGATAAAATTGTCCGCTTTGCAGAAAAAGGCAGGCATCAGGTGTTTATTGAGCCTTGCGGACTTAACACAGAGGAAATGTACCTTCAGGGGCTTTCCTCCTCTCTCCCCGAAGATATTCAGTTGAAAATTCTTCATAGCATAAAGGGTCTCGAAAACGCAAAGGTTATGCGTACCGCGTACGCTATTGAATATGATTGCGTTGACCCGTTGGCTCTTAAATCAACTCTTGAATTCATAGACCTTCCCGGTCTTTATGGTGCAGGTCAGTTCAACGGCTCTTCAGGCTATGAAGAGGCAGCGGCGCAAGGTCTTATTGCAGGTATAAACGCCGCAAGAAGCGTTCAGGAGAAAGATCCCTTTACCCTTGACAGAAGCACAAGCTATATCGGCACCCTTATAGATGACCTTGTAACAAAGGGCTGTCGCGACCCATACAGAATGATGACATCAAGAAGCGAATACCGCCTTATTCTCCGCGAGGATAACGCAGACCTGCGCTTGACAGAAATGGGTTATGAAATAGGTCTTATAAGCGAGGAAAGATATCAGAAGCTACAGGAAAAGAAAAGGCTTATCGAAGAAGAAACCGCACGAATAGAGCGCGTGAGCATTGCTCCGTCAGAGGAGCTTAACAAAGTTCTTGAAGAAGCAGGAACTGCACCACTTGTTACGGGCTGCCGCCTTTCAGAGCTTCTTAAAAGGCCTCAGCTTTCATACAAGCTGCTTACACCCTTTGATAAAAAGCGTCCTGCCCTTTCAAAGGATATTTTTGAGCAGGTTGAAATAAATCTTAAATATGCAGGCTACATAAAACGTCAGCTAGCGCAGGTGGCAGAACAAAAAAGGCTTGAGGTTAAAAAGATTCCTGAAGATATTGATTATGATAAAATAACAAATCTTCGCCTCGAAGCAATCGAAAAGCTGAAAAAGATAAAGCCTGAAACTATTGGTCAGGCCTCACGAATAAGCGGCGTTTCCCCTGCAGATATCGCAGTATTGCTTATTTATTTAAGATAATAATCTCAAAGGAGAATTTTTATGATACCAAGAAATGAACATCCGAATCCGAATTTTTACAGAGAAAATTATATAATCCTTAATGGTGAGTGGGATTTTGATTTTGATTTCGGTAACAGCGGAATTGACCGCAAGCTTTACAAAGCAGATACTGAATTTTCAAAGAAAATTATTGTTCCCTTCTGCCCTGAAAGTGAACTTTCAGGTATAGGCTACAAGGACTTCATTCATGCTGTATGGTACAAGAAAATTGTAAATATCACACCTGAACAAGCTGCTCTCGGTAAGGCATTTGTTGTTTTCGGTGCAGTTGATTTTCACGCAAAAGTATATGTAAACGGTGAGTTTGCAGGTGAGCATTTCGGTGGATATACATCCTTCAGAATTGATGCTACAAAACTTATTAAAGAAGGCGACAACGTAATTACTGTTTATGCAGAGGATGATACAAGAAGCATTCTTCAGGCAAGAGGTAAGCAGAGCGAATTGTATTATTCACACAGCTGCGACTATACCCGTACAACAGGTATCTGGCAGACTGTTTATATGGAATTCTGCCCTGAAAACTATATTAAAAACTATAAGGTTTACCCTAACATTGATGCAGGTACATTTACAATTACTGCAGATGTTGCAGGCGAAGGCGAATTCTCTGTTACTGCTCTGTGGGATGGCGTACCTGTAGGCAATTCATCTGCTAAAGTTTATGGCGATACTACAACTATTACAGTTCCTCTTTCAGAAAAGCATCTTTGGGAGGTTGGTAAAGGTGGTCTTTACGAATTAGAGCTGACCTTTGGTGGCGATAGAGTAAAGAGCTACGCAGGTCTTCGCGAGGTTAAGCTTGCAGACGGCGTTGTTAAAATTAACGGCGAGCCTGTTTTCCAGAGACTTATTCTTGACCAGGGCTTCTACCCTGACGGTATTTACACAGCACCATCAAAGGAAGCTCTTAAAAATGATATTCTTCTTTCTATGGATGCAGGCTTTAACGGAGCAAGACTCCATCAGAAGATTTTTGAACCACTCTTCCTTCACTACTGCGACGAATTAGGCTATATAGTATGGGGCGAGCACGGCAACTGGGGTCTTGACTGGTCAAATTTCGAATCAATACGCTATTTCCTTCTTGAATTAGAGGAAGAAATTGAAAGAGACTTTAACCACCCTGCGCTTATCGGCTGGTGCCCATATAACGAAACTTGGGACATAGAGGGACGTCAGCAGGATGACGATACTCTCCGCATTGTTTATCGCACAATTAAATGTCTTGATAAAACGCGTCCATGTATTGATACAAGCGGTAACTACCACGTTGAAACTGATATTTTTGATGTGCATGATTACGAGCAGGATTATAAGTTATTCAAAGAGCATTACGATGCACTTATAACAGAAAATGTTCTTTTCGATAACCATAAGCACCGCCAGACATGGAAGGGTGAGCCTGTGTTTATGAGCGAATATGGCGGTATTAGAGTTGAACTCAGAGAGTTTAACGAAAATGACCGTGAAAAAGCATGGGGCTACGGCAACGCCGCAACATCTCTTGAGGAGTTCTACGAGAGATACGACGGACTTACAACCGCACTTATAGATAATCCAAAAATGCTTGGCTTCTGCTATACTCAGCTTACCGACGTTGAGCAAGAATTAAACGGTATTTATAAATATGACCGCACACCAAAATTCGATTCTGCAATCCTTCGCAAAATCAATATGAAAAAAGCAGCTATAGAGAAATAATTCTAACGAAGAAGGGTTGTTATGAACAAAATAAAGGTTGGTATTTTAGGCGCCGGCAGAGGTATAGATTTAGCCCGCAACCTTAATCTTGCGGGAGCGGAAATTGTTGCCCTTTGCGATTTTAATGAAAAACGTCTTGCCAAAGGTCTTGAAAATTTAGGCTTTAATGTTCCTACCTATAAAGCCTTTGACGAATTCATTGAACAGGAAATGGACGCGGTTGTTCTTGCAAACTATTTCCATGAGCATACGCCATTCGCTATAAAGTGTATTGAAAAAGGTCTACATGTTCTCTGTGAATGTATCGCAAACGGCACTTTAGCAGAGGGCGTTGAGCTTATAAGAGCCTACGAAAAAAGTAACTCAATTTATATGCTTGCAGAAAATTATCCTCAGATGATTTTCAACAGAGAAATAAAAAAGGTCTGCGATGGTGGTACTTTAGGTAAATTTCTTTATGCTGAAGGCGAATATAACCACCCGTATTGTCCTGATGACATGGAGTTCAACAAAGCAGCTGTTTACTTTACCGAACATTGGAGAAATTTCCTTCCTCGCGCATATTATATAACCCACTCCCTTGCCCCTCTTATGTGGTCAACGGGCGCAACGCCTAAAAAAGTAAGTGCAATGCCTGTTTTTTCACCAATCAAGGAAAAGGTTACCGCAAGGCGCGTTGGCGACAGAGCCGCTATTATTACAACTCTTAACGATGATGAATCTGTTTTCAGGGTTACGGGCTGTGCTGCATTTGGCGCTCACCATAATGCCTACAGAATATGTGGCGAAAACGGTCAGATTGAAAACCTTCGCGGTATGGGCGAAAAAGTAATGCTGCGCTACAGCGAATGGGCAATTCCCGAGGGCAAAGAAGAAGTAAATCTTTACGACCCGGTATGGAATGACAGCGACGAGGAATTCATTAAAAATGCAGGCCACGGCGGTGGAGATTATATTGTTTCAAGAATGTTCCTTGACTGTATAAAAGAAAAAAGACAGCCTGAGCATCCATACGATATTTATTCCGCAGTGAATATGGCTTGTGTTGCAATTCTTGCCCACCGCTCAATTTTGAATGGTGGTATTCCTTACGATATTCCTGATTTCCACCTTGAAGAGTGCAGAAAGGAATATGAAAATGACAGGCAGTCTCCATTCCGATACACAGACGGAACCGAACCTAATATTCCTTGCTGTTCACACCCTGATTTTTCTCCAACTCAAGAGCAAATAGGAAAAATGAAAGAATTTTTGAAAGACTGATTTTTAGGTAAATTAATCCGAAAGGAAATGATAAAATGAAATACATTGGATTTGCATTGCTTGCTGTTTTAGCAGTATTAGTTGTTCTGATTGTTGTTGCAGCTATGAAAGCTGTAAAAATCAAAGCAAAGCCTAACACAAGCGCACCTGCAATAAACCCAACAGAAGAAGAAGCAAGCACTTACGCTAAAAAGCTTGCTGAAATGGTTAAGGTACCTACAATTTCTCTCAGAGGAAACGAAGACCTTACTCAATTTTATAAGCTTCACGAGGTAATGAAAGAGAATTTCCCTCTTGTTTTCTCGAAGCTTGAGTGTACAGAAATTGACGGCAACCTCCTTTTCCGTTGGCCCGGTAAAGACCCAAAAAGAAACGGTCTTCTTCTTATGGGTCATCAGGACGTTGTTACTGCAGATGAGCCTAACTGGGAAAGAGACCCATTCTCAGGCGAAATTGCAGACGGCAACATTCACGGCAGAGGCTCGATGGACTGCAAGTCTACTTTCTTTTCAGAATTTCAGGCTATTGAAGAGCTTTTAGAAGAAGGCTTCGTACCACCTTGCGACGTTTACCTTGCTACTGCTGTTGACGAAGAGATTTCAGGCGACGGCGCGCCGAAGCTTGTAAACTATCTTAAAACAAAAGGTGTTCACCTTGATGTTGCTATGGACGAAGGTGGCGCTATACTTAAAGACCAGCTTCCTACTATGAATGGTTGGTGCGCTGCAATCGGTATACTTGAAAAAGGATATATAGACCTTAAGGTTATTGCAAAGGGAAAAGGCGGACATTCTTCAACACCAAAGAGCAACACTCCTCTTGCAAGACTTTCAAAGTTCGTTGCTGATGTTGAAAAAGACAAGCCTTTCAAGGCAGAAATTTCAGGCCCTGTTTACGCAATGCTCGACGAAGCCGCGCCTTACCTCGGCTTCCCTCTTCGTATGGTGCTTGGCAATATGTGGCTCTTCAAGGGTCTTCTTACAAAGGTTTTACCTATGGTTTCTCCTATGTGTAACGCTTTTACAAGAACAACCTTCTGCTGCACAATGGCAGGTGGCTCAAACACACCTAATGTTATTCCGTCAGAAGCATATGTTGTTTGTAACCTTCGTACCTCTCCTCACCAGAACGTTGACGAATCTCTTGCGGTGCTAAAAAAATATGCAGATAAATACGACCTTGAATTTGAAATTATCCATGCAAGAAACGCTTCAAACTGCGTAGATTATAAGGGTGAAGAATTCGGATACCTTAAAAAATGCCTTAACGAATGTTACCCTGACGCAAGCGTTATACCTTACCTTATGACAGGCGGTACAGACTGCCGCCATTATGAGGATGTTGCAGATAACTGCTTGCGCTTCTGTCCAATTAAAATGAGCAATGAACAGCTTGCCGCTATGCACGCCGCTAACGAAAGCATCGGCGTTTGGGAAGTTGCCCATTGCGTAAAATTCTATAAACACTACATAAAGAACCATAAATAAGTCCGTTAATTAAAAATCAGCGGTAAAAACTTTCGTTTTTTACCGCTGATTTCTTTTTATTTCACGTTGAACATTAATATAATTGCTTTTTCGCCATCAGGAAGGTCTATTTTAAAGCCATCGTTCATAAGCTGAGAGCCTGTGAAAGTATATTCTTTATCTACTTCATCAATGTTACGTACAACATAAGTTGCATCAGGAATAAGTCCGTTAAGCTTTACTGTATATTCCTTATCGTTTACATCTGCTCTTTTATAAACAAGAACTGTTCCCTCTTTTGCATCTTCGGTGCTGAACTGCATAGCGTGCATTTTGTTCTTATCAAAGCTACCGAATTCAAGCGGATAATACTTTCCGCCCATAAGAGCTCTCTGCTCATTATGTAAATTAAAATCAGGGTGCTGATGAGAGAAGAAATCCATAAGCACAAGCGGCATAATAGCAGACCTTGCCGCATATTCATCCTTCATATAAAGGTTTGCGCCCGAGATTGGAAGCCAGAAGGAAATACCGTATGTATGAGACTGTGTAGCATCAAACAAATCTGAATGGTATGAACAGTTGTAGTCGCTTCTCCAGAACGGAATACTGCGGTATGTCATTTCAAGGTCAAGGCGTTTACCGCCTGATGCGCAGTTGTCAATTATAAGGCCCGGAATATTTTCGTAAAGGTAATCAAGGTATCTGTAAAGGTTTGTTATATAGTGGTTTTCACATATACCCGTTCTGCCGTCGTAATATTCTGCATCCGCCTTCTGCCAGTATGAAAGAGGAGCAAAGTTGAAATCCTGACGATAAATGGTTATACCATTTTCCTTCATTGATTTAAGAAGATAATCGCAATAGTAATTGAATGCATCTTCATTAGCAAGGTTCCACATTATATTACCTTCGCCTATGTCAACAAGCCATTGGTCGTTCTGAGAGCCTATAGTATGGAAATGTGTGTTTGGAAAAAGCCTTTCAGGCTCATACCAGAGCACATGGCCTAAGCCTTTATTTTTCGCGTATGAAGAAAGCTCGGAAATACCGTTATCGTATCTCGAGGTATCAACGGTCCAGTTACCTACGCCATCGTGCCAGCCCTCGTTATAGGTGTACCAGCCTGCATCCATCCAGAATGCATCAGTCTGCTCATATGCAGAATCAGCTATTTCATTATCAAGAATATTGATAATTTCATCTGAGGTCCTTGTAGATGTAGGACCTGCAACCTCCATTACAGTATAGTAATTTTTAGTAACATTTTCAGGATAAACGCTGTCCATTATCCAGCTTCTGAAAAGGTTAAAGCCTTTAAGAGCGTTATCATTTTTATAAAAGCTTAACGAAACAAGTGGTGAGCGCACCTCTTCTCCCGGAAGAAGATATGCATTGAATTCTTCCTGCTTAACAGAAATATTTGTTAAGCCGTCTTTTGCAGAAAGCTCTGATGCCCACTGTCCTGTCCAACCAATACCAAGAACAACGCCGAATTTCTCACCGCAGATATTAAAATACGGAAGATATTTCTCTGTTGGTTTGCCGTCAACGCCGGAAAAGCTTCTAACCTTTTCTGAAAGAGATTTTTTAATTAACGAGAAATCGCTTGCAGCGGTATCGCTACCCATTGAGTAGTAAAGATCAGCTTTGCCTGTATCAACTGAAGAATCAAAGGCATAAAAATCAGAGATAACGCCTGATTTTTCGGTTCCGATATTTTTGATATACACCGTCCACTGACAAGTAGCGCTGTTATCAAAAGCGGTTGTTTTAACAGTTACCTGCAAACCCTTTTCCTCGTTAGTGAAAACAACATATCCGCTCTGCCCTTTTTGAGCAGTTTCGGTTTCATCGGCAATTTTCATGAATTCCTTGTTCCACATATTTGGGTTGAACTCTTCCCCATCAATTTTAAATGCGAAAGGGAAAGAGCCGTTTTCTGCAAAGAAACTATCAGTATACCAATCTGCGCAAAGCTCTTTTTCCTCAGCAGTAAGGTTCATTTCCTCTGCAGTAATTGAATCAAACTGAATATTCTTTTTATATTCAAGCGCTTTTATGTTATCAATGTTAAACACAACGGCACCTCCGCCTGAAACAACAAGGTAAATAACAGCGAGAATAATATTTACGGCTTTATAGCCTCTTTTTGCTCTTAAAATAAATGCAATGAGAAGAGTTATAAATGCTATAACAAATGCAACTGTATATGTTTTTATAATAACCGGCTCGTTATCTGTGCAGGATTCGTTAAGCTTTGAGTTAAAGCCCCATATAACACCTTGAAAAAAGCCGTTACCGGCAATAAATGCTATAAGCTTTGGAATCCAGTTCGCTTTTTTGAAAAGCTCCTGAACTAAAAGCACCAAAAACCAACCTAAAGCGGAGCCTGAAAGGATTGTGTAAAGATGCACATCCGCGCCGCTGTCTGTGCCGTAGAAAATATACCACAAGGAATATGCCGCATAAACCAGCAATCCTAAAAAGACTGTTGTAACAATACTTTCAATTATTGTTTTTTTCTTACTGTTCATAATACCATCCCCAAATATTATTCTTTCAATTCATTTTGTTGCTCTTTATAGAATTTACGCACATTTATAAACGCGCCGATTACGCAGTAAAGAGCGTATATACCATAAACAAAATACGTTGCCTGACTGTAGTCATTAATAATCATCTGCACATTAAGGAAAAGCCCGACAACCGCCTGCACAATCCATAAATATGTATACTCTATGTACGCTAACAATGTAAGAACAGAAACTACAATGCCCAGCAAGAACAAAATGCTGTCAAATATTGCATATTCATATTTAAGCCTGTAAAGAATCAGCGCAACTACTGCCCATAAAGCTAATACACCAACAGTTGAAACAATGCGCATTTTGTTTGACATCTGCTTAAATATAACTGTCTTTTTGTACGCATGCTTTTTCCAGTTGAAAAAGGTCATAAGCTGCATAGGGAAGCTTAAAAGAAGAGCTGACACTGCAGAACCGTAAACGCCCATATATGTATATGCAGCCGTATATATCAGAGAGTTTATTGCTCCCATCAACGAGCCGTAGCGGTTAGCTTCCGACTGAAAGGACATTACAAAAAGAGAAATAAACAAGGGCACCATGAGAAAGAAATTTTGTTTTGTCAGTATACCCGTAGTAAGTATTGCAATGCCTGTAACAATGATAACAATTATTTTGCTTTTCTTCATTTTTCTATATGCTCTATAGTTTTTTCAACTGCTTCTTGAATATTTACAGTATCTATGCCGAAAATTGATGTGTGAATTTTATTATTTATCGGCTTTGTCCAATATTCGTCGATGCAGTCGATACCGCCTCTCATACCAAGGATTGAGCCAACAGTTGCGCCGTTGCAATCTGTATCAAACGCCATTCCAACAGCAGTGCAGATTGATTTACCGAAATCACCTTCACCATAAAGAAGGCCTGCAACAACTATCATAGCGTTAGAAATTGTGTGGCACCAGCCATGGCTTGTATGCTCGTCATATTGAGAGTGAATGTAGTTATGGCAATCTTCAACGCTTACTCCATTTTTATAGTCGTCATAAATTTTCATAACTTCTTCGTAAAGCCTTGATGAAGCAGGAATCTGGGCAAGACCGCCCTTGATTATATCCTCAATATTATCTGTAATTGCTGCGCACGCAATCATAGCAGAAATGAACATCTCGCCGTAAATTCCGTTTTTAACGTGAGAAATCGCCGCATCCTTAAAAGCAAGCTCCGCCGCCCCTTCGGGGTTTCCCGGGCAAATATAGCCATAGTAATCGCCGCGAATCTGAGCCCCTATCCATTCCCTGAAGGGATTTTTATATTTCGCGGAAAAAGGCGGCTCAAAGCCGTTGATATAATTAACGAAGGCAACTCTCTCAGCGGTAAAATAAGAATTGATGCTCTGCCTTGCTACCCAGCTTCTTATAACGTCAGAG
>JAZNME010000014.1:0-2421 GCA_045579445.1 Acutalibacteraceae bacterium | reverse complement strand
GATAATTACACAAGCCTTACCTATGAAGATACTCTCATTATGGGAGAAGAGCTTGCGCCACTCATCACACCTGATGAGGATGACCCGAAAGCGATGCGTTTTGATGCTCTTATGTACGGCATTGAGCTTGCATATCTGATAGGTAAAAAATATACTCGTGCCCGTAGTGACCTTTTCAAAAAGGTTGCAGGCATTGCAAGCGTTGCAAACATTCCTGAAATAATGGTGCAAGCGGAATTGATTGATAAGATTCTTCACACCAATTATGTTGACAATGCAGGCATCAACGAGTTTGAGCATATCCGTATAAACTTGCGTGATTTGATAAAATACATTCCCTATGAAGGTGCTATCTACAACACAAACTTTGACGATGAAATTTTATCAATCGAATGGAACGAATCCGAGCTTGAAAATGATGATTTGAAGAATTACAAAGCCAAGGCTGAATTCTATGTTCGTCAGCATCAGGAGAATCCTGTTATTGCTAAACTCAAATCAAATATCCCTTTGAACTCTGACGATGTGAAAGCCTTGGAAGAAATCCTTTGGAACGAGGTGGGAACAAAAGCTGACTATGAAGCTGAATTTGGTCAGAAGCCTCTCGGTGAATTTGTTCGTGAAATCGTAGGTCTTGATATGAATGCAGCTAAAACTGCATTCGCAGAATATCTTGATGATGTAAATCTTGATTCAAGGCAGATTTATTTTGTAAATCAGATTGTTGAATATATAGTTCACAACGGCTTGATGAAAGACCTTTCCGTTTTGCAAGAATCACCATTCACAGATAAAGGCAGCGTAGTTGAAATTTTCACAGACTTGTCCGTCTGGGCAGGTATCAGAAAAATCATTGAAAATATCAACGCAAATGCTAATGTGGCGTAAAACTCATAGCCGAATCAGTTTACGATAAGTCAGGAGATATCTGATACATACAAAAAATAATTTAGAGAGCAGGTCATCCCCTGCTCTCTTTTCCTTTGCCGATGTAAAAAACTTTACTGCATAATACAAAGAAAGAGGTTGCACTCCGCAACCCCATAAATTAAACCATTATCAACTCTTTATCTGCACGGCTGAAATCGATTTCCTTGGTATTTCTACCATCCAAGTAAGTAACAGCATTAAACATATTAACAATGCCGTGTTGAACAGGAATATTCGCATTATTGCACGAACCATATAAAATCTCTTTGATTTGTTGGTTATCCAAATCAGTATAGTAAATTAGTAATTATCGTACAACCTGAATTAAACCTATGATTAAAAGATGTAACGGATAGTATATGTAAAATAGCCATTTAGTGATTTGGTTTATCCGTTGATTATGTCCTCTCTTTCCGTTATACATCATAATAACAGGTATCGCCAATATAACCGCCATTTGTATAATCCCATAGAGTTTGTCAATAGCGAAGAAATATACAACTGAATAAAGAGACACAAAGAAAACCATCCATAGCATCTGCTTTTTGAGGTTTCCTCTATTGGTACCGATAGCCAGAATACAAAGGCTTGCGATACAGCTCCAATCACTCGGAAAAGTAATTAAACAAATAAGTGTTATAAGAACAATTTTTATGCTTTGCTTTATTTTTTGGTTGTTTACGATTCGTAACATTACCAAGCCCCACGCAAGAGGCCACATAACACTTGTCTGATTGAAAATATCTCCGTAATAAAACGGAATAAATGATTTCCAATCAATGTAACTTGAAGAAGCGAATATATAAGCAAAATGTGATATAAAAGAAAATAAAAATAGTCTTAAAGTGTATTTATTTACATTTTTGGTGTAATGATATCCCTCTGCTATAAAATAACACATAATCGGACAAGTGAGTCTGCCGATTATATGCAATGCAACAGGGACAATACCATTGTCATATCCCGGAAAAACCAACCAAGCGATATGGTCTATCGTCATTGCAATAATCGCAATAAATTTTATTGTATTCGAGTTTAGTATCTTTTTCATAACTGCTCTGCAAAATTTTTATTTGTCAAACTAATTATCATTTCAATTATTTTTCATTGTGTAATATTTATTTCCGGTATAGCAGAACTAAACTGCTTTCTTCCTGAAAAGGTATTCTCTGACCTTCTGTCAATTGAATTATCTGCCCAGGTGCTGAGATTTGAAACACAAAATTTCAAAAAACTGTTCATATAAACATCAAAATTTTCCTGTTTACCGTTAAAGCTGTATCCTTTAACTACAGGCTCTTTGTTCTCTAAAAACAGCTCTCTTATTTCAAATATATCTAAAAGTTCCCCTTCTTCATCAGTGAACCAGCATCCAAAGGACGGGTCAAAGGAGCACCATTTATCTTCTTCGGATATGTAAACCAAGCAAGTGAAATGAGAGCCTGTGAACTCCGAAGATACCATAGCCACAGGAAATGCCTTTATTCCCAC
>JAZNME010000013.1:0-33204 GCA_045579445.1 Acutalibacteraceae bacterium | reverse complement strand
TACATATTATAGGTGCGAAGCCCTGCCTCGACGTGCCCTACGGGAATTTGCATATAAAACGCCGCAAGGGCAGTTACAAACGTGGTTGATGTGTCTCCGTGAACGAGAACTATATCGGGCTTTTCCTTTTCAAGCACCTGTCTTATTCTGTCAAGAATATTTATGGTTACGTCAAATAGGGTCTGTCTGTCCTTCATAATTGACAAATCGTAGTCGGGTACGACGTCAAACGCCTCAAGGACGCTGTCAAGCATTTTTCTGTGCTGTCCCGTAACACACACGAGCGTTTCGATGCTTTTACGCGTTTTAAGCTCTTTTACCAAGGGACACATTTTTATCGCTTCCGGTCTTGTGCCGAAAACAAGCATTACTTTTTTCATTGCTCTACCTCGTTTGTATTTTCAATCTTTCTTATAATTTTTGCAGGATTTCCCGCTATAACACAATTACCTTCCGGAAAGCTTTTTGTAACCACGCTACCTGCACCAACTATTGTATGCTCACCCAACTCAACACCGGGTAAAATCATACAATTCATTCCTATCCAGCAATCTTTTCCTATATTAATATCCTTACCGGGTGCAGCTTTAGACAAATCATTCAAGTCGTGGTTTGCGGTAATAAGACCAACATTTCCCGCAATGAAAGTACCCTTACCTATACGTATTTTGGCATCCGGTGCTGCGCGGAAATACGAACCCACCTTTTGAAAATTTGATATATCATCAACATCAAACTCAATATTTTCCCAACTCATAACCTGCATTCTGAAGGAAACAGGAAATGGTATGTGCCTTTGATAACCAATTATTTTCTGAATAAACACATTTTCCATAACCCAACGCCATCCGCTTGAGTATCTGTACTTATGAAACTCTTTCCCCTTGAGATATTTTTTATCATAAAAAATATATCCGATAATCTGAGCAAAGGTTTTTTTCATAAAACCTATTCCCGCCTTGAAATATTGCTTTAATGCATATTTTTTCATAAAATTTACCTTTCCGAGTTAAGGTTTTTCCAGCTGAGTAAGAGCTTTTTGAAGTTTAGTAGCACAAATAGAATAGCCCAACAGCCGCCAAGTGCTACGGATGCCCCGATGGCAATAAAACCTGTAAGATTTGCAAGTAAAACATACCTGATTACAAAAAATGTCACACCCAAACCAACAGTTTCGCCAAGAAGAATACACATCCGCTTCCAAGGAAAAATCCTTCTCACAGTGCAATCGAGAACCTTACAAGTGTAATGAAGTTGAGCAAAAGCAATAACAACTGTTACAACAAACGTGGATATTGCAGGGCCAATGAAGCCAAAAGCGTGATACATTGTAACATTACCAATCAAATTCAGCAGCATAGATAAAATTGAGCTGTAAAGAATAAGCTTGGTTTTACCGGTGGCATTAAGAACTATACCCCAATATGTGAAGCGAAGCAACAAAATGCTCGTGTAAATTCTAAACACGTTTATGCCTTCAGGTGTTGCATATTTCGCCGAATAAAAAACGGACATCACGTCAGGAGCAAACACAAATAAACCGCCTGCTATCAGGCACATAAATGCAAAAGATATATTTATTGCATTTCCCCAAACGTTAACAACATCTTTGGTTTTCTTTTCTTTCATAAGCCTTACAATGCACGGCAGAAGCACCGCTGTCAGTGAATCAGTGAGCATTGTAACCGGAAGCTGCTTTGCTGCGTTTGCAAATATTGCATACTCTGCCGTAGTAAAATAATTTGCAATAACCAATTTGTCAAGCTCCGCATTAAGAGTTCCCACAACAGAAGCAAGACCCATAGGTATGCAAAAAACGAAAATCTGTTTGATGAGTTTAATATCTATACCCAACCTGATTTTTCCTGCAATACCACGAATCCACAGAACAGCATATACAGCAAAAAGAAGCGATGATGTCATATATATAAGCATATATGTACCAAAGGATAGCTCAAATATCTGGGCAATAAGAATTATTGCAAGATTGCACACGGCGTGAGCAACATTGAAAAGCATCAGCTTATCTGTTTTACCATACACAACACAAACATTACTCAGGCTATTAAGCATAAGGCTTGACCAAGGGTAAATGTTAAAAACATACGCAAGTGTTGTAATTGCCGGATTATCAAAATATTTAATTATAAGCGGTGTTGCAAGATTAAGACATACCCCGATAATCACAGTAAGTACCGTGCTTATGGTAATATATACAGAAAGAAATTTTTGCTTTCCTTCCTTTGTATCAGCCTTTGCCAAAAAATAATTGACACTATTGGGCAATCCCAACAACAGAATTGTGGAAGCAAGATCCACAACCATAATTATCTGAGAATATGTACCATATTCATCCAGTGTGCGAAATCTTGCAAGAAGCATAGATGTTACAACACCTATGATTGTTGTCATAAATTTTGACACAGTTAAAATAACTGCATCTCCACCCACAGATGATTTACGATTTAAAAACTTCATTAAATTTTATAAACTCCCTTACCGCAAACATTACGGGTATCAAGGACAATTTTGCCCTGAAGCTTGTCTTGATTGTTTCGGATTTCGCTATGTCCGACCATAATAACAACCATATCTACATCGTTAAGGAATTCGTCAAAATCGTGATATTGGTTTGAAACAATATCTTTAGCAATCATAGGGTCATAAACTTTAAGACCTGTTGCAAGGTGGCGTGACTGACTTTCAAGAAGCTGAAGTGTTGGTGATTCTCTGCAATCATCTACATCCTCTTTATACGAAAGTCCGTAAAGGCCGACTCTTGAAATATCAGTTAAGCCATTTTCTTTCATAATTTCGTAAATGCGGTTAAGCACGAAATCAGGCATACTGTCGTTAATTTTCATTGATTCGTTTATAACATTTGTAAGGCTCGGATAATCACCAACAAGGAACCAAGGGTCAACAGAAATACAATGACCACCAACACCCGGTCCGGGCTGAAGAATATTTACACGAGGATGCATATTGCATATTTTAATAATCTCGTAAACATCCATATTATCATGACGGCAAATTTTTGCAAGCTCATTGGCAAATGCAATATTAACTGCACGGAATGTGTTTTCTACAACCTTTGTCATTTCCGCAGTACGTATATCTGTAACCACAATTTCACCCTGGCAGAAGGAAGCATACATTTCTTTTACCTTTTCGCCAACCTCAGCATTATCCGCACCAATTGTGCGATTATTGTGAAGAAGCTCATACACCATATTACCGGGAATAATTCTTTCGGGAGCATGAACAAGATGAATATCCTCACCAATCACAAAGCCTCTTTCCTCAATTGCAGGGCGCACATATTTATCTATTGTACCGGGGGAAACCGTTGACTCTACAACTACAATACTTCCCTTTTCGCAGATATCTAAAACTGAATTAACAGCCGCAACAACATAGCAGGCATCAACCTTTTTTGAAAAGCTGTCGTATGGTGTAGGAACTGAAACAACATACATATCAGTCTTCTGATACTCTGTTGTAAACTTAATTCCACCCTTAACAGCCTCACCAAAAAGCTCATCAAGGCCTTTTTCTTCAAAGGTTGTTTTACCTGCATTAAGAGTATCTACAAGCTCCTTATTATAGTCAGTTCCCACAACCTCAACACCATGAGAAGCAAGCATTAAAGCTGTCGGAAGACCAATATACCCAAGACCTATTACATTTACCATTTTTATTACCTCACATTATATAAATAAGTTATTTGCTCACAGCAAGAGTCGGCTTTGTTAATATGTAACCTCACCATCATGACTTACAAGCGAAACAGAAAACACTCCTTCAAGCTTTTCCAAGTCTGTAATTACTGTATTGTTTTCCGGAATACTGAGCTCAACCACAACATTAAAGGAGGACTGGCTACTGTTTCTTGACTTAATTTTATATTTCTTTGTATTGCTGTTTAAATAATCAACAAGAGCTTTTTCAATATCTGAGCTTTTTGCATTTACTACAAGAATCTGAGGATGCGCAATTTCCTTAACTTTAGAAAGAATTAAAAGAACAGCAGTAATCAAAACAGACAAAATCACAGCATACTCCGCATACCCTGCTCCACACACAATACCTACAGATATAGACCAGAACAGGTATACCAAATCAAGTGGATCTTTTATTGCTGTTCTGAAACGAACTATAGATAAAGCACCAACCATACCTAAGGAAATTACAACGCTTGACTGAATTGTAAAAATAATGGTAGCAGTGATTAGTGCGGTTGCAACTAAGGAAATGTTAAAGCTTAATGAATAAAAAACCTTTTTTGCTGTAAGCCTGTATATCAAAAATATGTACGTAGCAATGGCACAAGTAATTGCCAGGGTTATAACAACATAGAGCGTTGTTATATCAGCAGGCTCATAGCCTTCTAAAAAAGATTTTCTGAAAATTTCACCAAAACTCATATTTATTTTCTCCTTTTGATTATTTTACTCAAATAAATAACTCCTGCTATGAAAAACATTCCACAAAACAGCAGCTCCGGAAGCATCTGTGAAAAATCCCCCCACAACGAGGAAACCACTGATTGACTCTCATTTTGCCATACGCTGTTAAGAATAATATCTTCTGTTATCGGTTTATCAAAGCTGTAAAGCTCACCTGTACCGGCATCCTCAAATCCGAGAAGCGTGCTGTTTCCATTTATCAGCTCAGGCATTTGTTCTTCTTTAAGCACTTCGCCACGCTTAAGATAAACATACTCTTTATTTTGCCATGGCGTTTCAATCGTCACTGTAACAATATCATCCTTTGACTCTAAAAACTCAGTCAAAAAAGCTTTCCTGTTCTCTATCCACAATCTTGCATCAAGGTATTCTTGTTCATAATTTTCACGTTGCCAACGAATGGCATCCATTTTGACAGATGCATCTATACTGTCAATCATTTTCTGCATTTCTGAATTCAATAATTTTTCAACAGCAGGAAAAAGCTTTTCGTTATAGCAGCCTTCCACCTGTGATAAAAAATCGCCGTGGTTACAAAGCTTTTCATACCAATCCGTGCTGTATGGCGTTGAGTTCAAGTAGGTTACATGCTCGTAATTTCCAAGAAAAACTCCTCCATAATCCCATCCGGGACCCGCGCACAGCAAGCCGTTTAAATCCTTGTAGTAATATGCACTGGAACGACCGGCATCATTAAAGTTTAAAAACTCTTCCAAGGTATACTTGAGAACAAAGGATTCCACATCAATATATTCACTATATTTCTTACCTGTGGTTGGGTTAATGCCATCAGCAGCAGAAATTGCATGGTAGACCTCCTGAACATAACTCTGTATGTATTCAACCTGACGCTTATCTGCAAACTCCGGGCTCTTTATAACAAAATGATCGCCTGAATCAATAACAAATCCACAATCATCCTCAGCATAATACTGCAAAACATCTCGTTCAATCAGATACCCACCGGAAATATTCTCTGATTCATTTTTCCACAGAAAGCCTTTGCCCTTCCCATCTGAAGCTGAAAACTTATTTAAATCTTCCTCATCAATTCCAGGATTAGCAATGATGTTTTCTGTATCAAGATTATTTATATCAATGCCGTTTTCACCTACATATACAGGCTCACATAAGATGTAATTGCCCCTGTATTCACCATTCAGATATAAATCAATATGCTTACATTGTGTTACATTCTTTACACCAATTTCTTCTTCAAGCCAGAATGAAATGGTATTAGAAAGATAATTGTTTGTCCCATTTGACACTAAAATATATTTGTTTGCAGGCTCCATATCCAGCAAAGACACGGGCTCCTCAAAAGCAAGGCTATATCCTTTTTTTTCGTGCTCCCAGGAGGTATTTCCTCTTCCTGAAAAATCCATTATGGTGCCTCTGGAATCAACACCGTTTTCTGCCCATACGGAATAATAGCCTTTTTCATTATTACGTTTATCAGCGTGAAGATACTCCATAGAACCGGATTGAGTATCAATAAAAAATGACGGCATTATTTCCGATTTTTCAAAAACAATTTTACCATCGGAATATGCCTTACCATCTTTATACACATAGCAAGGATATTCCTTGTGTAATTCTATTTCATTTATATCAACTGTTTTTTTCACAGGAAAGTCTCTTGCATCAACAGTAAATCCGTCTTTTGAATAAAGTGTTACGTTTTCTGTATCTGCAGGTAAAAAAACATAACATATTTTTTCTTCATCTGCTTTTTCCGATTGCCAGCCATAAACAGTTCGATCCTCTTTTCCTGAACCGATTTCAAAAAACACGGTTTGAGCAACACCAACAGGCTCAGCTTCAGCAAATTGTACGCCAACTAACACAACAAGCAAGAAAACCAATATCACAGAAAAAACCGACATATAAAGCAAAAGATTATGCTTTTTCAAGTTATCCATTTATTTAATCGGCTCCTTTCACGAGTACTTTTTGCATAAATAGTACTTTGAAAATGAGGTTCGCTGGTTTACCTGTGGTGTTATAAGCTTTTCAATATAATCGGGCAGAAACTCATCGTACTTGACCTCAAGAAGCATCATATCCTGTTGAAGAATAGGTCTTTTGGGCAACTCAGCCTGAAAGAAGCTTCCAAACTCTGTAGATGATGCCATATTCATATCAAAGGTTATTCTGACATTACCTAAATCATACACATATGGTATGCGATCATAATCCACAATTATATCCGGTGAAAGCAACCGGCACATTCTTTGCAATTCAAATTTCTTCAACAAGGGTGGCAATGCCTGAAAATCACCGAGAGACTCACCTCTGAATATTTTTTCAACCTGATCTCGTGTTATTTTGCATTGAAGCTTTTGCGTCATGCCCCTGTTTTTCTTTTTTAACTCGAGACGAATAAAGCTATCATCGTTATTGTATATTCTTATTCTGAATTTTTCTCTCGGATCTGATCCGTTTTCATTTTCAAAAAAGCAAGCGTGGTCTATATCATCAAAATAAACACTTCTTATGTTGTAGAATTTGTCAAGCAGGTGTTTATCCTTTTTCAGCACTCCGTTTAACGAGTTTTCAAGAATTTCGGCCTGACTTCTGCTTATCATAAACTTCAGTTCATGACGATATTTTTCTTCATTCACGGAATTCCCACTCTCCTTTCCTGAAAATTAAAATTTTACGTTCGTCAGAAATTATATTATATCTGCATAGTGGCGAGCTATTTTCTCATAGCTGTATTGCTTTACATCTGAATTCCATTTGAATTCACTATTAAAAAGCTCTAAAACAAAGTCTTTCAGCTTCCCAATATCAGCTGAATCAGCCTCCTCACAGGCACAACCCGCACCTGATTCTCTGACCATAACGGCAACCTCGCTATTAACAACATCACCGGTTATAAGCGCAATTACGGGCACTGTTTCAATTGACATATACTCAAAAAGCTTGCCGGGAACAACACCTTGATAGTTTTTCTCATTCCAAGTTAGCAGAAGAAGTGCAGAGCCGTTTTTCTGCATGGCAATAGATTCTTCTCTTGAAACAAAACCATGGTCAACTGCTGTAGCTTCAAGACCATACCGAGAAAGCTGGTCAATAAGCTCTGAAAAATCCGAGCCTGCATAATGAAAAGCAAAGCTGTGTTTTTCTATTTTACCTTCGTCTATAAGCTCCTTTAGTACGCCTGCCAGCATATTTACACAACGCTTACCATGGTAAAGTGCACCTGTATAAACAAAATTGATTTTTGATTTGTCAAAATTTACCTGAATTTCATTCTGCGAAACATCTTCCGGGTCATAACCGTTTGTAATAATCTCAATTGGTTTATTGAAATCAGTAAACTCATTTATTATTCCGTCTGCAATCCCCTTAGAAACACAAACGATTTTATCCGAATATTTAACAGTTTTTTTCAAGCATTTTTTGTCATAGGCTGCTTCTGCTTTTTTATCTCTGAAGCCGGGGTTATACAGAGGGTCTCTAAAATCTGCAATAAATTGCTTACAAAGACCTTTTTTCTTAAACCATATACCCGTTAAAAAAGCTCCATATGAGGGATATGTGGCAATAACTGCATCAAAGCCCTTAAGCCCCTGCCTTTTAGCCTCAGCCTTAAGCCCCTTAAACAAGCAGCTATGCTCCTGCTTAGCCAGAGTAAAATAGAAAAGCCAACTAAGAAAACTACGAAGCTTTGCCTTAAAGGACTGCTTTGCAATAACATCTGCAGCTGCAGGCTGTGCTGATTCCGCCTGCGTTGTTTTTGCAATTCTTTCCTGACCAAGTTTTTTTCGATGTTGTAAATATGCATTTATTTTATCCCAACGGGCAACCTGGGGCGCATAAATTTCTCTTATATTCTCATCTGCAACGGGCTCGTTATAGTTTTTTGTCCAGGTATCTATCTGATTTGAAGTAAGCACAGTAACCTCGTGCCCCTGCCGTGCGAAATATTTTGCAAGTTTTATCGCCCTTACAGAAGCCATTGCATTTTTATGCTTGTAATAGTATGTAACAAGTAAAATTTTCATCTCTTAAAAAACCTTTTTTCTACAAAAGTATTTATATAATAAAGAATGGTTGCGTTTATGAATGTAATAAGAATTGAACAAACACAAAGCAAGGCTCCTCCCACAAAGCCATGTTTAAATATGGGTATAAAATCATACAATGCAAGAATAATAAACTGATGTGTTATATAAACCTCGTAGGAAATATTGGAAATAAAATCTATTACCCTGTTGCTTTTCTGTGATGGAAAAATATTATAGAAAACAATGAACAGGGTTAATCCTATAACGCCCTTGACTGCTGTTGAAAACAAACCGTCATAATAAGGATTTTCAACAACTGTTGTGGTGTCAAAATAAAGCCTTATTAGTATAAGTATCACCGATACAGGAATAAGATATTTATTTTTATCCTTACTCCAATTTTCATCACTCTTCATTTCGTAAAACCAAAAATACGCTACTGAAAAAAGAGCAATATTCACACCAAAATATTTGTATTTTGTGAAGAAAAAAGCAAGTATTGCAGCTAAAGGTATAACAAGCTTCAAAAAGATTGCTTTCACTTTGTTCACTTTCTCACAATAATGAGCAATTTTGTACAGCAACGGTACAAGGCAATAGCATATAATAAGAACCGTGATATACCAGAAATGCCCCAAGCCAAGAACACCACGCTTAGCAAATCCTGCAAGGCCCAACACATACATAATCGTACCATCCAAAGAAGGCCCTTTACCTATAACAAAAAGAGCGGGTACAAGGAACAACAAGTATATCCACACAGGAACAAATATACGCAGCACTCTTGATTTGAAAAACAATACAACCGATGATCCGGAATCAAATTTCTTACCGCTGATGAGCTTTGCGCTTAGCACAAGGAATATTTGCACACCTACATTAAGCCACAAGGCGACACTCGTTACGTTTAACACTTGAAAAACGTGACACATAACAATTGCAAGCATTGCAAAAACCCGTATATAATCGTATCTTTTATCTCTTTTCATTGTTTTATTTGTTTTATTTGTTTTTTTCGCTTTCTATAACGTTATCGCGGACTTTGTTTTTAGCATTAGTCCACCTGTCTCCCATAAGCTTAGTCATAAGTTTTGAAAATTTTGTTGCAACTTTTGCAAAGAGCTTCCACCAATGTGAGCTTTCTCGTTTAAGCGTTGCTTCACTTTTCCAAGAGCCTGCAAAATAGTGAATAGTTGCCGTTTCATTCATATATTTGCTGTCGCTAAGTCTTTTGTGATCGGGGCAGAAAATATTTTGCGGATAAAAAGCCATGCCCTTTATCTCCTGGTATTCGCCATTTGGAACAAAACCCCATTCTGTAAACATTTGTGTAATAGTCTCAGTATTTGTAACTATATTAAGAGTTCCGTCTTCTTTTATAAAAACGGCATCATCATAAAACTTTAAAAGATCTGCAATTACCTCGTAGCCTTTTTCAGAAGCCATAATGCCCGTTGGAATTTTTGTTTTGGTTTCAAAGCCCGAAAATGCGTGATGATGTAAGTATTCGTCCAACGACTTCAATACCATTACATCGGTATCCATATAAATCCCACCATAGTTATACATAGCAAAGAGCCTTACATAATCTGTAACGAAAGCAAATTTTCTTGATTCATAGGCTTCTTTCACATAACGGTTAGAGTTAATATCAAAATTATCTTCATTCCACACCATTATTTCATAATCGGGGCAGAACTTTTTCCAGCTTTCAATACATTTTACTGCCAATTCAGGCATTTGTCCTCTGCCGAACCAACAATAGTGAATTATCTTGGGTATCATATTTTACCTCTCAAATTTACTTAAGAATTTGTTTTTTATAATACTTGCAGGAATTGAAGACAAGCGCAAAAGTGCTTTGTTTTGGGTGAATTGCAATTCCTTTTTGTTTTCAGAAAGCGACTTATAGATATTGGCGAGTACGGCATATTTCAACTTGGTTTTGAAATCCTTAGCCATACACATCTGCTTATAATATGTATCAGCCGTACCATTAGGATTTTTTACCAAGAGTTGATGATACTTTGCTGTTAAGCCATCAGGCAGATATTCGCACAGATAAAGCACTTTATCAAGAAGGAGCATTTTGCCGAATTTATCTATCTCAATGTACATATTAGTTTCAGGAATAAATCTTTCACCTTCAAATGACTTGAAAAGATTTTTCTCCAAAAGCTCACGTCTGAAAAAAAGAATTGTGTCACCATAGAAACCATGTTTATTCGTTAAATCAAACATTGTGCATTCGTTAACTCCCTCAGGAAGCTCTGCACAAATTGGTTTTCTTGCGACCATATCACCACGCTTTGCCAGTATGCCGGTGTTGTGTGGCTGTGCATTTTTTTGCCAAAAATCAATTGCAACCGCTACAGCATCCTCTGTGAGTACATCATCAGAATCAAGGCACACCACTAGCTCTCCCTCAGAATTTAAAACCGCAGTGTTGTGTGCAATGTGCTTACCGCCGTTATCTTGTTTTATGTATTTAATTTTAATTTTATCTTCTTCAACAAAGGATTTAACAAGCTCCTCCGTGTTATCGCTTGAGCCGTCATCCACCACAATCCACTCAAAGTCCTGTGATATCTGATTCACAAGACTCTCATAGCATTTGCTTAAAATATATGCTCTGTTATAAGTTGGTGTTATTACACTTATAAGCATGGTTTACTCCTTTGTAGCTTCTTTATATTTTTTCTTGCCTTTGCACATCAATGAAAAGGCTTTGATAACTGAAACATCTTTAAAAATTGATTTTTTCTTTAGAATAATAAAGGCAATAGAGTATAAGGGAAACATCTTTTTATATATACAGTGATACGAGGCACCCTTGTCCATAATATAATCTGACATATCATATGTTTCTGTTATTCTTTCGGCTTCCTGTGCCACGCATATTGTTTTTGGCACATGATAAATCTTTAAGCCTGCCCTTAATGCATCTGCAAGAAAGGCATTTTCTTCACCGGTAGGAAAAGCTGTTCCTAAACCTATGTTGTTATTAAATTGTATACCTGCATCTAATATACTTTGGCGTTTAAAGGAAATTTCCACAGAAGCTGCTTTACTGATATTCATCATATTCATTTTAAAATCTTCTGTATATCTCACCCTGGTTTCTTTTCCTTTTTCATGAGTGAAACAAAAAACTATAATATCGGCATCCGTATGCTTCTTATAAGCATTCTCAACTATTTCAAGATAATCGTCAAGATACTCCACATCATCATCGCCAATAATCACAACGTCTCCATCTGCATTCTGAAGAAGCATATTGCGGGATTTTGAAAGACCTCTCTGTGTTGTATATATCATTTTTGCAAAGTGCCCGTTAACTGTGGCTTGCTCGGTTTTTTCTTCGTTTGTTTGATTCACAACGAGCATATCACATTTGCAATTCATAGGCTCCAGAACAGAAAAATCTGTTTGATGCATTGTTGAAATAATGTGTTGTAATTTCACACCTTCACCTCAATAAATCAGAATGATAGTTTTCCATAGTTGTTTTTCTTGCTTCACTGCCAAGATTTTTATTGTAATATTCCTTTCAGCTTGCTGAAAAACTTTACCCGGTGCTTTAGCACCAAGAAGCCTTAAAAGACAAAACCCCTTGTCATATAGAATTCCTTATTATTTCCTTTCCCTGATACCCAGAAGAACACCTTTTACAAACGGAATTTTTGAAACGACTACGCTTAATGCAAGGGATATGAAATATGTTGCAAAAACTTTTGCGATCATCACAAGCAGGTTGTCCTTCCCGCTAAAACCTGCATATTCTATAGCTGTAAGTACAAGCATATGTATATAATAAACACCAATAGATAGCGACGATATCTTTGTAATTACCATGCTCGCTTTTTGTTTGAATTTATACTTTCTGTTTTGAAAGAAAAGAAAAGCCCCTATGGTTGAAATAACTGTAGCCGGTGCTAAATAATCCTGATACACAAGACCCTCATATTCTGATATGTTTCCTTTGTAATAAACAAATTCTATAACAGCGCAAATACCTGTTATAACCGCGCCAACAGTATACAAAAGAACCGAGCGCGATAGCTTTATCTCCTGTGCATATTTATTTAAATAATGACCTAAAAGAAAATAACCCAAATAGCCTTTACAAAGCACAAGATCAGAATAGCCCGACACTCTGAACACAGGCACATATCTGGAAACAAGTGGTATTACAACGCTGAAAACTGCCCATAAAACAAGAATATATTCTAATTTTTTCTTATTGCAGTGGTTAACAAGAGTCTGTAAAACAGGCAACAACAAATATATGGCAAGCAAGGTATACATAAACCAGAACTGATAATATGCAGGGCTATGGAAAAGACCAATAAAGGTTTCTGCAGAAAACGGAATTTTTCCCAAAACAATTCTGGAAAAAATATACACAAAGCTCCACACAATAAATGGAACCGCTTGCTTAGGCAACCTGTTCTTATAAAGCTCCCCTACGGAAAGTTCTTTTTCATTTGACAAAAGCAATGCTCCCGAAACCATAAAAAACAGCGGTACTGCCACAAGGCACAATGTTTGCATAAGCAGTACACAATACCACATAGACGAGCCCGGATTTACGGCAAGTGGTGCAACATGAGAATGATTTGCAACAACCATAAATATTGCAATAATTCTTATCAAATCATAGCCTGTGTTTCTCTTGTCCTTACTCACGCTTTCACCTCTTTAACAGGTTTAAAAATTTAACTGATAAATTATCTGAATCTGATTTTGTAGTAGAGCATAATCGCTCCAACCATACGCTTTTGTATCAATAAATATGATATTTTTCTTTTTTTATCTGTTGTATCAAAGCTTTTGAAAGCATTTTTAACATGTTCATCATTTAAGATATCTCTGAGTTCCGCCTTAATATCCGCATTTGTTCTGCCCTCTGCCTTACGGCAAGCATTACCTACACACTCCTGATAATAGCTTCTCTCAGTTACCGTAAGCCTTTTCCTTAAGCTATCGTAGCACTCCAGTCCTTCAATTGCACTTATTGTATAGTGAACAAGCCTTTTCCTTGCTTTAAGCATATCCTTTTTATATGAAAAAAACGAGTGCATAATAGAATCCGTATTGCAGACATAATAGTAGAGTGGCTCGTTACAAATAATTGCACGCTTACATTTTCTTAAATAATTAAGGGTAAAAACCAAGTCCTCTGCAAAATGTATATCCACAGGGAATTTTAAATCAAGCCCTTCAATTATTTCTTTTTTGAAAAGGCATCGCACAACGCTTCCCCAAAGAGAAATCTCAGGAGAATCATCCCACATCTTTCCCACCATTGAAGCAATCAGGTCGGAGGGTATCTCTTCTTTGTGAAAAACCTTTCCGTCTTCCCAAGGAAAACCGAAACACCTTCCATCTCGCTCTGTATAAATATCACACAGTGCTATATCAGCCTCCGCTTTTTCAATATAGGAAACAAGCTTTTCGTACATTTGGGGAGATATAATATCATCGCTGTCGCAAAAACCTATATATTTCCCTGTCGCTTTGGATATACCTATATTCCTTGCGTTACTCGGACCTCCGTTTTTTATTTTAAAGTATTGCAATCGCTCATCTGTTTCTGCAAATTTCTTTACGATTTCTCCACTTTTATCCTGTGATCCGTCGTCTACAACAATAATCTCAATGTTTTCGTAGGTTTGACAAAGTATAGAACCAAGGGTTTTTTCTATATATTTCTCCGAATTATAAACGGGAACTATAATACTGACCTTGTCCATTTCATATTCCTTCCAACGGATCATCCCAGCAATGTCCTGTGTCTACACAATGATAGCCTTTCTTTGAAAAATCATAAATTATGACCTTGCCTGCAGGACCCGCAGACATTACTATCATAACCTGGTCTTTTTCCCAACCATTTTCATCAATAATTGCTTGTATTTCTTTTTCCATTTCATCAAGCTTAGAAAAAGCATTCTTTGGAGGGCATTTTACGAAAAACGTGTTTTTGTGATATGTTTCTTCAAAAAACTTTGCATACTTCTCATCGTTATGAACAAAAATAATATTTGGCGGACATGACTCATGAGTCCAGATTTTGCCATAAACATGACTTTTGCCTTTTTCGAAAAGCAGGGTTTCTCCGTATGTTAAATCGTGATTAAAATTCTTTTTAAAGTCGTATCTTGTTTGAGACCAGCAGGAAACATAAACCCTTTTCTTTAAGAGTCTTAAACTGTTAACACAAATAAAGCACTTTTGAACAGTAAGAAGATATGGACAATTATCTCCTTGCTCCTCAAAGTCCCGCTTTATCATCTCAAAGCGTTCTCTCAGCTCAGGAGACCAATCCTGGTAGTGAATACTCTTGTTTCTGAATATACCGAATTCGCCGTCACCAAAGCGGATAAGGGATCTACCTTTATTAATTTCTTCAACTGTTTCTTCCGGTGATTTTATATTTGCTTTTACTCCAAAAAATGTAGCAAAAAAGCAAAAAATTACATCCATCCAGATAAAAAATCTTTTATAAAGCTTCATTTTTTTATCGCTTCCTTTCACTTATTCTATATCTCTTTATTACAATTGCCATATAGACAAATGCCATTAAAACTACAATATTTGAACCAAAAAGCCAACCTTCTGATGCCTGTTGTATAAGGGTTCCTATTATCACCGCCACACAACCAAATGTAATTTTATCGCCTCTCTGTATAAGCACGTATGCTATTTTGAAAAATTTAATCAAAAGAATAGCTATGATGATTGTGCCTATTATTCCGTAGGTATATCTAATCGAATAATAGTCATTATGAGCTGACAAAGTTTGGCTTATGGGGCTTCCGAAACCAAAAAGATTTTTGATAAAAGATGATTCTAAGAGTCTTTCTGCTTCATAAAACAACTCATCGCGTCCACTCAAAACACTTTGCTTTGAAAAATACTCAGAAGTTATTCTGGATACAAAGCTATAAATATCTGTACCCCTGAGCATATATGATATTTTTGGGAATGCTACAGGATAAAGTAAGCTGAATGCACAGATTATGGTATATGGGATTCTTTTGGAAAAGGTTTTTTCAAACAGAACTAAAACAACAACTACCATCAATGCAAATATAACATTTCTGCTGCGAAGCAACATTAACTGTAAAAAAGCATAAAGTAACATAAGCCATATCACAAGATTTCTTCTGTCTACCGAAAGCTTGGTAACAACACCTGCCATACCCAGGAAAAGAAGGTATGCCATACAGTTTGTGTTCCAATACCTCAAAAAACCAAGATTCAAATACAGCAACAAAATAATTGCAGAAACAACATAGGTCAGATAAAACCCTCGTATAATGTGTTTATCGCGCCCCGGCACAAACGGTTCCAGAGCAAATGGTAACATAAGAGCACAGGTGCAACATAGCATCAGATCAGTTCTGCCATTTTGTAGCATTGACATAACAATAGTCGGCACCACCAGCAAATAAAACCACCAGAAATAAGCCGCACCGCCACGTATTCTGTTTTTATACATAAACAAGTAATAGAAAACAAATACTATCACTATTAATGTTGATAAGTCTATACCAAAGCCAAAACCTGTTCTGAGCGAGCCGCTACTCATAGCAAAGCTCATCAGAAGAAATATCGGTAATAGCCCGTATTTAAGCAAAAACTTCATGTTGCTCTTTTCCTCTTTCTTTGAAGACAAATCAGTTTCTTTCAACAAACCTCTTTTTTAAACACTTAGTGTTGATTTAACGCCCTGATAGCTTTAGTTAAAATGTATATATACTCAATACAAAATGTCATATAATCATATCCCAACCAGGAGATTTACATTTGTTAATTCCTTCACCTATTTCTTCTCTCGATTTAATTTTCCTTTATTCCCGGAAACAAATCAATGCACTTATACACAATGAACTTCTCTTATACAATTTCATTTTTTAGATGTTTTCCTTCACTTATTCTGTATCTTTTCACCACAATCGCCATATAGACAAATGCCATTAAAACTACAAGCGGGGTTGCCAGGAACCAACCCTCTGACCCTTGCTGAAACAGAATACCTATAACAACCGCCACGCAACCAAATGTGATATTATCGCCCTTCCGAATAAGCACATAGGCCTTTTTGAAAAACATTATCAGAAGTGCTGTTATAATAATTGTACCGACTATACCATAAGCGTATCTTATCATATAGTAACCATTATGAACCGCCAGCACGTTTGTCATGGGATTACCGAAGCCTAAAACCTTATTGAAAATTGAGGAATCCAAAAGCTGCTCCGCTACCGGATAAATCTCATTTCTACCGCTGAAAACCGAGCTTTTGTCGAAGTTTTCTTCACTGAATGTTTTAACAAAAGAATACAACGGTGAGTCGTTTGTAATACTAACAGCAAGCCAAGGAAAGATTGCAGGATATGTTATACCAAAAACCGATATTATTATATATGGTATTTTTTTCGAAAAAAACTTTTTTAATACAACAAGAAGGATAACTATTATCAGAGCTATCATAACATTTCTGCTTTGAGTTACCAATAACTGAATACATACATATGCAAGCAGCACCCAAACCAACACATTTTTTCTGTCATTAGCTAGAATTACCGCTGCTCCTGCAATACCGAGAAACATCAGATATGCTATACAATTCTTGTTCCAATTACCTAAAAGACCAACATTTGAATAAAGGAAAAGAAGCAATGTTGAAACAATAAATGTAAGATAAAAACCTTTTGTGGTTTGCCTATCATTTCCCGGAACAAAGGGCTCAAGTGCAAACGGAAACATCAATGCACAGGTACAACACAACATACCTTGTATATCTCCACCCTCGAGTATTGTCATCGATATAGTAGGAACAACCAAAAGATAAAGCCACCACGCATATGATAATCCGCCACGTATTCTGTTTTTATACATAAACAAGTAATAGAAAACGAAACCCATCACTATTAATATTGATAAGTCTATACCAAAGCCAAAACCTCTTCTGAACGAGCCGCTACCCATAGCAATGCTCATCAAAAAAAATATCGGTAATAGCCCGTATTTAAGCAAAAACTTCATTCTCTCAACTTCCTCTTTCCTTAGGAAATGGTTTCTATAATTTCAACAATTTTCGTATATGATTGCTTTCTGTTAAATTTCTCTTCGCCTAGTTTTCTTGAATTTTTACCCATTTCAAGGCGAAGTGCTTCATCTGCCATAAGCCTTTCAATTGCCTGTGTCACTTCTTCTAATGATTCAACACCGCAATTAATTCCACAATTATATTCGTCTATTAATTCTCTGTACTCTTTGGATTCCTGAGTATTAACGACAGGGAGCCCTGCCATAGCATAATCTCCGTGTTTATTTATTATACTGCCGCTGGAGCCTTTTGATATAGGGTTAACTGCTATATCGCAAAGCTTTAACTGTGCACACATTTCATCATAAGGAAGCTTACCGGTAAACACAGCAGGTAAATCCCACTTTTCTGCCAGCTCCTTGAACTTATTCTCCAACGGACCCGTTCCCATAACAATAAACTTGAAATTTGTAATGCCTTTAGACTTAATGTTTTTCAACGCCTCAAGAATTATTGTAATATTATAGCTGTGACCTAATGTTCCGCAGTAACCAATCCATATTTCACTCTGATTTTTTTCTATCGTCACCTTTGCATTTTTGGCAGCATAGTCAAACTTATCTATGTTAGTTCCTAAAAAAACAATATTACCTTTTTGGCATTTTGAATTTACTTGCAACGCCCTGTTTGCATATGTCTGAGAAACAGCAATAATCTCATCTGCCATTTTGTACGTTCTGTTTGCCAAAAAATCAAACGGAGAAAAAACACAGCTGCTTATGACAGGAAGATTAAACACCATACGGAAAGCTTCCGGCCACAAATCCTGAACATCTATAATAAACCTTATGCCGTTTTTCTTGCAATACTTTGCTGCCTCATATGGTCCTCTTAATGGAGGAATTGCGCAATAAATCACATCAGGTTTTTTTCTCTTCTTTAAGTACTCTATTACATTTTTTCCCCACAGGTAGTGTGACTTAAACCTTTGAAGACAAACATTCTTTTTATAAACACCCTCGTGAAGCATGGTAATTTTATATGGGTACCCATCAGGAACCTTTTCGAAATAGCTTTTTGTTCCGTGGTTGAAATCGCTTGTAATCACCTCTACCTCGTGGTTGTCTTTAAGCATATTAGCAAGGTATAAAAATCTGCTGTTATCCGTTCCATCAAATCTTCCGCAGAAATCTGCCAAAATAACTATATCCATAAAATCTCCTTTGAAGATACTCTTGTTTTTTACGCGCGGTATTTCGGGAAAAAGCCACTCTCTGTTTCGCTTCTCATATTAACCAATTCGTTATATCTATCTTCAATAAAAATCTTTTTTCCGATACTAAATCTACAAAGGTCATCGCCTCTGTAAAAAGCCCTTTTAAATTTAAATAAATTATCCTCACCTGAGCCTACACCTCCACCTAAATGGAAGGTTTTATAGCCATTTTCGCTCCCCCACAAGGCAGCCTTGTACAATAACAGGTTACTTGGTGCAAGATTTCTAAACTCAGCAAGGGAGCCGGAAAGATGATAATTCAAATAACCATTGTCATAAATTATAATTGATGCAGCAATTATTTGAGAATCCTTAACCGCATAAAATATTTTTGCGTTATCCTCTAAATCACAACGTATGATATCATAAAACTCCGACTTAAAATAGTAATAATCGGTAGCATTGTCTCTCTGCATTGTACCGTTGTAAATTTCCATAAAGGTTTTGTATAAATCCACGCTATTTCCTATGTGAATTTCTATACCTGATTTTTCAGCTTTACGAATCATATTTCTGTTTTTACTTGAAATATTGCTCCATATAACATCAGGAGAATCTAATTTCATCGCAACAGTCTGACCTAAAGCAACAACATCATAATACTTTTCGGAAAATGTATGGTTTTCAACAACAGGATGAAAGCGAACAAACTCGCTGATTATTCCGTTTTCTTTGCACCATTTTTCATACTCTGAAAACAACTTATCTGTTTCATCGCCCTCTATCAACCATCCACCATAGCCATAGGGTGTAGCAAAATCAAAATATTCGCCTTCCGGTATTCTTCCCTTAAATCTGCTGTCCTTTGAAACATCTCTTTTCATTACGACATTTATTCCCTTGGTAGCACCGTCATCATAACAAATAAGCAACGGCTCTCCGTCACCATGAAGCTTGAATGCCTTCACGTACCCGCTAAGCCAATAAACATCGTGCTGCTTGAAGGAACAAACAATTTCATCCCACTGTTCACTTTTTTCCAAAGTAAAAATTTGTATCATTTTTTCTCCTTCAAACAACTAATAATTCTTTTCATATCATCCTCGCTGTATCGTTGATCAACAGGTATACATAACATATGATCATATAAATACTGCGTATCTTCAGACAAGTGTAATATACCTTCTGCCTTTGGCCATATAACAGGGGCATATATAAGATTTTCTCTTAAATGAAGCTGAACTGCTGTTCTGTCTTCTGCAAGCACCGGCATATATAAAGGCACCACTTCGTCCGGCAAATAGTCAAACAGCGGTTTAACAGCGCTGACTGATTTCAAGCCCTGAAGTAATACAGAATAATTCTTTCTTCGCCTTGACTTAAGTCTGTCAACATCAAGGTTGCACTGCACGGCACGAGAAGTGGCTGCCATACAATAGACCTGACTTTGTTTCTCCAAAAGCTCCTCTGCAAGAGCATACTGTTGAAGAAAGGCTTGTTTATCGCCTTTATTATTAATCAGATACTCGTATTTTGCATAGCTTGCCGACAGCCTTATTTTTTCTGATTGAGTATCCGCTTGAGTTGGCTTATTTTCTATTTTTCCGTCTTTGAATACAACAAAGCCACCGTCAGGAGCTTCACACCATTTTCTTATGCTACCAACAAAATAATCTGCATCAGAAATCGGGAAATCACTGTAAAGGCACTGTGTTCTGTCCTCAATTACAAAGACACCCTTTTTTTTATATATATCTGTTACCTTGCTAATACCCTGCGCTGTATCAAACCCAAAATACGGATGGAACAAAAAGACAGATGGTTCAAGCAAATTAATCTTTTCTTCTATTTCGCTATAATTAAATGATAAATCTCTGTTTATGCTTAAAAATTCTATTGAAAAGCCATTTTTTAAAAATGGTTCAATAACAGATTCACATGTATAAGATGGTAAAAGAGCTACTTTTTTCAAATTACTTTTTTGCGATTGTATGTGTTGTAAAGCTAATGCTATTGCACTACGCCCCGTTGAAAGCCAAGCGAAATCGTTGCCGACTATACCAAAGCTTTTTGGGTCTGCATCAGACATCGAAAAATAGTCGATATTCGGATTCATCCAAAAGCTACTTCCGATTTCGCTAAACATTTCTTCACATCCTTACACTAAAGGTGCCTTCCTCAAATTATCTCCAAAGACCGTAAAACAGTATTATTGCAACCCAAGCTGCAACAAGACTTATAACGCCTGATAAACCACCTATTCTGAAATAGTCTTTAAATCTGTACCCTGCCACTTGTACCATAGTAATAGTAGTTGTGGCGGCAGGCGTTGACATTGCCAGGCTTCCGCCAAACACACATGCCATAGCAAGAGGCATGGGATTGCAATTAATCTCAATAGCCATAGGAACTGCAATTGCTGCAAGCATAGACACGAGAGAACCGTTTGACATAAACTGGGACAACACAAATGCTGTAACCAGAAAAAGTGTTACAAGCACTATCGGGTTTGCAACGCCCTCTCCCAAAACCTTTATCAACCACTCTATAACAAGCTCGCCTACGCCTGATTTCAAAAAGCCCTTTGCAATACCTAATGCAGCACCAAGGGTAATCAAGGCAGGCCAAAACATATTTTTCATTGCAGCTTTTCCGTCTACGCACTTTGTGATTACAAGAATGAGTGCACCTGTAATAGCAATCTGACCAAGCTCCCATCCAAATGGTTGAATAACAAAAAGAACTGCACAAACCAACAATACCGTTATTGAAATAGCTGCTTTCCTTTTATTTACCGGAATTTCGGTTATATTTTGGGCTCCCTCATCTTCAACTTCAGGGAAATCGAAGCATTTGACCTCTAACTTGTAAAGAAACAACCAATAACAAACAGCCATTACAGCAATTATAAAAACAGCTATCGGAAATGGTTCAAAAAATCTCATGGGCTCTAATCCGGCCTCAACCAAAGCATTACTTGCAAGGAGAGGAGCAGTACTGCCGGCTAACGTTCCGGTTCCGCCTATCAAACCGCCTGTTGCAAGAGGCAGGTATGTGTGTTTTTTTGTTATTTTTCCCTTTGAAGAAGCCGCAACCGATGCAATAAACGGCATAAACATAGCAACAAGGGAGGCATTTGTCATAAACATGGACATAAAGCTTGCCAAAACAAAAACAACAACAAGAAATGTTTTCTCGTTTTTACCAATAAACTTCGATAAAAACTTACCGAGTTTCCCTGCAATTCCACTTTCTAAAAGGGCATTTATTACAATAACCATACCTATAACCAAGAAAACCGCTGTATTGGTAAATCCCGAAAAAGCTTCTGATGGTGTTAAAATTTTTGCATACACCATTGCCAGCAAACCTATAAGTGTAGTTACTGAAACAGGAAATATTTCAATTATGTATAAAAAACAAGTAACCGCAACTATAATAAGCGCAAGTATCGCTTGATCCATATTTATCTCTCCAACAAACGTTTTGTATCGAATGGTTTAAACAGCATATTCTCACCATTCTCATCAAGAACAACTGCTTTTTTCTGCACGTCCTTAATTTTCTCTGCAAGACCTTCAATACTATCTGCACACATCTTTATTGCCACGCCTCTACGTTGTGTTGAGTCATCATCGGAAATATACTTACCTACCTCAGCATACGCATAAATATCATCTATTCCTTCCGCACCAACAAGCTGAGAATAATCTATCTTACCAACAACGCCTTTTTTCAAGTATAAATATAACGAACAAAGGAATTTACCATTATTTGCGTTATCTTTTTTCAGATCATCTCCCATATTTCCTGTTACGGAATAGGAAATCATCATTTTCATATAGTTGATTCCGTTATATTTCTCTATAATACGGCAATCATTGTTTCCGTTAAGACGATAACCCATTTCAAAAACCACAATTCCGTCATCATTGGCAATAAACTGGAAGAAAGCCATTCCGTTCTCTGCCTTAATACCTTTAAGGAATTTCTTGATTTTTGCATCGGTCGTTTCCATATATTTGTTGTAATATTTTGATGGAGACACAACCGCATCACACAAACCTGAAATTCTGTCGTGATCCTGTGAAATATACTTTTCGTTAAGGCATGATAAGCTCGCCTCTCCGTCTACTATTGTGTAAATAGCCATAAGCTCTGTTCCGATGAGATAGTCTTCACAAATAATTGTTTGGCTCTGTGAAAACTTAAGCGCATAAGTTACGGCTTCATTAAGCTGCTCCTCGTTGTAACAAACAGAAATACCCTTACATCCTGCATAATCTGTGGGTTTTACGATAACGGGATAGTTGACCGCTTTTTTCTCTTCTTCTGTCAAAGGCTTTGCAAAGCAATAATCTTTTGCAATAGGCACACCATATTTAATACACAAGTCTTTGAATTTTCGTTTGTTTCTTGTTATTTCAATCTGTTCAACGGTTGCATAAAACGGTTTGCCGATTTTTTCGGATATTCTTGCTGCAAACAAAACCTTGAATTCACTGTATCCGGCCATTACTCCATCTATGTTGTTTTCTTCACATTTTTTTGCAACATTATCAATATCGGAATAATCCATTTTCCACAATTCATCTGCCAGCTCCTTAGCCTCAGCTGTAAATGAATCTGCATTTTTATCTATGAGAACAACATACACACCCATATCGTGTGCGGCGCGAATAATTGATTCATTTTCCTCAACGCCTATAACCAAAAGCTTTTTACCCTTGCAATTTTCAAACATTTTTATTTCTCCGTTTACTAATTATTCTGTAATCGTTTCGGCTCTTTCTATATGAAGGCTGACAGGCATTTCCTCGCCCTGACCTATACCTTCCCGAACAAACACCTTTTTTACAGTAAGGAACATTATTTTTATATCCTTAGCCAAAGACATATTATCTACATATTCAACATCATATTTGAATTTCTGCTCCCAGCTGATAGAGTTCCTGCCACTAACTTGAGCAAGTCCCGTAAGCCCGGGGCGCACATCGTGTCTGCGACGTTCCTCCTGTGTATAATAGGGAAGATACAATACAGAAAGCGGTCTCGGTCCTACAAATGACATATCACCCTTAAGAATATTTATAAATTCCGGAAGCTCATCAAGCGATGTTGCTCTTAGAATTCTGCCATATTTATTTAATCTTTCGGTATCCGGTAATAAATTCCCATCTTTACCCTTTTTGTTGCTCATTGTTCTGAACTTTATGAGCGTGAATATTTTTTCTTCACCATTTTTGCCACGTTTTCCCGGTCTTTTCTGGAAAAAGAAAGGATTGCCCCTCATCTGTACAGCACCAACTATGATTAAAATCAACAATACCGGGGATAAAACCAAAATGGCGCCCAGTGATAGAATAAAATCAAGAAATCCTTTTATAAATCTTGTGTACATATTTTTCTCCTTGTGACAATTATCTGCCGTTAAATTCCTCTTTTAATAAGGAGTACTCAAATAAATCGTGATATTTCCCGTTTTTATATACACGCTTTCTTAAAACTCCATCTTTTTTGAAATCACATTTTTCAAATAATTTTTGGGAAGGAATGTTGTATTCTAAAACACTGGAGGTTACGCAATGCAAATTGAGCTCATTAAAGCAGTAATTCAGAAGTAACATAATCACACGATAGCCAATGCCCTTACCCTTTGCGGAGTCCATAAGCTTAATATTAATAACACAAACAGAGTTTTTATAATCTATATCTGTCAGGGATGCCATACCTACACCATCGCCATTAACATCTACGATATATCTCTTGCTTCGTGTATCTTTACTCTGCTCCTGAATCCACCGTATTTGTTCAGCCTTTGATACAGGAAAAGACCATCCGACAACCATATTTTCCATTTCCGGATTGTTAATCATATCTCTCAAAAGCTCTGCTTCGCTTTCTTCTATGGCTCTTAATATAACTTCATTATCTTTTAAAATCATAATGTAACCCCTTAAAAACTTTTTAATTAAAACAGTTTTTAATAACCTCAACAATTACATCCTGCTCGGCAGATGTCATTTTGTTATCACTCGGCAGGCAAAGCCCTCTTTCGAAAATATCTGCGCCAACATCAAACATTGCATTTCCTTTTCTGCCATCACCTTCACGTGTAACAAAAGGATTTTCTTTATACATAGACTGCATGTGCATCGGCTTCCAAATAGGTCTGCCCTCTGCATTTATTTGCGCTATTTTTTCAAGGATTTCCGTTGGACAGGATTTGCCTTTTTCTGTTTCATAGGAGGCTTCACAATCTGTTCTCGCCTGCCTGCATATTGCTTCCTCATCAATAACCATACATGAGAGCCAGTAGTTAGGCTCTGTTCCGGGTACAATAGGATTCATCTTTACGGGTAAATCCTTAAACCCTTCTTTATATCTTTCATAAATCGCTTTTTTTTGAGCTATGTGCTCTTCAAGATAAGGATATTGCCCTCTGACTACCCCGGCAATCACATTGCTCATTCGGTAATTATAGCCAACCTCTTCATGCTGATACCAAGGAGCTTTTTCTCTTGCCTGGGTTGACCATTTACGCGCTTTATTTGCCGACTCGATATCGTGTGTTAAAAGGCAACCACCTGAAGAGCCTGTAATAATTTTATTACCGTTATAGCTTATTGCAGAATAATCACCGAAGGATCCACATTGTTTACCATATATGGTTGCACCCATTGCTTCAGCAGCATCCTCAATTAAAATTGCACCGTGCCTTTCGCATATTTCTTTAATTAAATCCATACGTCCCGGGAATCCGTACAATTCAGCAGAAACCACAAGCCTTACTTCAGGATGCAATTCAAACGCTTTTTCAAGAGCAACCGGATCCATATTCCAGGAATCTGCCTCTGTATCTATAAATACAGGAATACCTCCCTCATACACAACCGGATTAAGCGTTGCCGCAAAGGTCATATCAGAGCAAAACACCTTTTTATTCTCTAATGCACCGTGACTTATCGGGGGCCTTCCGTAAAGCTTTTCGCCGGCAAGCTTGACAGCGAGATGAAGCGCAGCAGTACAACAAGAAAGTCCAACAGCATACTCCATTTCTGCCTTTTTGGCAGCGATGCTCTCAACCTCATTTATGTTTTCGCCAACAGTGCTCATCCAGTTGGTATCGTATGCCTGCTGAATATACTTTATTTCGTCGCCATGCATGGTAGGTGTAGCAAGCCATATTTTCTTTTCAAAAGGCTTAATTTTCATTTTATGAAACTCCCTTTTCCTTTGTCAAACCATAATAAGGCATAATAATAATTATACATTTTACATTATAAAATAAATACACATATATGTCAACAAAAAACGCATTAAAAAAAGCCTTTATCCCTCAAAAAACAAGGGATAAAGGCATATGTTTTTTGTGTTACATTTCAACTGCTGCTCTTTCAATTGAAAGACCCTTTGTGTAGCTTTCCATAAAGGCGCTGAAGCTATCTACAATAGCCTTATCAGGCTCAAGTGTTGTCATTTTTTGTGAAGCAAAAATCTTCTGGTCAAGGTAATCAGGGAAGGACTCATCCTCTGCCTTATTTACTGCGAATGCAGCAAGCACTGCAATACCCCATGCGCCGCCTTCACCTGCAGTTTCCATAACAGAAACAGGCGTGTTCATAACTGCGGCGAGCACGCTCTGACCAATAACAGGGGTCTTGAAGAAACCGCCGTGGCCGAGAATTTTATCTACATTTACATTCTCATTGTCGAGAATTTTAAGACCTGTTTTGAGAGCACCGAAGCAAGTGAAAAGCTGAACTCTCATAAAGTTTGCAAGTGAGAAATTACTGTCAGGGTTCTTTACGAAAAGAGGCTTACCTGTTTCAAAGCCTGTAATATGCTCACCTGAGAAATAGTTGTAGGAAAGAAGGTTACCGCAGTCAGCATCTGCCTCTGCAGATTTTTTGAAAAGAGCTGTAAACAAATCGCCAATTTTAATATCTGCACCGCTAAGCTCTGCCACCTCTTTAAAGAGATTTACCCATGCATTAATGTCAGATGTGCAGTTGTTACAATGCACCATTGCAACAGGAGCGCCATCAGGAGTTGTAACCATATCAATTTCTTCATAAAGCTTTTTAAGAGCATTTTCAAGAACAATCATTGCAAAAACAGATGTACCTGCAGATACGTTACCTGTGCGGATTCTTACACTGTTTGTTGCAACCATACCCGTACCTGCATCGCCTTCCGGAGGACACATAGGGACACCTGCCTGAAGGTCGCCATCTTCGTCAAGGAGCTTTGCGCCTTCTGCTGTAAGAACGCCTGCAGATTCACCTGCAACAAGAACCTTTGGAAGAATTTCGCGGATTTTCCATGGGTATTTGCCTGCTACAAGGTTATCGAACTTTGTAAGCATATCTTCGTCGTAATTATGGCCTGTCATAGGGAACATACCAGATGCTTCGCCAATACCGAGAACCTTTTCGCCTGTAAGAAGAGTATGTATAAAGCCTGCAAGAGTTGTGAAATATTTAATATCCTTAACGTGGTCTTCACCATTTAAAATTGACTGATAAAGGTGAGCAATGCTCCAACGCTGAGGAATATTGAAGTTGAATTCCTTTGTTAAAATTCCTGCTGCTTCACCTGTTATTGTGTTTCTCCATGTACGGAAATCTGCAAGAAGCTCGCCCTTTTCATTGAATGGAAGGTAGCCGTGCATCATACCGCTGATACCGATTGCTTTAAAGGATTTGAGGGTAACATCGTATTTTTCCTTAACATCTGCTTTAAGAGATGCATAGCTTCCCTTAAGACCTGCATAAATTTCATCAAGGCTGTAAGTCCAGATGCCGTTTTTAAGGCTGTTTTCCCAGTCATAGCCACCAACTGCAAGCACTTCGCCTGCATCATCAATAAGCACCGCTTTAATTCTTGTTGAACCAAACTCAATACCAAGAATAGCCTTGCCGCTTTCAATATACTGCTTCATACAAAATCTCCTTATATTTCAATATTTAATTCTTTTATTTTATCCCTGAGCGCCTGAAAATCTGAAAGGGCATCAGGTTTATTTAACGGATTTCTTAAAAGCGCAGCAGGATGATACGTACCCATAAAAAGAATGTTTCCTTTTTTTATAAACTCACCATGTTGCTTTGTAACCTTAAAGTCTTCGGATATAAGCTTCTGCGCTGATATTCTGCCAAGGCAGACTATAATTTTCGGCTTAATGAGGCGTGTCTGCGCCCTTAACCAGTCAATACAGATTTCCTGCTCCGTGGATTCGGGGTCTCTGTTTTGAGGTGGTCTGCATTTTACAATGTTTGCAATGTAAATGTTCTTTTTGCGGTCAAGACCGATTACCTGCAGATATTTATCCAGAAGCTGACCTGCTTTGCCAACAAATGGCTCTCCCTGTAAATCCTCATTTTCACCGGGACCCTCGCCAACAAAAAGAATATCTGCATTCTCGTTGCCCACACCGAAAACCACGTTTGTACGGGTGGAGCAAAGCTTGCATTTTTCGCAAGAAAGACACTGACTTCTCAACTCAGAAAGGTTGTTATATGTCAAGAATAATCAACTCCTTAGGTGCTTTAGTCAGGTTTTCATATCCGTGAGCAGTTATAACCGCCATATCTTCAATTCGTACTCCGAATTTATTTGGTAAGTAAATTCCCGGCTCAACTGTAACAACATTACCCTCTTTGAGAATATGCTCACTTCGTGGCGAAAGGTTAGGAAGCTCGTGAATTTCAACACCAACGCCATGACCTGTACCGTGGCCGAAATATTCACCATAGCCTGCATTCTTTATAACGTCTCTTGCGGCAGCGTCGGCATCCTTACAGGATACACAACTTTTAAGCGTTTCAAGAGCTTTTAACTGCGCCTGTAAAACAATTTCATATACCTTTTTTTGCTCACGAGAAACCTTACCAACAGCAATGGTGCGTGTCATATCGCTGTGGTAGCCCTTGTAAACTGCACCGAAATCAAGAGTAACAAAATCTCCTGCCCTGACTACGTTTTGATCGGGCACGCCGTGAGGCATTGAGGTCTTTTTACCTGAAACCGCAATAGTTTCAAAGGAAAGCGCCTCTGCTCCGTGAGATAGCATATAGAAATCAAGCTCAAGAGCAATCTGTTTTTCCGTAACACCGGGCTTTATAAAGCCGAGAATGTGGTTAAACGCATCCTCTGCAATGCCCTGAGCAATTTTTATGTTTTCTGTTTCTTCAGTGGTTTTCTCCATACGAATTTCGTCAATTTTCTTTTCAAGACGTTTAGATGGGGTAACTCTGCAAGGAAGAAAGGCTGTTTTAAGAAAATCTGCCATACTGACAGTAAGCCTTTCTCTTTCGGTATATATTTTAAGAATGTTTTTTTCTCTAATGCAATCTTTAATTTCAACAGAAACCCTTGTAACAAGCTGAGAACGGCAGGCTGCTTTCTTTTGTGCCGCTTCAATATATCGGCTGTCGGTAAAAAATACCGCATCCCTTTCTGTTACTAAAAGATAGCCGTCTGTTGACGGAAAATCTGTAAAATAACGCCTGTTTTCAGGGGAATATATAAGAATTGCTTCCTGAGAATTTTTCAAAAACGCCTGAAGCTTATTTATTTTCTCCATAGTAGCCCTGCTCCTTTAAAAATGCCTCGCGAATAGGCGCTTCTTTAATACGATTTTTCTTGTAGTGATTCTTCCAGAACCATTTGTTATCGACAGGGTCAACAAGAAGAGGAACTGCACCGCTACGGTTTGCCGCCGCAACATCTGTAAAAACCTGATCTCCTACCATTCCGATTTTTGAAACAGGAACACCTAATTTTCTGCTCATTCTGAGAATTCCATGAGGAAGAGGTTTTCTTGCAAAGCCGTGAAATTTTACGCCAAAGGTTTTTGAAAACCAGTAAGCCCTGATGCGAGGAGTGTTTGTTACAATCGCAACAGGAATCCCTGCCTCTTTAAGCTCTTTAATCCAAGAAATAGCACCCGGAATAGTTGTAAGCGTTGCATCTTTAACTGTGGTATTGTCAAGGTCAAAAACAATAGCTTCAAGCCCCAGCTCTTTTACAACCTTAGGCGTAATATCATTCACTTGGTGAAACATGTATTTTATAGTGGTATCTTTTTCTCTGATTGCCATAAAAACACCCCCAAAATAACCTATTATAAATATAACACACAAAGTCAGAAAAATAAACATAAAAAGTGAAAAAGTTATCAGATACAGTCTTGAAGGTTGGGTTACCTTGCGGTTTTCGGTGTAATGTATAATTAAAGCAGTAAAATTTTGTGTAGCATTTTTCTGAAATAATGGTATAATTAGAGGTGTAAAAACAAAAATCACGTGTGGATTGCTGTATAAACCCATCACGATTTTTAACAGGAGGACTATAATTATGGCAGAATTTAAGTACGAAATCCAGGAAAATATCGGTGTTTTATCCGAATCAGCAAACGGCTGGTCAAGAGAATTAAACCTTATATCATGGAACGAAGGAACACCAAAATACGATATCCGCGACTGGGCACCTGACCATTCAAAAATGGGTAAGGGTATTGGCCTTACAAAGGACGAGCTCGAAAACCTTTATAACATTATTGGCGAAGTTCTTGGTAAATAAGACTAAAAAACAACAAAAAAAGAGATGAACCGAATTGGTTCATCTCTCATTTTTTTAATAGAACTTACGCTTACGAGCAGCCTCTGATTTCTTTTTTCTCTTTACAGAAGGTTTCTCATAGTGTTCTCTCTTACGAACTTCCTGGATAACACCGTCTCTTGAAGTCTGTCTTTTAAAACGACGAAGTGCGCTATCTAAAGATTCGTTTTCTTTAACTTTTACCTGACTCATTTATAGTTCCCTCCCTCCGTTGTTACCAACAAAGGTATAAATATCAATATACATTTAGCATTATACATTGTCAAACACCAAGTGTCAAGAGGAAAATTTTAAAAAATGCAAAATGAAAAACGCAAAAAGGAAATGTAGGATGCCGAATGCCAGATGCCAGGTGCCAGCCGCCAGAGCTTCGCGGATATATAAATAAAGGAAGAAGCCGAAACTTCTTCCTTTAAAACACTATTATCTTTCGGTCAAGGTAATAACGATATAAGATGTAGGTGCAGAGCGCAGATTCTGACTGCGAAGCTGTTTGAAAATATAATTAAAGAGGAGATTCAAACGAATCTCCTCTAATTTTAAACTTTCGGTCGTGGTAATAATAGTGCAAGATTGGGATGTAGAATGCAGTTTTAAATTGCGATGCTGTATATAGATACAGCGAGCAATGAAAAAACAAATTCTGCGCCCAAAATTGTGCTATTATTTTGCCATTGCGCCGATTTCCATCATGAACCCACCAATCTGAGCACCAAATTCAGGCGCACCTTCCATGATGAGCTTACCCTTCTGAACAGATTCAATCATATCATCGATGGACATGAGGATACCGAGGGCGCTGTCAAGGTTGTTGAAGCGCATGGTGAAGAATGGAAGAGCGCGCTTGTATTCGCCACGGCCTGCCTTAGATTTACCTGCTTTGATACGGATGTATGCAGAAACAGAATCTTCGCCATCAACCTTCCATGCATAAACACGGTCAGGGCTCTTTGATGTCCAATCGTGGATTGCTTCATGACCCATTTTGTTAAGGGTACTGATACCTGATGAAAGAAGGTAGAAATAGCACTTAACTGTAAGGCGCTTATCTTCTTCCTTTTCAGGTGGTTTAGTTGCAGTTAAAAGGCTTGACATTTTAAGAAGAGCCATCATAAATGCGCCAAATTCTTTAATGTTTTTTAAGCCTATCATTTTTGGGAGAGTTGCAGGACCAATTTTGCCTTTGAAGAAGGCATTCATTGTATCAACAGTTTTGAACTGAAGCTCAACAAATTTCTGGTCGTTAACCTGGTATGCAACCTTGTTAGCATGAACAAGCCATTCGTCGCCATTAACAACGAAATGAGTTGCATATTTTCCTTCAGGTGCCTCAGGGTCAAGGCAGCTTACCTGATATACGCAATGGATATTCTCAAATTTTGATTTGAGAGAAGGTACATCGGCAACAATTGTCTTTAAAAGAGGTAAAGCACCGCAAAGGAATATTTTATTGGTATAAAGTGCTTCTTGTGTAGTAGCCAAAGAAAACACTCCTTTCTTGTAATTAGGAATTAGGACTTGAAATCAGGAGTTGAGGGAAGCCCTCGCTACCCTCTTCACCTTTTTTGAGGAGAAGTGGTGGGATTTGCACTTTTATCGACCCCGTAGCGTACAAAATGTACGCAAGTTGGGGGAGATAAAATGCGAAGACCGCCGCTTATACTCAAAAAACATTAGAATTCGTCGTCCCAGTCATTATCCTCTTCAAAGTCTGCCTTCATAACCTCACGAACAGCCTCGATAATACCGTTGGAATCGATACCGAGAGTAGACATAATGTCTTCGTGGAGACCGATAGGAGCAAATGTATCCTGAACACCAAGCTTCTTGAATGCACAGCCCTTACCTGATTCAACAACAACCTCTGCTACTGCTGAGCCGAGACCGCCGATAACTGTATGATCTTCAACAGTGATAATACGGCGAGTATCCATAACCGCTTTAAGAACAGCTTCTTTATCAAGAGGCTTGATTGTATGCATATCAAGAACGCGGATTTTAAGACCATCTGCCTTCTCAAGGAATTCTGCAGCCTGGAAGGCCTGGAATACGCAAGAACCGCAAGCGATAATTGTAAGGTCTGAGCCTTCGTGAACTTCTACTGCCTTACCAAGCTCAAAGCCGTAGTTTGCATCCTTATAAAGAACACGGTCAAAGCCACGGTTAATTCTTATGTAGAAAGGACCAGGTGTATTGTAAGCAGCCATAACAGCGTTATATGTTTCATAACCATCTGCTGGGCAGATAACTGTAAGATTTGGAATTGAACGTGTTAAAGCGAGGTCACAAATAGCGTGGTGAGTAGAACCAGCCTGACCGAAAGATGTACCTGAGTGAGTTGCAATAACTTTTGCATTCACGTTCTGGTAGCAGAGGTCTGTGTGGAGCTGGTCTGCTGAACGGAATGAAGCGAATTGTGAGAATGTTGAAAGGAATGGTACAAGACCAGCCTTTGCCATACCCGCAGCAATACCAAACATATTTTGTTCTGCAATACCTACGTTAAAGAATCTATCAGGGAATTTCTTTTGGAAATCACCAATTTTAGTTGATTTTGCAAGGTCAGCTGTTAAAGCAACAACTTCTGGATGTGCTTCTGCTAATTCAACTAATGCCTGACCATAAATCTCGGCAGTTGAGAGAGATGTTGATTGTTCTGCTGTATAAGATAAACCACCAGCCATATTATTCGCCCTCCTTTTCAGCACGTTCTACACGTTTTTTGTATGACTCTTCAAGAGATTTTTTACCGTTTTCATATTTTTCGGTATCAAATGCACCATAGTGCCATCTGAAGTCGCCTTCAATAAAGTCGAT
>JAZNME010000012.1:0-3345 GCA_045579445.1 Acutalibacteraceae bacterium | reverse complement strand
TATGAGCCACGCTCTCGACAAGCCTCTCGATGAGGCTGACCCTGTAGACCGTCAGTACAACCTGCAGGTATCATCCCCCGGTATAGAAAGAAAGCTTACAAGAGATTTTCATTTTGACTATGCTATGGATGAAAAGGTTATTTTAAGGCTCATAAGGCCATACGAAAATCAAAGAGAATTTAAAGGCGTTCTTATCGACTACAGCGAAACCGGTGCAGTTACAATTGAGTTCCCTGATGAAACTACAATGACTGCAGAGAAGAAGGAAATAGCCTGGATTAAGTTGGACGACTTTGAAATTTAAAATCTTTGGCGAATAACTTGTTTTCGCAATGCTTGCAGTATCTATATACAGCGTTAAGTGCAAAGTGCAAAGTGCAAAATGTCGGGTCTGCGGCGCAATTATAAGCTGTCGCGAAGCCACTGGCAGCTGGCATCTGGCAGCTGGCAACTAAATTAGTTTAAAAAATTTTCACATATATTTTACATCGAAAGGATTGGTAAGAAAAAATGGCACGAAAATCAACAAAGCCAACAAGCAAAAATAAGGAGTTTTTCGAAGCAATAGCATTGCTTGAACAGGAGAGAGGTATTCCTGCAGATTACCTTCTTGAAAAAGTTTGTGCGGCAATTATCACATCAGTAAGAAAAGAATATGGCGGCGAAGACGTTGTTTTCGTTGACTGCAATCCTGAAAAACAGGAGCTCAAGGTTTACCTCAGAAAAATGGTTGTTGAAGCAATCGAAAATGAATTCACAGAAATTCTTCCTGAGGAAGCAGCAAAATACAAGAAAAATGTTCTTGTAGGCGATTTTGTAGAAATCCCTCTTGAAACAAAGCAGTTCGGCAGAATTGCAGCAACAACTGCAAAGAACGTTATCCGCGGCGATATCCACGATGCAGAAAGAGGACTTATGCTCAAGGAGTTTGAGTCAAAGCAGAAGGAGCTTGTTACAGGTAAGGTTCAGAGCATTGACCCTCAGTCAGGTAACGCAACTCTTGAAATCGGTAAGGCTGTTGTTGTTCTTCCAAAGGGCAGACAGATTCCTGACGAGGTTCTTACAGAAGGCCAGCTTGTTAAGGTTTATATTGAGGGTGTTAAGGATACACCAAAGGGTCCTAAGGCTATGATTTCGAGAACACATTCAGGTCTTGTTAAGAGACTTTTCGAAACAGAGGTTCCTGAAATTTATGACGGTATCGTTGAAATCAAATCAGTTGCCCGTGAAGCAGGCTCAAGAACAAAGCTTGCAGTCTTCTCCAAGGATGAAAATGTTGATCCAATCGGTGCTTGCATAGGTCCTAAGGGTACTCGCGTTGGTACAATCGTTGAGGCTCTCGGCGGTGAGAAGATTGATATTGTTGTTTACGATGAAGATCCAAAGAAGTTTATTGCAGCTGCTCTTGCTCCTGCAGATGTTCTTGAGGTTGAAATCGACGAAGAAAACGAAAATGCTTGCCACGTAACAGTTCCTGATACTCAGCTTTCACTTGCAATCGGCAATAAGGGTCAGAATGCTCGCCTTGCCGCAAGACTTACAGGCTGGAAGATTGATATCAAGCCTGAAAGCGGTTTCTATATTCCTCAGAATTCGTGAGGTTAAATAAAATGGCAGAAAAGAAAATACCAATGAGAAAATGTCTTGGTTGCGGCGAAATGAAGCCTAAAAAAGAGCTTATTCGCGCAGTCAAGAGTCCGGAAGGCGAAATTAGTCTTGATTTAACCGGCAAAAAATCGGGCAGAGGCGCATATATTTGCCCTGATAAGAAATGCTTTGATAAAGCACGCAAGGGAAAACGCCTTGAAAGAGCTTTAGAAACAAGCATACCGGAAGAAGTTTACGAAGCAATGGCAAGTGAGCTTAAATAAGACAAATATTTCGAAAGGACTGTGGCAGAATTGAATATTAAGGATGCAATGGGGTTTTTGGGCATCTGCAGAAAAGCAAATAAGCTTCTTTGCGGTCATGATGTTGTTAAAGAATCCATTGTTAAATCAAAAGCAGAGCTTGTTATGCTTTCCGCCGATGCTTCCGAAAGGCTGGAGCGTGAAATCAGGCATGCCTGCACCTATAACGGAAAAAATATTCCGGTTATACGAACATCCTGCACAATGGAAGATTTTGCCGCAGGTATAGGGAAAAAATCAGCAGTTTTTTCCGTTTTGGATACCGGATTTGCTACTAAAATACTTCAAAAATTCGGGGAGGAATTACATGATAACTAAATATAAAGTCAGCGAAGTTGCTAAAGACTTAGGTTTACAGAGTAAACAGATTTCAGATATACTTGCAAAGCATTTTGAAGAGCCTAAAAAGTCATCAACAGCTCTTGATACAAAAGAGCTTGATGTGCTTTTCGATGTGCTTACACAAGAAAATTCAGTAGAAAGCTTCGATGCATACTTTGCTATGCAGAAGAAGGAAGAAAAGAAGCCTGAGCCAAAGAAAGAGGCTCCGAAGGCAGAGAAAAAGCCTGAAGTTAAAAAAGAGGCTCCTAAGGCAGAAAAGAAGCCTGAGCCAAAGAAGGAAGCTCCAAAAGCAGAGAAAAAGGCAGAGAAGAAGCCTGAGGCTAAAAAGGAAGCTCCTGCAGAGAAAAAGCATGGCGAAAGCAGTCTTAATCCTTTCAAGAAGCACGAAAAGAAAAACGATGGTCCTATGCAGTCAAGAACAAAGGGCGAAAAGCGCACCATCGACACAAGAGCAGACAACGTTCAGCTTGAAAAGTACAACGAAAAATATGAAAATATTGCTCCTGTTCATTCAATCAATGATAATGTACAGACAAAGCAGAAATTAAAACAGAAGAGCCAGCAGTACAGAAAACAGCAGGGTATGCGCTCAAAGCGTAAAGAAAGCGAAGCAGAAAGATTAAAGAGAATTGAAGCAGAACGCGCTAAAAAGACTCTTGTTATCACCGTACCTGAAGAAATTACTGTTGGTGAACTTGCAGCATTACTCAAGAGAACTGCAGCAGAGGTTATCAAAAAACTCTTCTCTCTCGGTATGATGGCAACTGTAAACCAGGTTATTGACTACGATACAGCAGAAATCGTTGCAACAGAACTTGGCGCAAAGGTTAAAAAAGAAGTTGTTATTACTATTGAAGAAAGAATTATCGACGACCGTGAGGATACAGAAGAAGACCTTCTTCCCAGAAGTCCTGTTGTTTGCGTTATGGGTCACGTTGACCATGGTAAAACATCACTTCTTGATGCTATTAAAAATACTTCTGTTACAGAAACAGAAGCAGGTGGTATCACTCAGCACCTTGGTGCTTACAGAGTAAATCTCAATGGTCAGGATATCACATTCCTTGATACCCCCGGTCACGCAGCTTTCACA
>JAZNME010000011.1:0-2716 GCA_045579445.1 Acutalibacteraceae bacterium | reverse complement strand
TATCACTTCAATTCGGAAGTATACATCCTCATCCTCCAGTTGAAAATCTGCTTGAGTTACGTATTCACCCGCAGGGGCATGTAAAGCCTTTGAGCGTCTGCCTGCTGTTGAGAGCGCTATACGCTGAGCCTGCGAACATTCAATGTGAACTATACCATCCTCTAAAGTCAGTTCAAAAATTCTCGGCTCACGGGTACAATAAAATGACCCACTCTGCATGGCAGATATAACAGATTCATAACTGAGAGAATCACAGAGAAAAACTGTTTTTCCGCCGAAGCTGTCACAACGCACATCACCAAAAGGAAATTCATTATGATTATCGTCTGCCATAGTACAAAACAGTCGCTTTCCGCTACGGAGCATTTCATCATAAACCTGCTCTTGTCCGTCATCTCCGCCCTCAATAAACACAGAATTATTATATATTTCAACAATACTGCAGCCTTCTAAATCACGATAATCGTCAAGACACTGCATTGACCAGTAAGGATGATTGTATGCAACTATAAAACCTGATTCTTTAAGCTTCTGTATATATTCGTTCACAGCTTTCATATCCCTATAGTCAGGTGTGGCAGGAAGAGCGACTTCTTTGTCGCCATTTATATTGAATGCATTGAGGTGATAACATCTTCGGAACTGACTGCTACTCACAATATTGTCGCTGATATCTGCCTCAAAAGAATTAATAGCAATAAAATCATCTGTACAAAAATCACTATGGTCAAAATAATTATCATGGTCCGAAAATGCAACTATGCTATACCCTTGTTCTTTATATGCATCACGAATTTCCTCAGGTGTTTTTCTGCCATCTGAAAGTGTGGTATGACAATGCAAATTAGCAATATATTGGTTCTTCTCTTTAGAAATCAGTACATGCTTCATCAGCGCTCTCTCCTTAAATATACACTTCATTTTATCAGTATTTTATCATATTGAATCCATATAATCAAGCAACTACCCGAGCAACCTTTGCTGTTCAAACAAAATATATCGCATATAAACACATATCGTTTTTCACAAGAAAATATCGCAAAGCCCGCAAGGGATTTATATTGCAAAACAAAAAAATCTGTTACCCTTTCGGGTAACAGACTTTATTGTTTTATTAGGAATTATTCCTTGATGGCTGCCTGTGGAGCAGTTAGCGAAGGGGGGAATTTATCTTTTGTGTGTTCTTCCATTCTCTAATCTTTTTAATATTAGAAGCACTTAAACACCAAATAGTGTATTTCTTATTACCAATAGTTTTGATGGTAACTTGGTTTGATGAACCTACCCGACCGTATCGACGAACCGAATTTATAGATTTAATATGTTTTTTATAAAAAGCACAACTTCCTGCCCATATTAGCCAATCGTCCGAAAGATACAGAGTAGTCTCCAAATGTTCAGCATTTGCATCTTGAAATTGTATGTCATAAATCTGTTCTTGTTCTTTTATCATCTTTTTGAATCTTATCGTATACAATGACGCAACAGCAACGCTTAGCGCTGCCAAAACGAAGGGAACAAAAGAAACGACTGTATCCTCTGGCACAACATCGTAAAACAAGGAAACAACAAACAAAGGAATAAATACAATAACGGCGCAAAGAAACGCCAATTTAATATTTCGTTTGTGATAAATTTTAATATATTCTTTCACCCTTGCGCCCTCCTATATTTTTCGAATTTATTATAACATAGAAACAAAATCTTTTCAACAAATACAAAAATCCCCTTGGATTGCTCCAAGGGGATTCGTTTAATTATTTACTTTTCCGAATAATTCAGTTAATAATTATTTATGTTAGTGATATTCCGACAAGTCGGAGTGATATTTTCGCGTTGCGAAAGTGATATTAAAGCCTTACGGCTTTAGTGATATTGTATTCGCCTTTAAAACTTGCGAAGCAAATATCACTCTTTTTTTAGAATAGCTCGCCGTTGGCGAGGTATTCTAAAAAGAATATCACTGCGAAGCAATATCACTCGCCGAAGGCGAATACAACTCATCAAAGGCACAAATAAAAAATGCTGACCCGAAGGTCAGCATTTTATTATTTGCTATTAGTCCTTGATAGCTGCCTGTGTTGCTGTTAGCAAAGTGGGGAAATATTATCTCACCTACAAATTGGAATTTGTTAATCAATACTTAGCTGATTAAAATCTCTTTCAAATTCTTCATAATTAAAACCAACTCTTGATTTTATTGTTCTTATGCCTTTTATAATCAATTCTTTTGTTAACATTATTTTTTTAGTACTATCAGCACCATAGTATTCTTCAAAGTTCATTCTTAGGGAAATTATAGCACAACTTTTATTGCTTATTAATTGCACAGATTCTTTCCAAGCACCGCTATCATATAGCTCCTGCGGTGCTGCTATTGGTAAAATACCGACAAATTTTAATATTTCACTATATTCTTTATCTGAAAAGTAAAAATAAGCTTTTTGAAAAAATTTATAAACTTCATTATCAATTCCATAATGGTCCGTATAATATGCTGGGGAATTAACATTTAACTCCATAATGACATCTCCACAAATTCAAGTTTGTTTATCTTTTGAATATAAAGTTCTTTTATGAATGGTATCATAAATCGAATTTAATATAAATTACAGATTCTGCGGGGAGGATATTTTTAAATTCATAATCTTCCCAAACAACACCGTTTTTTATAATTTTACATTCCGTTATATCACTTATACCATTCACATCAAGA
>JAZNME010000010.1:0-72449 GCA_045579445.1 Acutalibacteraceae bacterium | reverse complement strand
AGCCTTGAAATTAAAAAGATTCAGAAGGAAAGGCAGGCGAAGGAGAATGGCTGATTACGGAAAGCTTTATAAAGAGCATACTGCCGTTCTCAAGCACAGAGAGTGGCGTGGCTTTAAGGATACAATGTACGACTACTATCGTTGGCTTGTAACCTGGAAGGATATGATTAAAATGGTGCTCAAAGCACCTGTATCCACCGTTAAAGGCCTGTGGCGTTATCGTTGGATGGCATCTTATCTTTCTGCTCCGTCTTTTATAGACAGGCACGTTGCAGGGCTTCGCGGTCCTCAGCTTCGTATGGCGCACCTTCACTACAATATGATTGTGAAGCACACCACACACCTCATTAACATTTCCTTCAGAGCTGATGAGAAAATTAATCCTAACAATAAGCTTTCAAAGCGTATTGTGCTTATGGATGAAATTGTTCCTAACGAGGTTTTCACAGGCTTCCCGAACCTTATTCCGATGCCATTGCAGACATTGCCCATATTTCTTTCATCAATGGTGGATCAGCAAATAACACCGCCTTACCTTGAGGTTACCGAAAGCTTTGGTGTTCCTGCCGACGTTTGTCCTTTGCCGAGTGCAGAGGCAGGCGTTGCTATTGAGGATGATTATCCTAAAATGGGTTGCTGTATGATTGGCACAAATATGCCTTGCGACGGTTCAATTATGAACTCCTCGTTCCTTGACAGAAGGCTTAACCTGCCAACTCATTGCTTTGGTGTTCCGCTTCGTTACGACGGTGAAGATGTTCAGGAATATGCAGTTGATGAAATTAAAGCTCTTATTAAGTTCATCGAGGAACAAACAGGCGAAAAGTTTGACTGGGATTCATATTTCTCAAGAATGAAGATGTATAACGAACAGCTTGAATATGAGCGTCAGAAATGGGATATTAACAAAACACCTTATCCTCAGATGACAGGTGCTTGCTTCTGGTTATACAGGATTTTCTATTTCAATCTTTCAGGTGGCACAAACGAAAAATTCCTTAAGGTTGATAAAAAGGTTAATAAAATAATGATGAAGGCGTATGAAAATAAAACGCCTGTTTCAAAAGAAATGCGCCACAGAGCAGTTGTTTGGAGCTGTCCTGCAAACTACTACACAAGCTTTGCAAACTGGCTTGAAAACTGCTGGGGTATGAATGTTGTTATGGATATGGAAACAATGATTTCATATCTTGAAATTGATACAGAGGATAAAGAACAGTCGCTCAAGGACCTTGCGAAAACATATCAGCGTTCAATTATGCGTAAGCACACAAAGGGTGGCTATCGCAATGTTGTGGATGAGCTCTGGCGCATTGTTGATGAATATAATGCAGATACTGTTATAATGTATGACCAGATTTCCTGCAAGGGTATGGATGGTCTTACCGGTATTTTTGATGACCAGGCAAGAGAGCGTAATATTAATTTTATCTGGGTTAAGCAGGACCTTATGGATCCTCGCACAATTTCCCGAAGAGATATGCGCGAGCAGGTTAACAAATATATGCAAACAGTTCTTCAAGAGGAGCCGCTTGATGCATCCCTTCTTGATTTCGAAGACGATTTAGCGTGGTAAAGGTAGGTAGTTTTTTATGAAATATTTCGGTGGATGCGATGTAGGCTCTACATATACAAAGTGCGTTATTCTTGATGAAAACGGCAAAATGGTTGCAAATGTTACCAACAGAAGCAAAATTAATCCCGTTGCAAGCGCAGAAATAGCCCTCAACGATGCGATTGCACAGGTTGAAGGACTTAACTCAGCTCAGGAGCTTTCTTACCTTATCGGTACAGGCTACGGCAGAAATAAGGTTCCTTTTGCAGATGAAAACATTTCTGAAATCAGCTGTCATGCAATGGGTGTTCACGTAACAAACCCTGAGGTTAAGGCAATTATTGATATTGGCGGTCAGGATGTTAAGGGTATTTCTATTGATACAGACGGCACAGTTAAAAACTTTGCAATGAATGATAAGTGTGCTGCAGGCACAGGCAGATTCTATGAAGCTATGGCGAATGCATTTGAAATGAGTCTTCCTGAGTTTTCAAAACTTTCTCTTGAAGCTAAAAATACAATTCCGATTACTGCTCAGTGCACAGTTTTTGCCGAAAGTGAAGTTATTTCACTTGTTGGTGAAGGTAAGCCAATGGATGAAATTGCTGCAGGTATTCAGCTTGCAGTTGCTAAGCGTTGCTTTGTTATGGCTAAAAAAGCAGGTGCAACTGACAGCATTACTCTCACAGGCGGATGCGCTAAAAACGATGGTCTCAAAAAGGCTATTGAAAAGGTATTGAAAATCAAGGTTGTTGAGCTTTCAACTGACCCTCAGCTTATGGGTGCTTTAGGTGCGTCAGAATATGCACGCCAAAAGGGCTTGTCAAAGGAGAACTGATATGGATATATTTTTAATAATTCTTGCAGTTGTTGCAGGTCTTTTCCTTTTAACCTTTGCTATTTATTGGTTTAACCTTGATATGAAGCTTATCAGAAAGGTATATGACCTTCTTCAAAAACACTACGACAAAATGAAACGAGATAAAAAGCTGTAATGGAATTTTTTGATTCTCTCATTAATGAGGTAAATTCTTTAATTGAAAATAACAGTAAATCAGTCCACTGCTTCTGTGAAAATGAGCAGTGGGCAGATTTGGGTTACAGCCAGGTTGTTTTACAACGTGATATGGCATTTGAGCTTAACGGTACAGGCTTCAGTCTTGTTACAACAAGTGATGTAGGCGATGAAATTGTTGTTGTGGGCAATAATTTGCGTGATATTAATTCATGTTGTAATTATTCTCGTGTTGCTGTAGTTGAAATTGATGATACAGAAGATGAGCAGACAGCCTATGACTTAATTAAAAAAATTGAGTTCGTTAAATATCATTGCTTTCCTGACGGATTTATGATGCGCTCTGCTTCATCATCCTTTAAAGAAAGTGTACGTGTTTCAAAAAGTGCTTTGAAAAATGGTCTTGATTTTTATAAAATCGGTAATTTGCTTATAAGTAAATATAAAGAAATTCCGCAGGTTAAGAGTGTAAGAATTATTTTTATTACAGATGTCTCTGTAGATTATTCCGCTATCAAATCACTTGCAGAAAAAAACAGAACTATTACAGAAACCTTGAATCGTGTTATGAATGATATGACCTTTGATTGTGCATCCTGTAACCTTAAGCCTATATGCGATGAGGTTGAAGGTATGCGAGAGCTTCACTTTAAATCAGCGCAAAAAGCAGGGGAATAATATGAATAAAAAAGATGTTATAGCCTTTTTTGATGATTGTGCGAAAAATTGGGATTCAATTAATTTACAAAATCATAACACAATAAATAAAATTCTTGATATTGCAGGCGTTTGTGAAGGCAAAATGGTACTGGATGTTGCTTGCGGTACAGGTGTTTTATTTGATGAATATCTTAAAAGAAATGTTGAATCGGTTACCGCTATTGATATTTCAAAAGAAATGGTAAAACTTGCCAAAGAAAAATATTCTGAAATAAATGTTATTTGCGATGATGCCGAGACTTATGATTTCGACGAAAAATTTGATTGTATTGTTATATATAACGCTTTTCCTCATTTTGTGAATTCGCAGGTTTTGCTTGGAAATCTTGTTTCTCACCTTAATGATGGTGGTAGACTTACTATTGCTCATGGTGCAAGCAGAGAACATATTATAAAATGCCATTCAGGTGCTGCTGATTCTGTATCAAACACACTCCCAACGGCAGAAAATCTCGCATATTTAATGGGTGAATTTGTTGCTGTTGATACTATAATTTCAGATAATGAAAAATACATTGTGTGTGGCAGAAAAATTAATTTAAATACAATGAGATAAAAAGGAATTCACGCTTTGTGAGTTCCTTCTTTTTTGTGCAATAGGGCTCGATGGGCTCTGCCCATCATTCGCTACGCGAACACCCGATTATGTTCGGCTTCGCCGAGAAGGTTCGAGCCCTGATATTTTCTAATAAAAACAAAAGGAACCCATATTTAATGGATTCCTTTAATTTGGTGGGAACAATAGGGCTCGAACCTATGACCCTCTGCTTGTAAGGCAGATGCTCTCCCAGCTGAGCTATGCTCCCGAATGCTTGTGTATTATACTATATGTTTTCGGGAAAATCAAGGGTTTTTCTTCATTTTTCCAAATATTCAACAAGTTCTTTTAACACTTTCTCGCAATCGCTTCTGCCTAATGTGTAAAGAGCGTTTAATATATCAGGATTTTTCTCTGTTGCTTTGATTTTTATTACCTTTGATGGTCTTATAACAAAGATTTTACCTTCTCTTTCAAGTTTTTCTATTAATTTATACTGTTCTGAATATATGTAGTTCCTGTTTTTTAATGTTTTGCAGAATTCAGGGTATTCTTTATAGAATAGCTTTGTGAACTTAATTGTTCCGCTTTTTCTGTAGCCGAGTGGACGGGTGAGTACAACTATTAATTTATCGTAGCCTTGATTCAGGCAATATTCAACAGGTACGCTGTCTGCTACCCCTCCGTCAAGGTATGGTATGCCGTCGATTTCAACGATTCGTGATAAATATGGCAGTGAGCCTGATGCCCGCAGAAATTCCATACACTTATAGTCAGCTAAATCGTTTATTTCAGGGTATTCTGCTTTGCCTGTTTTAAGGTTTGTAACAACGGCTTTTAAAGTCGTTTTGTTACTTTTGTATGTTTCTAAATCCATTGGGTCAAGCCTATATGGTAGGTCATCGAAATAAAATTGCTTGTCCATAAGGTCGCCTGTTTTAAGGAATGAACGCCACCCAACAAAACGATTGTCTGTTGAATATTTGAGATTATATCTTATAACACGACCGGGTTGCTTTGATTTGTAGTTTATACCAAAAAGTGCACCTGCAGAAACGCCAATGCAAAGGTCTGTTTCGATGCTGTTTTCAAGTAAAACATCAAACACACCTGCATCATATATAGCGCGCATAGCACCGCCTTCAAGTATCAAAGCTGATTTCATTTGATTTTTACCTTCTTCTCAGTTGTTTCGTTCATAATAAAGAGTAGTAAGCAGAATGTAAGTAATACATATGGTGTTATTTTAAAGGTTGTTTCAGTTGCAACAAAACCGAAAACAAGTTGCATGAAAAAGCCTATACCATATGCGCCACCCATATGAAAGCCTGTTATATCCGCCGAAAACTTTTTGCCGAAGCGAGCAGGAACACTGTGAAGAATGCTTGGGAATATGGGACCAAAACCGAATCCGATTAAAAGAAGACCTGCTGATGCGATTTCTCCTATAGGTAATGCTAAGAACAATAGACCTAAAAATGAGAATAATATTCCACCACGTATAAGTGATTTGTCGTTGGCTTTTATTGAAACAAAGCCGGAAACTAATCTGCCGAGCATTATTCCGCAATAGTAAAGTGAAATCCATCTTGCAGCTATTGCAGGGTCGCTACCGTAAACGTTAACAAGGTAGCTTGCACCCCAGGTTCCTATTAAAAACTCCATACTACAGTAAAAACCTTGGGAAAGTATGCTTGTAATAAGTCCTTTTATTTTAAAAATATTTAATTTTTCGTTTGATTTTTCTTGTTTCGTTTCTTCTTCAATGTCGATATTTTGCTTTTTATCAAATGCGATCCATTTTTTAAGAAATAAACCGACAGCCAACGCGATCGAAAACTGCATTAATGATATAATTCTGTATGCGCTACGCCATGAATTACCGCTATCTAAAACAAAAGAGAGAACAAGAGGACTTATTGTTACGCCTAATCCCCAACAGCAGTGAAGCCAGCTCATATGACGAGCTTTGAAGTGAAGAGAAACATAGTTGTTAAGACCTGTATCAATAGCACCTGCGCCATAGCTCATTACAACTGTAAAAATCATCATAACAACGATGTTGGGTGCAAAACTGATGCCTAAAAGACCTAAAGCTGTTAAAAGGATAGATACTAAAGTTACTTTGGGTGTACCGAATTTTCTTATAACGTAGCCTGCAAGAAAGCTGACGCCACCGGAGCATACGCCTGTAATTATACCGTAAACAGAAGCAAAGCTTTCAGGAATTTGAAACTCAGTATGTACAACAGGCCACGCCGCGCCAAACATAGAGTCAGGAAGCCCTAATGAAACAAATACAACGTAAATTATAACTAAAAGAGAAATCATTTTAATACCTCTTGGAATTTTTTGATGATTATATCATAATTTTCGTGTTGTAACAATAGAAAATACTTTTTAAAGTTTATATTTTGTGGTATAATCGCTTTGGTGATAAAAAATATGATTAAAGTAATGTTTGTTTGCCACGGAAATATTTGCCGTAGCCCTATGGCAGAGTTTATATTTAAGAAAATGGTTGAAGAAAAGGGCTTGAAGGATGAGTTTTATATTTCTTCAAGTGCTACAAGCGCGGAGGAAATATGGAACGGTATCGGTAACCCTGTTTATCCGCCTGCTCAAAAGGAGCTGCAAAAGCACGGCATCTTTTGCGATGGTAAAAGAGCTGTTCAATTGAAATACTCTGATTATGAAAAATATGATTATTTTATTGGAATGGACAGAGCAAATATCAGGAATATGAATATAATACTAAAGGGCGATAAAGATAGTAAAATTTATAAGCTTATGAGCTTTACAGATGTTGGTGGCGATGTTGCAGACCCTTGGTATACAGGGGATTTCGAGGTAACGTATAACGATATTTACAATGGTTGTAGAGGTCTTCTTGAATTTTTGTTGAGGTGATTTTATGGAAATGGTATTACTTACCGCTTTAGGTGTTGGTGGAGCTACAATATTTGGATCTATAATTGGCTTTATATTTAAAAAAATATCTCATAAATTCAGCGATATTGTTCTATCGTTTGCAGCAGGTGTTATGCTTGCAGCGGCAGTGTTAGGACTTATTATTCCATCTGTTGAATATGGCGGGAAATATGGCATTTTAATTACAATTATAGGTATTTTTGTAGGCGCTGTCTGCCTTAACCTTTTGGATAAATTAGTTCCTCATATGCATAAACTCGTTGGCGTAGATACAGAAGAACATAAAAACAATTCCAATCTTAATAAGGTTCTTCTTTTTGTTACTGCAATTGCAATTCACAATCTTCCTGAAGGTATTGCAGCAGGCGTTGGTTTTGGATCAGGTAACGATACTGAAGCACTGCTTATTGCAGGTGGTATTGCTCTTCAGAATATACCTGAGGGTATGGTTATAATCGGTCCCATGCTTGCGGCAGGTGTGTCGCCACGCAGAACATTTATATGTGCTATGGCAACAGGTCTTGTTGAGGTTGCAGGTACGCTTTTAGGGTATTTTGCAGTAAGCCTGGCATCGTTTATTCTTCCTTTTGCTCTTGCCTTTGCGGGTGGTACGATGCTTTACGTTGTAAGCGATGAAATAATACCGGAAACTCATTCCCATGGTAATGAAAGGGGAGCTACCTACGCTTTATTAGTCGGCTTCTCATTAATGTTATTCTTTGATGTGGTGTTAAATTAAATGAAATATAAAAATGTTGTTAAAGGGCAGTTTGTTTCACGTCCTAACAGATTTATAGCAAGGGTGCTTATAAACAACGTAGAAGAAACTGTTCATGTAAAAAATACAGGTCGTTGCAAAGAACTCCTTGTTAACAATGCAACTGTATATCTATATGAATCAGACAATCTTGCTCGTAAAATAAAGTATGATTTGATTGCGGTTGAAAAGGAAACAAAAAAAGATACCGTTCTTATAAATATGGATTCGCAAATTCCTAATGATGTTGCAGAAGAATGGCTTAAAGGCGGTGCGCTTTTTTCGAAGAATGCCACGATAAGACGTGAGTTTACATACAACAAATCAAGGTTTGATTTTTATATTGAAGACAATGGTCGTAAAGCGTTCCTTGAAGTAAAAGGTGTTACGCTTGAAAATGATGGCGTTGCCTCTTTTCCGGATGCGCCAACCGAAAGAGGAATAAAGCACATTAATGAGCTTGTTTCTGCTATTAAAGAAGGCTATGAGGCGTACATTCTTTTTGTTATACAGATGAAAGGCGTCTATAAATTTACATCTAACGATATAACACATAAAGCCTTTGGCGATGCTTTGAGAAATGCTCAAAAAGCAGGTGTAAAGGTACTTGCAGTTGACTGCATTGTTTCGCCTGATGAAATTTCAATCGATAGCATGATTCCTATTGAATTATAGCGTATGTTATGATAAAATTCTGAAGATAAAAATATGCACCAAGGCTATCAGTAGTCTTGGTGTTTTGGTGGGTTAATATGATTTTTACTGTTTTGGTTTGTTGTATAACGGCGCTTTTAGTGCTTTTATCTGTTCTGTTCAAACCGGATATAAAAATAGGAAAATTCAAATTTGGTACATATTGGATTGTTTCTCTTATTGGTGCGATTGTGCTTTTAATAAGCGGAAGCTTACCGTTAAATGAGTTTTTCAATGGTCTTACAGCGGATACTTCTGTGAATCCTCTGAAAATACTTGTTCTCTTTTTCAGTATGACCGCACTTTCTGTTTTTCTTGATGTATTAGGCTTTTTCAGGTATCTTGCGAACATTGTTTTATCAAAAGCGCAGGGTAGTCAGAAACAGCTTTTTACATTGATGTATATAACAGTTTCTGTTCTTACTGTTTTTACATCAAATGATATAATAATTTTAACCTTTACACCTTTTATATGCTTCTTTTCCAACAAAGCAAAAATAAGCCCTATGCCGTATCTTATAGCCGAATTTGTTGCAGCAAACACCTGGAGTATGGCGCTTATTATAGGTAACCCCACAAATATTTATCTTGCATCCTCATCGGGTGTTGACTTTATAAGCTATTTAAAGGTTATGCTTGTTCCTACAATTATGGCAGGGTTAACATCCTTTGCGGTGCTGTATTTTATCTTCAGGAAGCATCTTTCAAAGCCGATTGAAATCAGCGTTCAAAATGAAAAACTAAGGGATAAAAAGCTTGTTGTTTTAGGCCTTATACATCTTGGACTTTGCACCTTGTTTTTAACGGTGAGCTCTTACATAAATCTTCCTATGTGGATAATTTCTGCAGGCTTTGCATTATCTTTATTTATATGTGTTTGCCTTGTTTATCTTAAAAGAAGAAAGAAACCAAATGTTTTATACAGAACTGTTGTAAGACTTCCCTTTGAGCTCGTTCCTTTTGTACTTTCAATGTTTACAATTGTTTTATCTCTAGATTATGTTGGTGCAACAAATCTTATTGCGAGTTTCCTGAATTCAGCAAGCTCTGTGTTTTCTTTCGGCTTTTTGTCAGTTGCAACTGCAAATATTATAAATAATATTCCTATGAGCGTATTGTTCAGCTCGGTTTTAAATAATGTTTCGTTTACAGGCAATGAATATCTTAAAGCTGTTTATTCTACTGTTGCGGGTTCCAATATAGGCGCATACCTTACGCCTGTAGGCGCTCTCGCAGGAATTATGTGGTCATCAATTCTTAAACTGTACGGCATAAAATTATCATTTAAGGACTTTATAAAAAATGGTGTCATTATTGCTGTTCCAACCTTGCTTGCAGCTCTTATAGGTATTGAAATAATTTTATAAAAAAACTCTGTGTTACATTGAATGTAGCACAGAGTATTTTTTTACATGAATATAAGTGTTGTAACTGAATTCCCTTTTAAAGTTGTTTCATAAATATTTTTGCTAATTATTTCTTCGGGTAGCTCGTACCAGCTTTCGCCGTTTTGAAGGTTTCCGCTTGTACGGATAGCTTTAACTGATGATATACATCTGTTTGTGTCATTTAAATCGATTTTAAGGGGCATTTGAGCCGTTTTATCGTTTACGACAACTAACTTTACCTCTTTATCGTTTGTGGCGCACAGGACATCCTTGTTAATATGCTGAATTGTATCGTTAACATTTATGTATCTGCTGAATTGACCCATGCAGTAGTATTTCTGAGTGAGAAGAATTTCTTTTGTATCGTGGTCTGCAAAGGCAAGACCCCAAAAGCCATTTTCTTTATCAGGAATACCAAAATCCTTGTTACCGCAGAAGCCGTCTTTGCTTTTATGAAAATCAATGACAAGCCAGAGCACCCAGGCAGAAGGGGAAAGAGCGTTTATATCGGAAATAATTTTTTTAGCGAGCCACAGACCTGCTCCCATTTCACCTGCGTTTTCACCACTTACATCGCCCCAGTCTGTTTCGCTCATCCAAAGGTTTCTGCTTTCTTTTTTCATAAGCTCACCAAGGTCTTTTATACGCTCGGTGCCGTATGAATGAGTGCTTATTCTGTCTAAAACATTTTTTACTTCATCTGAATATGCGTTATAAGCTATAATTGCCTTGTCTGTTGAGGTTTCGTCGCTTCCCACTATTTCAATATCATTAAGGTTTTTAAGCTTTATTTGTTTTGCAGTTTCAAGTAAAATTCTGTTCTGACTTTCGCCTGCATCAAAATGGCAGCCTTCCTGTTTTTCGCTGAAATATTGCCAGAAATCGGTATTTGGCTCGTTCATTGGTGAAATGGAACTGACCTTTATATTGAGCGTGTTATTGATGTATTCTGTAACATCTGCAAGGTATTTTGCAAATGTTTCATAGCAGTCATCACGAAGGTTATTTTCATTTGGATTTTCACCACCTGAGGAGCAACCGCTTTTTGTCATAAAGTATGGCGGAGAGTTTGAAAATACCTCAACATAACTGTTTTTGTTTGCTTCGTAGCAAGCCTTGAGAACATTTAGTTGATTTATGTCTGCGGAGTAATTATATGTGTATTCATTTGCATCTTTGTTATATTCAAGCCAGCCCGGAATCATTGAGTCTGTTCTTGTAATGTGCTTGTGCTCGGGGTCATCTCCGCCACCGATATTATATCGCATAATGTTAAGATTGAGCCCTTTCTTTGAGAAGAAAAGCTTTGCAGATTTTTCTATGAGAACAGGGGAATAACCAAGTCTGTTTGCCCACCAGCAAAGGCTTGTACCCCAACCCTGAAATTTACCGCCGTTTGTAGTTGAAGGGTTATTTAAGTGTACGTTGATTTCCATCATGTTCTACACATCCTTTACTCTTATCATATCTGTAATTTTTTCCATTTTCAAGTGTTTAGGTTGAAACATATGAAATAAAGTATTAAAATAAATTTGTAATCTTAATTATTTCTTTACTTTTTTTGAATTTTATATTGATTTTGGTGTTGTATTCTGTACTCAGGATATAGATCCTATTGTTTTTCGGAGGAATGAAAATGTATCGTATTCTTGTTTGTGATGATGATAAGGCAATACTTGACTCCATTAAGATTTATCTTGATAGTGAAGGGTATGATGTGCTTACTGCATCCGATGGCATAGAGGCGTTGGAGCTCGTTGAAAAGAACGAAATTCATTGTCTTGTGCTGGATGTTATGATGCCACGCCTTGACGGATTAAGAACGGCAATAAAAATCAGGGAGAAATATAATTTCCCAATAATCTTTTTATCTGCTAAAAGTGAGGATACTGATAAAATCACAGGTCTTAGCTTTGGTGGTGATGATTATGTTACAAAGCCCTTTAATCCCTTGGAGCTTGTTGCCCGTGTTCGTTCACAGATAAGGCGCTATGTTAGTCTTGGGAGCCTTGTGCAAACAGAGAATATGTATGTTACAGGTGGCTTAACACTTAACACTGACACAAAAGAGGTTACTGTTGATGGTGAGAGCGTTAAACTTACTGCAAGAGAGTACAGCATTTTAGAATATCTTATGCAGAATATGGGTAAGGTGCTTTCAAGCTCTCAGATTTATGAAGCGGTATGGAATGAAATTGCTTTTAAAACTGAGAAAACGGTTACGGTACATATTAAGAACATCCGCGAAAAGATAGAGATTAATCCGAAAGAACCTAAATATTTAAAGGTGGTGTGGGGTCTTGGATACAAGGTTGAAAAAATTTAAGTATTCATTATTCACAAAGTTTCTATGCTGGCTGATTGCAGTAATTGCATTTTGCCTCAGCTTTTCTGTGGCTTTTCAGGTTTTCCTTAATTGCATTGCCGTAGGTCCTTCACAGTATTTTAAAGAGGATCCTGAATTGACTTTCTTTGAATCTGATGGCTTTCTTGACAGATTCCAGATGGACTTTTACTATTGCCTGAATCTTTCGGCAAATAATGCCGGCAAGCTTACAGCTGAGTTTGATGCTCAGAAAAAAACTGTTACTGATGAAGTTCTAAATAAATTTCTTGATTATAAATCAAATATAATCGAAGAAGAGCTTCGCTATGCTGTTGAGAATTGGGATGACAGCTATTATGAATACGATGATGAAATAGATGTAACCTTACCTGAAGAATATGCCACAAAGGTATATGTAAACACAGATGACCCTGAAAGCATACAAACAGCACAGAAAATTCTCGTAAATGCAAAGGGACAGGAGTTTCTTTTATACGAAAGCCTTGTGAGAGCTGATGCTTTTGAAAAGTATTTCGATACAACGTATAACACACAAATGTCTGATGAATTCAACACAATTACGCCTGATTTCTATTTTCAGGTTCAGCTCAATTTCACAACAGAGCAGGCAGCTGAATCTATTTCTGAGCAATATGATGACTATGCGCGTGCAGTTGTAGAAGAAAACTACGGAGTTTCGCTTAATCAATTATCTGCTTTGGAAAGCAGAGAAAATTTAAAATATTATGTAGTTGATTTTGATGGGAATGTTTACGCTAATATTGAGAAAATTCCTCAGAATTTAAAAAATAACGAAAGATATGTTCTTGCAAACAAGGGTAATTACGATGTTAAGGGCTTTGTTCTTTCTAATATAAGCGAAACACTTGAGCACGGCGATTATAATGTTCTTTGTATGTATTTTGATGAATCCTTTGAAGCGGATGATATATACGGCAGGCTATATGAAACCTTTAACTTTGCACGCTCCGAAAAGGTAATAGATATTATTCTTTATTTTGCCGTAATGCTTGTTATTGCAGTTATAATGCTTGTTGTATGGTTAAGGCTTAACGGCAGAAAAGCAGGAAGCGACAAAGCAAAGCTTTCGTTTATTGATAAGTTGCCTACAGATTTGCACCTTGCTGCTGTTGTAGGATTATATATCTTCCTTTATATTTGCATGCACGATGCACTTGATTTCGGCACAGAGTATTTTGACAGCTTTATTTTTACCCACGATTTTCTTGTGTTAATCAGCTGTGCATTTGTATTGGTGTTTATGATTTTTACAGAGTGGCTTTCATCTGTTGTGAGAATAATCAAAGCAGGGGAATCAATTATCAAAAAATCCTTGATATATATGATTTTATATAAATTCTGTTGTGGTATTGTTTATTTATTCCGTAAGCTTAAAAAACTTTTTGAATATAAGCCCAAGGTATTTAAATGGCAGGTTGCTGTATGTTGTGTTTTATTCTTTTTAATTAATGCATTCATATGCCTATTTATTTCTTTTGCAGAATGGTTTACAGGCTTTGACGGATTATTTATGTTCACATTTGGTGCGATTATTGTTGTTTTTGACTTCATTGTTTGTTTCTTCGTGATTAAATATATAAATAATCTCGATAAAATTATCGTTGCATCAGGTGAGCATAAAAACGTTGAGTTTACAGATAAGCACGTTGAAAAATCACTTCAGACTCTTGCTAAAAACCTTGAAAATTCAAATGAAGCACTTGATAAAGCGGTAGCGGAAGCTATCAAAAATGAGCAGATGAAAACACAGCTTATCACAAATGTTTCCCACGACCTGAAAACACCGCTTACATCCTTGATAAATTATTCAGAATTACTTAATAAGTGCGAAATTGAAGATGAAAAGGCGAAGGAGTATATTGGTGTAATCAACGTTCAATCCGCAAAGCTTAAAAGGCTTATTGAGGATTTGATTGAAGCTTCGAAGGTTTCAACAGGCAATGTTCAGCTTAACAAAACAAAGTTAAATCTTTCCGAGCTTGCAGTTCAGGCAATTGTTGAATTTTCACCTGATTTTGAAAGCAATAAAAATGAAATCAAGTTCACAGAGCCTGAAAAAGCGCCTATTGTGTTTGCAGACAGTGTGAAAACCTACAGAATTATTTCTAACCTTTTCAGTAATGCAAAGAAATATTCTGCACCTAATACAAGAGTGTATGCTTCTGTTTACGAGGATGAAAAATACGGCTATTTTGAAATTAAAAATGTTTCAAAGGAACCGCTTAACATTTCACCTGAAACTCTTACAGAAAGATTTGTAAGAGGGGATGAATCCCGTGCAAATGAGGGTAACGGATTAGGTCTTTCTATTGCAAAGGACCTTTGTAAGCTTCAAAATGGTGAACTTATAATAAATATAGATGGTGATTTGTTCAAGGTAATTGTTAAGCTACCAAAAGAGTAAAAAATATATAGAAGACATCCTGAAATTTTTATTTTCAGGATGTCTTCTATATTGGCGGAGATGAAGAGGTTTGAAAGGCTCTGCCTTTCACACTCGCGTACGCTCGTTAATCCGATTGTGTTCGGCTTCGCCGAGTGGAGTTCAAATCTCTTCTTGTAACATTAAATTTATATAACAAACAACCCAACCGTTTGGTTGAGCTGTTTATTTGGCGGAGATGAAGAGATTTGAAAGGCTTTGCCTTTCACACTCGCTGCGCTCGTTAATCCGATTATGTTCGGCTTCGCCGAGTGGAGTTCAAATCTCTTCTTGTAACAGTTAGCCTATAAAACAAACAACCCAACCGTATGGTTGAGTTGTTCGTTTGGCGGAGATGAAGAGATTTGAACTCTTGCGCCGTTGTTCACGACCTACCGCATTTCGAGTGCGGACCCTTCAGCCTCTTGGGTACATCTCCATATTTAACAATCGGTATTTTATCAAAATATAACTCCCATGTCAAGGTGAAAACTTTGTTACAGATGTCATTTTGCGCTTTACACTTTGCGTTTTGCACTTTATTGATTTGGTTACAATATATTACATTATATATGGTTTTATTGACTTTTTATATGTGAAATGGTAATATCAAACTGTTATATTACGTTATTATGAGGTGGTATCTTTGAAAAACAGCTCAGTTATCTTTTTTACCGACTCCAAAGAGAAGCATTCTCGTTTAATTGAGATGCTTGATCTGAACTCAAATTTAAGTCTGTGCACGTATTCTTCTGAATCGTGGACTGATATTGATTTTCATTCAAGTAAAAATGTGTGTTTTGTTATGGATGAAATGCCTCATACAAAAGAATCAAGCTGGATTCTTTCAAAACTTTCTGAAGCAGGTCTTTTTGCGGAAATTCCTATTCTTTTTACATCCTTTGATGCTATGTACGAGTTTGAAAAATCAGGTTTTGCTTCATTTGCATATGACGTTTTTCCTGAACATTTTGATTATGAGCTTGCTTACAGACGCTTTCAGAATATTGCGGAAATCCGTCAGTTAAAATTCCAGATATATAATCTTACTCAGATTCATACAAAAAGAATTCTTAATCAGACCAATAAGCTTAAAGAACAGAGCGCAAGAATGCAGACAATCAACTATGACCTTGTTGAGCTTCTTGTTGCTGCTATCGAAAGCCGAGACCTTGAGTCCGGTCAGCACATTAAAAGAATTCGTTATTTTACAAAGGCTCTTACAGATTCAGTAATGAAATCTTGTCCTGAATATAATATAACAAAAGAACAGGCAGAGTATATTTATTATGCTTCTTCTGTTCATGATATTGGTAAAATTGCTATTCCTGATGCAATTATGCTTAAGCCCGGCAGACTTACAGAAGATGAGTTTGAAATTATGAAGACTCATACTACCCGTGGTTACTCACTTCTCAATATGCTTGATGGTATTGATGCAGAAAACCAATATTTCAAATATTGTCAGGAAATTTGCCATTACCATCACGAGAGGTGGGATGGCAGAGGCTATCCTGAAGGTCTTGTTGGGGATGAAACGCCAATTTCTGCTCAGGTTGTTGCTATTTGCGACTGTTATGATGCTCTTACAAGCCACAGACCATATAAATCTGCGCTTTCTCACGAGGATGCAGTTGATTTGATTATGGCGGGTGGTTGCGGTCAGTTTTCACCTAAACTTCTTAAATGCTTTGAAAAGGTTCTTCCTGAATTTGCAAAAATTGAGAGAGAATTTAAAAGCGATTTACCTAAATTTCCTGAAAATTTAGTCCCCGTTGCTCCTGTTGAACTAAAAGAAGAAAAGAAAAACAGCAAGTTTTCTGAGACTGAAGAATCTGTTCTTGCCGGCCACGATATTATTTTTGAAGCTAATATTAAAAAAGGCTACTTTAATGTTGTCCGCGGTAATTGGACATGGCTTTTCCCATATGTTCCTAAAAACTTTACTGAGGCTATTTCACAGTGTTTGAGAATATGTCATCCTGCAGATGCTGCAAGGTTCGCTGCAAAGGTCAACCTTGAGGCTTTCGGTGAACTGTGTAAAGCAGGTAAGCGCAAAACACGAGTTGAGTTCCGTGTTATAAGAGACGGTGAAGAATATCTTGCCGTCGGTTTCATTATATTCCAATGCGACGATGATGACAACCTTATCGGGCTTAATGGTGTTTTCAATGTTTACGATCATGATGAAATGCTTACCGATATAAAACGCGGATTTGGTGTTACTGACTCATTAACAGGTCTTCTGCTTCAGAAGCAGTTTGAAATTGATGTTAATTCATATCTGAGAGACAATATAAATACCAAAAACCTCCTTATTCATATTGATATTGATAACATGAGTACCTGTAACAACCTTTTTGGTTACGAGTACGGTAACGTTCTTATTAAAGAATTTGCTTCTAAATTAAGAGGTGTTTCTTCAATAGATAAAATTGTTGGTAAAGCATCTTCTGATAAATTCTACTTGTTCGTTAAGAATGTTACAAATCAGGCAGAGGTTGCCGTTTTTATTGAAGGTCTTCATAATCTTCTTAAAAAACCTTATAAAACTGCAACTGAATCAGGTGTTTTCACAGCATCAATGGGTATTGCAAGGTATCCTAATGATGGCAAGGACTTTAAGAGCCTTGCAATTGCTTCTGAATATGCAGCAAAAACCGCTAAAATGAATGGTACAAGTTCATACGCGTTCTTTAACTCAAATATGCAGAATATAGCGTCATTCTCAGTAACTGGTGATAGCTTTACCAAGGATAGAGCAAAAGGTAATTATGAGCCGTTGTTCCATCCTGTAATTGACGCAAAAACAGGTGGACTTATTTGCTACGATTATATTCCTTACAATTCATTCAGTTCAACCAATGTGCTTTCTCCTGAAGCTTTTTATGATATAAATATCAGCGATAAAAATGCTAAAAACCTTAGTATTGTTTCCATAAAAAGCCTTATGTATAACCTTATTGCTCTTCGAAATTCAGGTAAAGCACTTCCGCCTGTATCTATTTACACAATATTCTCTAAAGATGATTTGCCATCGCTTCTTCAGGAGCTGAAAAGCTTTAAGGAAGAGAACGATTGCACTGATATCGATTTGACAATTCTTCTGCCTCAGTATGTTCTTGATAGTATGAATATTAACAGACTCAGAAATTTTTCAGAGTATGTTCACAAGCTTGGTTTCGGCTTAGGCGTATACCTTCTTGGTGCAAGGTATATCCACAATTATTGCCACGTTTATGATTTGTTTGACAGGTATGTCGTTAAATCCGAGTATATTGCTCACGCTGTATGCTCAAATGGCAACATTAAATATTGTGCGGATACGCTCAGAATCCTTAAAAAGTTTGTTAAAGATGTAACTGTACCTAATGAGATTTCGACCTATGAGAAAGAAATGATGTTCAATGGCGGATTTACTGAGTTTTCCCATTCTGCAGCTCCGGTTGAAGGTGTTGATGCACTTCTTAATGATTTCCAAAAGCGTAAAAGACTTTTCGCAAGAAAATCTGAAGCCCCAAATAAAGTTATCAATGAGCTTGATCCATCTGTTGCGTTCTACGGGATTCTCAATAGTGGTACAATTTGGGCTATTTATGATATTACAAGACAGCGCCTCAATATAACTCAGAATGCAACTGAAATTTTAGGTCATAATATTTTTTCGAATCGTTCCGCTGAAGCCGTTGAAACTGCATTAAGTTACATTCATCCTGATGATGTTAAATTAGTACATGAAAAAATTTCTCAGGTTAAAATGAGTCTTGAAGTAGTATTTTTTGATGTTCGAATTAAGGCTGGGGCTAATCTGGATTATTATAAAAAATTCAATGTTGCTCTTATCTGTTCTGTTGACGAGCATGGCACACCTGTAAGGTATCAGATAACTTTATCTCCAAGGTCATAGTAAATCTTTGAATTCGTTTAAGATTCTTTTTTCAATACGGGATACATATGAACGGGATATTTTAAGTTTTTGGGCTACTTCTCTTTGTGTTAGTGGTGGGTTTCCGTTTAAGCCGTAGCGCATAACCAGGATTTTTTTATCACGATTTTCAGGCAAATCTTTTATTATCCTGATTAATTTTATCAACTTGTTTTGCGTGTCGATTTCATCAACAATGGTGTCTTCTATGGCAATAATATCCATGAGTGTTAAAGGGTTTCCTTCGCTATCGGTATCAATTGGCTCGTCAAAGGATATTTCTCCTGTTTGTTTTTTAGTTGACCGAAAATACATCAGTAGTTCATTTTCAATGCATCGCGCACAATAGGTAGCAAGCTTTGCGTTTTTATCAGGATTAAAGCTGTTGATTCCCTTTATTAATCCTATTGTGCCGATAGAAATTAAGTCGTCATAATCTGTTTGTGTGTAATATTTTTTTACTACATGTGCTACAAGGCGAAGATTATGCTCTATTAAAAGCTTTTTTGCGCTTTCATCACCATTCTTCATTTTCTCGATTGCCTCAGCTTCCTCTTTTTTTGAAAGAGGCTTCGGAAAATTGTCGGTGTCGGTAACGTGCAGAATGAAGCATATTAAATTACTTAAAAGTGCGAGTATATTCATAGAAAGTCCTCCTTTCTATAAATGTATTCAATCTATTTTCGGATTTGCAAGTCCGCTATCTTTTGTGAGGTTTTATGAAAAAGATTGAACAATATCGTACAACTATACGAGGAACGGCAATAACGTTGTTTTGCCTTGTTTCAACTTATATCTACTATTTCATATGGCAGGATTTTTACAATCCCTTTTTCAGATTTCCATATGATGATAAGGGTAAACTTTTCATAACAGTTGAATATTTTGCTGTTTTGTTTGTAACAAGCCTCATAATGGGTATGTTTAAAATTGACAAATTGAGAAAAAGTGAAATTATAATCTATGAATCAATTGCGCTTCTTTTCTCCAACGCAATTGCATATGCTCAGATTTGTCTTATTGAAGCAGTTATTGCGCCAATAGGAGGTATGCTCGCAATTATTCTTCTTGAGGTTGTTGCTCTTGTTGCTTGGGCGTTCCTTTCCTCAAAGGTGGTTTACAAACTCAGTCCACCTGAAAAACTTATCATTATTTATGGTAGCCATCTTGCAACTGAAATTGTTTACAAAATGAGCCAGATGGAAGATAAGTTTGTTATTGCAGAGTCAGCTAATGTTGACGAAGGGTTTGAAGGTCTTATTCAGAAGGTTGACCGTTACGAAGGCGTTATTATCTGCGATGTTCCTGCAAGACTTCGTAATGATATACTTAAATATTGTTATCAGCAGAATAAGGTTGTTTATGTTATTCCAAAAATTTCCGATATTATTGTAAGAAGTGCTTCAGATATAACGTATTTTGATTCACCGATTTTAAAATGCTCTTCAACAGGACTTACAGTTGAACAACGTGCAGTTAAAAGGATTATTGATATTATAATATCCCTGGCTGGTATTATTGTTTTATCTCCGATTATGCTACTTGTTGCTCTTTCAATAAAGCTTTACGACAGAGGCCCTGTTTTCTATAAACAGAAGCGTTGCACAAAAGACTTGAAAACATTTGATATTATTAAATTCAGAAGTATGGTTGTTGATGCGGAAAAGGATGGTCCTCAGCCTGCGGTTGATAACGATAAACGTATTACACCTATCGGCAAAATTATAAGAAGCTTCAGGTTAGATGAGCTTCCTCAGCTGTTTAATATTCTTAAAGGTGAAATGTCTGTCGTTGGTCCGAGACCGGAAAGAATTGAGCATGTTGCAGAATATTCTGAGCAGATACCTGAGTTTGTCAACAGATACAAAGTTAAAGGTGGTCTTACAGGCTATGCTCAGGTTTTTGGTAAATATAATACATCTGCATACAATAAGTTAAAAATGGATTTAATCTATATACAAAACTATTCATTGCTTCTCGATTTTAAATTGATTATAATGACCTTCAAGATTTTATTTAAAAAAGAGAGCACTAAGGGTTTTGATGTAAAAAGGAAAAATCAGGACAAGGAAAGTAAATAAATATGAATTTATATTATATGATTCTTGCCGGTGGCATTGGTTCAAGAATGAAATCGCCCGAGCTTCCTAAACAGTTTCTCAAAGTAGGGGATGTACCGATTCTTGTGCGTACGGTCCGCAATTTTGAAGATTTCGGTTCATTCAGAGCAGGCGTTATATGTTGCCCTGTTGATTGGATAGAATATACCAAAGCCACATTGCTCGAATACGGCGTTTCAATGAATAATATATTTATTATTCCTGGTGGAACAAACAGAAACAACTCTGTGAAAAATGGTTGTAGATTCTTATCGGAGCAGTTCAATATCCGCGAGGATGATGTTATCCTGACTCACGATGCTGTAAGACCATTTATTGATTCAAGAATAATAAAAGAGAATATTGAGGCTGTAAAAGAATATGGTGCCTGTAATACTGTAATGCCCGTTTACGATTCAGTTATAAGAAGTTCAACGGGGCAGTTCTTTACAGAGCATCTTCACAGAGCAGAGCTTTTCAGAGTGCAGACGCCTCAGAGCTTCAGATTGCCGGAGTTAAATAACCTTATAAACTCTTTATCTGAAAGTGAACTCGCTGAATATACTGATGTTGCTTCAATTTTTGCTGATAGAGGCTACAGAGTAAAACTTGTTGAGGGTTCGGATGTTAATATTAAATTAACAACACCTTTTGACATGGCGGTTGCCGAAACAGTTGTTACAAATATGGCGTAACAAGTTTCGATTTATATATATCTATCTATTAAGGAGGATTCCTGAATGAAAGAAAAACGCTTGAATGTACCTAAGATTCTAAAAAAAGGTGAGTCTAAGGTAAAAAAGCAACGCAAACCTAAAAAAGAACACCCAAGATTTAAAAAGTTTATGCGTGTTGCTATTGTTGTGTGCAGTATTGCGCTTATCTGCGGTATTGTAGCATGTGGCTATGTGTATAATTTTGCTGTTGATTATATCGAAGGCGACAAAAAGGTTGACCTTGATATTTATAAGGCAAATCAGGCACAGACCAGTATTATTTACGCCTACGATTCTAACAAGGAGCTTGTTGAACTTCTTCGTCTTCACGGCGCAGAAAATCGTGTGTGGATAGAGTATGACGATATTCCACAGGATATGGTTGACGCATTCCGCGACCTTGAGGATAAGCGTTTTGAGGAGCATCAGGGAGTTGACTGGTATGGCACTATTCTCGGTGTTGTTGGTTCCGGCTTTGAGCGTGGTGCTTCAACAATAACTCAGCAGCTTATTAAGAACGTTACTAAAGAAAATGGTCGAACAGTTTCCCGTAAATTCTACGAGATACTTAATGCGCTTAACGTTGAGCGTTTTTATCATAAGAAGACCATTATGGAATTCTACCTTAATACTATTTACTTAGGCAATGGATGCTACGGCATTAAAACTGCAGCAGAAATCTATTTTGGCAAAAATGTTGAAGATTTAAATACGGCTGAATGTGCTGTAATTGCTTCTATTACAAAAGCTCCGGCTACCTTTGACCCATTAACCAAGGATGGTCTTTCTGCTTTACTTGATAAGGACGAGGACGGTAATATGGGTAGGCAGAGATATTGCCTTACTTGTATGAGAGATAATGAGTCTATTACTCAGAAAGAATATGAGGAAGCCCTTGATTATGAGCTTATTTTCACTAACAGTGAGAATTATAAAGGTAGCCAGGTAACAAAAGACGAAGAAAAAGATGAAAAAGAATATACAGAGGATGATGTTAAAGTAAGCGGTACTGAAGAAGATGGCAAATCTTCCTACTATGTCGAATATGTTATTGACCAGGTTATTGAAGACCTGATGGTCGAGTATGAGTTAACATACAATGAGGCTTGGCGTAAGGTTTTCTTTGGTGGCTTGAGAATTTATACTGCCGTTGACCTTGATGTTCAGAAAGCAGCAGAAAAAGTCTTTATTAACCGCGAAACAATGCCTGAAAAAGAAGGTACAGAAGATGACCCGGCTGCTCAGGCTGCTATGACTATTATGGACTATAATGGCAGAGTTGTTGCTATGGTCGGTGGTGCGGGCGAAAAAGAGAGCTTTCGTGGACTTAACAGAGCTTGTAATTCACCGCGTCAGCCAGGTTCATCTATAAAACCACTGTCAGTTTTTGCTCCTGCAGTTGAAGATGGACTTGTTACATGGTCAACAATGGTACAGAACTATGGTATCAGGATGGGTTCATCTCGTTGGCCTGTTAACTATGGCGGTAACGCAGGTTCACCTGATAAATTTGTTACAGTTCAATATGCACTTCAGCAATCTCTTAATACTGTACCTGCTCAGATTGTCCGCCGTTTAGGTATCAGTCCTTGTTTTGACTTCCTTTCCGATGACCTTCATTTTAAACACCTTGTTACAGATGAAAATGACCCTGACTACGACGGAAACTATTCATCAATCTGCGTTGGTGGTATGAGCCAGGGTGTAACAACACTTGAGATGGCTGCTGCATACGCAATTTTCGGTAATAATGGTTATTATTACAAGCCTTATTCATATTATAAGGTTACAAATAACGATGGTACCGAGGTTCTTCTTAAAGCAGGTGATGATGAGGGCGACCAGGTTATTTCCGAAAGAACAGCCGGCGTTATGAGAGAGCTTCTTGAAACTGTTTCAACTCGTGGAACAGGTAGTGGCTACGGTGTAAGCGGATTCACAAACTTCAGTAAAACAGGTACTACAACTGATGAACATGACCGTTGGTATGTTGGTGGCACACCGTACTATGTAGCTGCTTGTTGGTATGGTTACGATATTCCGGAGCCGATTTCAACGCGATATGGTAACCCTGCAGGTAAACTTTACAGCAAGGTTATGAATGCTGCTCATAAAGACCTTGACAGCCTTTCATTCCCGACTGCAAGTGGTGTTGTTGCAAGAACATACTGTAAAATTTCAGGTGATATTGCTACAGAAAAATGTGCACAAAAGGCAACAGGCTACTATAAATCGAATGACATTCCTTCAAAATGTAAGGATTGCGCTATAAGAAATGGTATTGGTCAGGGTATTCCGGATGTTATCCCTAATACTGCAACAACTACAGAAGTTTCAACAACTGCTCCTTCAACAACAAAGCCTGCTACAACTGTAGCGCCTCCAACTACTGTTCCGCCAACAACTACTGCAACTACGCAGCCTACAACCTCTGTTCAGGCTCCTGTAACTCAGGCGCCAAGCGACACTACAGTTCAGGCTCAGGTTGCGGCTGCTATAAGGCACAATTGGGATTAAAATTTATTTTAAATAATATTAGTGGCTGATATATTTATCAGCCACTTTTGAGGTATTTTATGATAATAATGTCTGTTGACTATGGCGATAAACGAACAGGTATTGCGATTTGCGATAAACTTGAAATGCTTGCTTCTCCTGTTGGTGTTCTTGCTGAATGGAATTCTGAGACGCTTGCGGATAAAATAGTTAATCTTGCCATCGATAAAAAGGCAGAAACAATTGTTATAGGTCTTCCTAAGAATATGGATGGTTCTCAAGGCTTCAGGGCGGATGCATGTAAGGAATTAGGTGAGCTTGTTAAAGCACGTACTCAGATTCCTGTTGAATTCTGGGATGAACGCCTGACAACAGTTTCGGCTCACAGAATTTTAAGTGAAAATAATGTGCGTGGCAAAAAGCGTAAAGCTGTTGTTGATTCTGTTGCCGCAGAAATAATTCTTCAGGATTATATTGATTGGCGTAAAAGCCGAAAATAAAGGTGTGTTTTTGTGAAAAAAAGAAAAATCAAAGTAGCAAAGCCGGTTGCTTGCTTGAATGACCAAGGCTTTACTGCAGAATATATTCTTTGTAAGGCTCTTGATATTGGTGAAAATCTTTTGAAATGTGGCGGTGAGCCCCACAGAATTGAAGATACAGTAACAAGAATCTGCTCTGCATATGGTTCTGTACATACAGATGTTTTTGCGCTTCCGTCTCTTGTTATTGCAGGTGTGCGTATGGAAGACGGTACAACAGCTTCACAGGTGCGCAGAGTTTACAAAACAGCTAATAATATGTATAGGCTTGATAAAATCAACGACCTTTCAAGAAGCGTTTGCAGTGGTGCTGTTTCCCTTGAGGAAATTGATAAGAATATTGAAGATATAATGAATTCTAAGCCTTTTAACAGGTATCTCGCTCTTTTGGGAGGCGTTATTGCTGCGGGCGGCTTTGCTGTTTTCTTCGGCGGAACATTGTATGATGGCCTTGCAGCAGCTGTCGCAGGATTCTTTGTATCTGCTCTCAATCTTCATAAAATAAAATTCGGCAACCAGATGCTCTATACTGTTGCAGTTTCTTTTGTTGGCGCTCTTGCAGGTCTTGTTGTTCATAAATTAGGTCTTGGCGACAATATAGATATGATAATGATTGGTACAATAATGCTTGTTATTCCCGGTCTTTCCTTTGGTAATGCTGTCAGAGACCTTTTGTTTGGTGATACAATATCAGGGCTTATTCAGTTTGTTCAGGCGATTATGACTGCTGTTATGGTTGCATTCGGCTTCATTGTTGCAATTATGGTATTCGGAGGTGTAGCTGCATGACACCTGTTATAATTAAAATAATTGCCGGCTTTATCAGTACAATCGGTTTTGCGATTCTTTTCAGATTAAAGCCGGCTCATTGGATACTTGCCGGTATAGATGGTTTGCTTGCCTGTGTTTGCTATTTTGCATTTACAGATATTTTTGGCGACGCTTTTTTGCCGAATTTACTTGCGTCTTTAGTTTGTGCTTTTAGTGCAGAGATATTTGCAAGGCTTGCTAAAGCACCCTCAACAGTGTTTTTGTTACCGGGTATAATTGCTCTTGTTCCCGGTGGTTCTCTTTATTACAGTATGAGCAATCTGCTTAATTCTAACTATGTTGAAGCTGGCCATTTCCTTTTACTTACAGCCGAGGTTGCTATAGCAATCGGTGGCGGTATTATCGCCGCATCAATTCTCAGAATAATTATTTTTAAGGTTGTTGATGCAATAATCGGTAAATTTAAAAGGAAGAAAAATTAAATAGTATGGCTAAAAAATAACCTCTATGAGATTAATTCTCATAGAGGTCTGTTTATTTATTGGAGATTATATTTTAAGGCTCTTGATAAGTGCTTCGCAATCTTGCTGGTCCATAATCTTTGGAACAGGGTAGAGAGGGTTACCTTCTTTGAGGGCGCGCTCTGCGATAAGAGGAATATCTTCATCCTTAATCTGTTCAAAGCCTGTTGGAATGTTCATTTTAGCGTTAAGCTCGCGGATTGCAGCAATAAAACGCTTTGCCTTTTCTCTGTCTCCCTGAGCAGGACCTGAAATACCTGCAACGTCTGCAAGCTCTGCAAGTCTCTTATATGCTGTTTCACCGAAGTAATCAAGAACATATGGAAGAATAACTGCGTTTGCAAGACCATGAGGAATACCGTACATACCACCAAGGTTGTGAGCAATAGCGTGAACATAACCAACATAAGCTCTTGTGAAAGCAAGGCCTGCGTGGAATGAACCAACAAGCATATTTTCACGTGCTTCAACATCCTTGCCGTTTACGTATACCTTTTCGATGTTGTCGAAAATAAGCTTTGTAGCAATCTTCGCATCTTCGAATGTCTGCTTTGTGTTGCTGCCACCTATGTAAGCTTCAACAGCATGGGTAAGAGCATCCATACCTGTTGTTGATGTAATGTGTGGTGGAAGACCGAGAGTAAGCTCGGGGTCAAGAATAGCGTATTTTGGACGAAGGGAAGGGTCATTAATAGCATTCTTTTCGTGTGTGTCAGGGTTAGAAATAACAGCTGCGATAGTTGTTTCTGAGCCTGTACCTGCAGTTGTAGGAACTGCAAAGAATGGTGGAAGCTTCTTTAAGATTTTAAGAAGACCACGCATCTCTGATGGAGTTTTATTTGGTTTTACAACTCTTGCCGCAGTAACCTTAGCGCAGTCCATTGGTGAACCGCCACCGAAAGCGATAAAGCCCTGGCAGTTATTTTCTTTGTAAATCTTGAGAGCATCCTCAACATTGTATATTGTTGGGTTAGGCTGAACCTCGTCATAAACAGAGTATTTGATACCTGCTTTTTCAAGTCCTTCGAAAAGACCATCTAAAAGGTGAAGACCCATAAGACCTTTATCTGTAACAACAAGAACATTGTCAAGACCTTCTTTTTTTACAAGCTCAGGCAACTGCTTGACTGCGCCTGCACCCTTTACAACCTGAGGTGGAGTCCAGTCAAGGAAATTAACGGAAACCTTCATAACCTTCTGGAATGTTCTGCAATAAACTTTATTTAATGTGCTCATTTAAAAGACCTCCCATTATTTAATAATTTTATGGAATACTTTTTTACCCTTTTTGATAATTACATATCCCTTGTCAAAGTCAGCAACAGAGATAATATGCTGAGGAGCAGTGATTTTAACGTCGTCAACGCTTACGCCACCCTGCTCTATAAGACGCCTTGCTTCGCCTCTGGAAGCGCAAAGAGAAGCTTTTATCATGGCATCAATAATGTTTATACCCTCATCGCCAAAGTCTGCAGAATCGAGCTGTGTTGAAGGCATATTTTCTGAGTTACCTGCACCCGCGAAAACTGCTTTTGCAGCTTCCTGAGCCTTGTTTGCTTCTTCTTCGCCGTGAACAAGAGCTGTAAGCTCCCAAGCAAGAATTTCTTTAGCTTTGTTAAGTTCTGCGCCTTCCCATTTATCCATTTCATCTATCTGCTCAAGAGGGAGGAAGGTGAGCATACGAATACATTTAAGAACATCACCGTCGCCAACATTTCTCCAATACTGGTAGAAATCATATGGTGATGTTTTGTTAGCGTCAAGCCATACGGCGTTGCCTGCAGTTTTACCCATTTTCTTACCCTGTGAGTCTGTGAGAAGTGTAATAGTCATAGCGTGAGCGTCTTTACCTAATTTCTTACGGATAAGCTCTGTACCACCGAGCATATTGCTCCACTGGTCGTCGCCACCGAACTGCATATTGATTCCGTATTCCTTGAAAAGGTAGTAGAAATCGTAGCTCTGCATAATCATATAGTTAAATTCTAAGAAGCTGAGACCTGTTGCCATTCTCTGCTTATAGCATTCTGCACGGAGCATATTGTTAACAGAGAAGCAAGCACCAACCTCACGGAGAAGCTCAACGTAATTAAGGTTAAGAAGCCAGTCTGCATTGTTAACCATAATTGCCTTGCCTTCGCCAAAGTCAATAAAGCGCTCCATCTGCTTTTTGAAGCAATCAGCATTGTGCTGAATATCTTCTTTAGTAAGCATTTTTCTCATATCTGTTCTGCCTGATGGGTCACCAATCATAGTTGTACCGCCACCGATAAGTGCCACAGGCTTGTTGCCTGCCATCTGTAAACGCTTCATAAGAGTGAGCGCCATAAAATGACCTGCAGTAAGGCTGTCTGCAGTGCAGTCAAAACCAATGTAGAAATTAGCTTTACCATTGTTAATCATCTCGCGGATTTCATCCTCATTTGTTACCTGAGCAATAAGCCCACGAGCAACTAATTCTTCATAAATTCCCATATAAATGTCTCCTAAAAATTACTGTTTTACATACAAATACAATTATATTATAAATGTAAAAGAATGTCAAATGAAATAAGCAAATAGTGCTTATCGATTAGCAACTACTTGTTAGTTGCTACTTTCTATTTTCACAAATTTTTCCGATTTGGGTTGAAACTGTAAAAAATCGTGTTATAATCCTTTTGACGAGAACAAATGTTCGCTAAAAAGAAAGGAGAAATGAATGGCAAATAAAAAAAGCTTTGTATTTTATTATGATTGGCGGGATATATTTGAGCCCTTTGACAATGAAACAATGGGAATGTTGTTGCGTTCAGTATTATCATATGCAATTGATGGAGTTGAACCTGAATTTAATGATATTGCTTTAAAGATTTCTTTTAATTTTATAAAGAGTGCATTTGACAGGGATAAGGCAAAATATGAAAAAATATGTGAAGATAGAGCAAAATACGCAAAATTAGCTCATAAAAAAAGTGTTACGGAAGATAAAGAGGAGACTTGCGAAACGAATTATATGCATAAGCAAGCATATGAAAGCTTGAGTAAGCATAAGCAAGCATATACAACCGATAATGACAATGATAATGTAAATGATAATGATAATGATAATGTAAATGACAATGATAATACAACAAATTTCTCGTTTTCAAAGAAAACGGCGTATGTGTATAGTGATGATTTTCTTGTTTTTTGGAAGGAATATCCCAAAAAGGTAGGTAAGGGAGAAGCGTTTAAGCAATGGAAAAAAGCGAAAATAAGAAAAAATGATTTAGATGATATTCTTTGTGCACTTAATTGGCAAAAACGTTCTTCGCAATGGTGCAGTTCATTGGGAAGATACATACCCAATCCATCCACATATATTTCTCAGCGACGATGGGAAGATGAGCCACAAAATGAGAGTATTGCAGATATTTCTGACCCGTTAAGATATACTGATGGCGATGAATTACCTGAGTTTATAATGAAAGGGGAGTTTTAATGACTGCAGGAAACAAAAATTGCTCTGTTTGCGGTAAAGAAAAAGAGCTCAAACACCTTGATTTTGCTAATATTGATTTATATATTGAGTGCGAATGTGAGAAAAGGGAAAGGGAAAAGAAGGAAGAGTCAGATAAGGCTTTTGCAATTAAAACTGCAACAATTTTAAGAAACAAAAGCAGTCATCTTTCGCCTGTAGGGCAAAGCGCTTCGTTTGATACGCTTAGTGTTGATGAATACAATGAAAAAGCAGTTCGAGCAGGGGAATATATTTTAAAAAATCTTCTTGAGGATTCTCTTGATAGCAAGAAAAACAGTCTTGTTCTTCAAGGTAACAGAGGTAGCGGAAAAACTCACATTTCAACCGCTGTGATAAATGATTTTAATAAAAAATATCCCGTAAGCGAGGCAAGGCTCAGGCAGATTATAAAGGAGCGAAGCAACGGCTACAGTCTGAATGACTTATCATACGTAAAATCTGATTGCAAATTTATTACGGAAATGGATTTGTTTTCTTGTTATTACGATGATTTTAATTTTTATAAGCTCAACAGCCCTGTTGATGAATATAAAAAAGCTCAAAAGCTTCTTGTTATTGATGATGTAGGCTCTGCAAACTACGAAAAAAACAAAATACAGGCAATGTACCATAATATTCTTGATTACCGCTATTCCAATAATTTACCGGTAATTGTAACAACAAATCTACCGAAAAAAGAGCTTTCCGAATATATTGGTGAAAGAGCCTTCGACAGACTGCAGGCGAGAAGTTATTTTATAGATTTAACATCACCCAGAAGTAGGAGAAATTAGGAATCAGGAAATAGGAATTGAGGGGAGGCTTCGCTTCCGAACATTGTAAGCTTCGCGAAGCTCTGGCATCTGGCATCTGGCGACTGGCATCTATTTGCTACTTGCTATTTGCTACTTACTATTGACAAAATCATCGCTATTGCATAAAATAGAATTACGAAACTTCAGGGCGGGGTGAGAGTCCCCACCGGCAGTATAGTCTGCGAGCCAGTATGGTTGAACAGGTGCGATTCCTGTACCGACGGTGAAGGTGGCAAAAAACACACTGTTTATATTTTACCACCTAAGTCCGGATGAAAGATGTTTCATATAAAAGCGTAACCTTTTATATTAATTGCCCTGAGTCTTTTCGGGGCAATTTTTTTTGAAAGGTGATTTATTTATGAACAAGAAAAGCGAAAATGCAAAAAAGCTTCAAAGACTCACAATAGCCGCAGTATTATCAGCTCTATCTCTTGTGCTTATGGCAACAGTCAGGTTCCCTATTTTCCCTTCTGCGCCATTTTATGAGATGGAGTTTTCAGATGTACCTATTCTAATATGCTCAGGTCTTTTGGGTCCTGTATATTCAATAGTATCTTTATTTATTGTCTGCCTTATTCAGACTCTGTTTTTTAGCTCATCAAGCGGATTTATAGGCTTTGTTATGCACTTTGTTTCATCAGGTCTTATGATAATTGTTGTGTACCTTGTACGCAAGGCAATAAAAGGCTTTAAAGGTGTTATAATTTCAGATATATGTGGTGTTATTATAATGACTCTGGTTATGATTCCTATGAATATGTGGCTTGTTTCCGAGTTTATGAACATTGATGCCAAAGGCTTTATTGAAGGCTTTTTATGGGTTTGTGTTGGCTTTAACCTTATAAAAGCCACAAGCAACGTTACAATTTATACAATTCTTACTCCAAAGATACTTAAAGAGAAATTGTTAAAGGTGAGTGAATAATATGAAAACTCGGACATATAATCTTACAAACAAAGATGTAACCTTAACAACTTATATTCTTGATACGTCTTTTGACCACAAGAAAGATTACAAAAGACCTGCTGTTCTTGTTTTACCGGGTGGTGGATACGCCTTTTGCTCAAACAGAGAGGCAGAGCCTATAGCAATGCATTTTCTTGCAATGGGCTATAATGCATTCATTCTCAGGTATTCTCTTAATGAAAAATCAATGTTTCCTCAGCCTCTGCAGGATGCAGAGGAAGCAATGCAGATGATTATAGATAACAGTGATGCTTGGCTCGTTGATGCAGAAAAAATAGCTGTATGCGGTTTTTCTGCCGGAGGACACCTTGCTGCTGCTCTCAGCACAATGGGTAAAATACGCCCGGCTGCAATGATTTTAGGTTATCCTTGTATAACAAAGGATATCTGCAACGATGTGGATGTGCTTAAAAACTACAAGAATGTGCCTGTATTGGATGATAAGGTTGACGAGGATACTCCGCCTGCATTTATTTTTGCGTCCTCAGATGACGGGTTGGTGCCTGTCAGAAGCTCAATTAAATTCGCAGAAGCACTTAGCGAAAAGGGAATTCCCCACCAGATGCACATTTTCTCCGAAGGTGGCCACGGCTTCGCAACTGCCGATTATGTAACGTGCGAGGGTCGTTTTGAGTTTTCATGCGCTCAATGGATACCATTATGCAGGGAATGGTTATACAATTTGTTTATTAAAACTATTGACTAAATCTATTAAAATTAATATAATTTAAAAGTTATAAATAATTTAATTCTTACGGGAGTTGTTTATTTTATGATGTTTGAAAAAATTAAACAGATTTTATGTGAAGAATTTGAAATTGAAGAAGAATATATTGTTCCTGAAGCAAATCTTAAGAGGGATGTATTTCTTGACAGTCTCGACTTTGTTGACTTTGTTATGAGCCTTGAGGACGAATTCGAAATGGAGGTTTCAGACGAAGCTCTTGAAGATATTGATACAATCGGTGATTTAGTTAAATTTTTGGAAGATAATTAATAAGATTTTAAATAAAGAGGAAATTAAAATGGCAGAACAGAAAAAAATGGTTGAAGCAATAACTTCTATGGAAGTTGATTTTGCTCAATGGTACACAGACGTTGTAAAAAAGGCAGACCTTGTTGACTATTCAAGCGTTAAGGGTTGTATGATTATTCGTCCATATGGTTACGCTATATGGGAAAATATTCAGAAAATTCTTGATTGTGAATTCAAGAAAACAGGCCATGAAAATGTATATATGCCCCTTTTCATTCCTGAAAGTCTTCTTCAGAAGGAGAAGGACCATGTTGAAGGCTTTGCTCCTGAAGTTGCCTGGGTTACTCACGGCGGTAGCAATCCTTTAGAGGAGCGCCTTTGCGTAAGACCAACCTCTGAAACACTTTTCTGCGAGCATTATGCAAAAATTGTTCAGTCTCACAGAGATTTACCAAAGCTTTACAACCAGTGGTGTAACGTTGTTCGTTGGGAAAAAACAACTCGTCCTTTCCTTCGTACACGTGAATTCTTATGGCAGGAAGGCCATACTGTTCACGCTACTGCTGAAGAGGCTATTGAAGAAACAGAGCGTATGCTTAATATTTATGCTGATTTTTGCGAAAAATCACTTTGTATGCCTGTTATAAGAGGTGTTAAAACAGAAAGCGATAAATTCGCAGGCGCAGTTTCTACATACTGTATTGAGGCTCTTATGCACGATGGTAAGGCTCTTCAGGCTGCAACATCTCACTACTTCGGTGATGGATTTGCAAAGGCTTTCAATATGACATATCAGGATAAAGAGAATAAGCTTCAGTATGTTCACCAGACATCATGGGGTTCAACAACACGTCTTATCGGCGCTCTTATTATGTCCCACGGTGATAACAATGGTCTTGTTTTACCACCTGATGTTGCACCAATTCAGGTTGTTATTATTCCTATTGCTCAGCATAAGGAAGGCGTTCTCGATAAAGCATATGAGCTTCGCGACAGACTTTCCTCTATGTTCCGCGTTAAGGTTGACGATAGCTCAAACTCACCGGGCTGGAAGTTCTCAGAATATGAGATGAAGGGTGTTCCTGTAAGACTTGAAATTGGTCCTAAGGATATTGAAAATAATCAGTGCGTTCTCGTTCGCAGAGATAACAGAGAAAAGATTTTTGTTTCTCTTGATAACCTCGAAGAGGGTATTACAACTGCTCTTAAAGACTTTGCAGAGGCTATTTACAATAAGTCTCTTGAAAACATTAAAAACCGCACATATACTTGTACATCACTTGATGAAATTGTTCCTGCTCTTGAAGAAAAGGGCGACGGATTCGTTAAAGCTATGTGGTGTGGCGAAGAAGAGTGCGAAGATAAGGTTAAAGAGCTTACAGGCGTTGGTTCACGTTGTATTCCGTTCCGGCAGGAGCAGATTGCAGATACCTGTATTTGTTGCGGTAAGCCTGCAAAGCATATGGTTTATTGGGGAAAAGCGTATTAAGCGCAGAGTGCAAAGCGCAAAATTCAAAGTGAATAAATTAAAAATTAAAGGAAAGTATATTGTTCTGAATATACTTTCCTTAATTTTATATTGTGAACTTTTGTGTTATAGAATATTTTAGGAGCGTATCTTACATAACGTTCTGCACTTTGCTCTATGCATTTTGCACTTAATTATTCACCAAATCACTCATATTATAAACGCCATTCTCTTTTTCTTTAAGGAAAACCGCTGCGTTTACTGCACCGTTTGCAAAAATTGCTCTTGAACGGGCAGAGTGGGAGAGTGTAACAATTTCGTCAGTGCCCGCAAAAATAACCTGATGCTCGCCAACAATTGTACCACTGCGGATTGCGTGAATACCGATTTCGTTTGTGTGGCGTTTTTCTCTCTTGGAGTGGCGGTCATATTCAAAATATGCGTCAGGCATTTCTTCTTTAATTGCGTTACCAAGCATAATTGCAGTTCCGCTTGGTGCGTCAAGCTTCTGATTATGGTGAGCCTCGACTATTTCAACATCAAAGCCTGTTCCAAGAACCTTTGCTGCAACCTTACTTAATTCGCAAAGAAGGCTTACGCCTAAAGACATATTGTAGCTGAAGAAAACAGGCACAGTTTTGCTTGTTTTTTCAACAGCTTTAATCTGCTCGTCTGAAAGACCTGTTGTTGCAAGAACAACTGCAGTATTTGTTTTTTCGGCATAGCTTAAAAGAGCAGGAAGAAGAGAAATGTTTGAAAAATCAATTATAACATCTGCTTTAACATCAACTTCGTCGTAGTTCGCAAAAACAGGGAAGCCTAATGTTGAATCGTCAATAATATCAATACCTGCAATAATTTCGCAGTCTTTTCTGTTCTTAACGGTTTCTGCAACGAATCTTCCCATTTTTCCGCAGCAACCACTTAATAAAATTCTTGTCATTTTAACATCCTTCTTTACAAGGTTAAATCATATTGTGCTTCTCAAGAACTGCTCTGAGAAGTGCTTTGTTTTTGTCGTTCAATGGTGAAAGAGGCATTCTGCATCTTCCAACATCATAACCCATCATACACATAGCTTCCTTAACAGGGATAGGGTTAACATCGCAGAAAAGAGCGTTGCAAAGGTCAATATACTTGAGCTGAAGCTCTGCGCTCTTTTTGAAATCACCGTCTAAACCATACTGTGCAATATCGTGGGCGAGTTTTGGAGCAACGTTTGAAAGAACGGAAATAACACCTTTTGCACCTAACGCCATAAACACTGTAATCTGGTCATCGTTTCCTGAATAGAAATTAAGATTTTCACCACATAGTGAAATACATTTTGCAAGGTGAGAAATATCTCCACTTGCTTCTTTCGCACCATTAATAAGCGGAAGCTTTGAAAGCTCAAGGTATGTTTCAGGCTTGATCGTTACGCCTGTTCTTGATGGTACGTTATAAAGAATAATAGGAGTTGAAACTCTTTCTTCAATATATGTGTAAGATTCAATCAAACCATCCTGAGATGCTTTGTTGTAGTATGGTGTAACCATTAAAAGACCGTTAACACCCATTTTTTCAGCGTCGTTTGAAAGCTTTACAGCGTGAACAGTATCGTTTGAGCCTGTTCCTGCAATAACAGGAATTCTGCCAGCTGTAGTTTCAACTGCAACGCGGATTGCTTCAACGTGTTCATCATAAACGAGAGTTGATTTTTCGCCTGTTGTTCCGCAAACAATAATTGCGTCTGTTCCGTTGTTTATCTGATTTTCGATTATTTCCTCAAAAAGCGGGAAATTGATTTTCAAGTCCTCACCATAAAAAGGTGTAACAATGGCTACGCCTGCACCGGTAAAAATCGGTTTTTTCATAGAAAGACCTCCAGATATTTATTTAAAAAAGCGAAAACGCTTTGAATTTTAAAACGATTTCGCTTTTATGTAAATTAATCCATATATCCTTCTGCGCAAAGGAGCTCTGCAAGAAGAACAGCACCGCCTGCAGCACCACGAAGAGTGTTATGAGCAAGGCAAACGAACTTGTAATCGTACTGTGTATCTTCACGAAGACGACCGATAGAAACAGCCATACCGTTTTCAAGGTTTCTGTGAAGCTTTGTCTGAGGCATATTATCCTCTTCAAAATAGTGAAGGAACTGCTTTGGAGCAGATGGAAGCTCTAATTCCTGAGCTCTGCCTTTAAAATTCTTCCACATATCAATCATATCTTCTTTTGTTGGCTTGTTTTCAAATCTTACGAAAACTGCGCCCATATGACCATCTGAAACAGGAACACGGATGCACTGAGCTGTAAAGTGAGGTTCTGTTGCAGAAACGATTTCGTTGCCAACAATTTTACCCCAGAGCTTAAGTGGTTCTTTTTCGCTCTTTTCTTCTTCGCCACCGATGAAAGGGATAACGTTATCTACCATTTCAGGCCATCTGTCGAATGTTTTACCTGCGCCTGAAATAGCCTGGTATGTACAAACAACAACGTCTTTAACTGTGTATTTATCGTGGAGAGGGAAGAGAGCAGGAACATAGCTCTGAAGAGAGCAGTTGGATTTTACTGCAATAAAGCCACGCTTTGTACCTAATCTTTCGCGCTGAGCCTTGATTATTTCGATATGCTCTGGGTTGAGCTCCGGAACAACCATAGGAACGTCTGCAGTCATTCTGTGAGCAGAGTTATTAGAAACAACAGGGCATTCTGCCTTGGCATACTTTTCTTCTAATTCTTTTGTTTCAGCCTTTGAAAGGTTAACTGCGCAGAAAACAAAATCAACTTCTGATGCAATTTTTTCAATATCCTTTTCTGCATCGTAAATAACCATATCAAGATACTTTGCAGGTGTTGGCTCTTCCATACACCATCTGTTACCAAGAGCTTCTTTATATGTCTGACCTGCAGAACGTGAAGATGCAGCAAGAACTGTAACATCAAACCAAGGGTGCTCGTTAAGAAGGAGAGCAAATCTCTGACCAACCATACCTGTTGCGCCAATTAAACCAACCTTATACTTTTTCATTTGTGTACCTCCGTATAAAAAACACTTGTAATTACTGCGGAAATGAATTATAATATAAACCGCTATTTTTAACTAATAGATAATACCATATATGTATTGAATTAGTCAATCTTTTTATTGTTTATTTTACTACTAATATATTGGAAAAAGGGCAAAATATGAATAAATCTGATTTCTTTTACCATTTACCTGAAGAGCTTATTGCTCAGCATCCGATTGAGCCACGCGATTATTCCCGAATGATGGTTCTTTCTAAAACTGAAGATAGTATAAATCACAAGCATTTTTATAATGTTACTGAGTATTTTAATGAGGGTGATTGCCTTATTCTCAACAACACCCGCGTTCTCCCTGCCCGTATTTACGGAACTAAAAAGGAAACAGGTGCGGTTGTTGAGTTCCTTTTGCTCAATCAGCTTGAAAATGATTTGTGGGAAGCACTTGCAGGTCCGGGTAAAAAAGCAAAAGAGGGCGCTCAATTTACTTTTGGTGATGGTATTTTAGAGTGTGTAGTTGAAAAGGTTCTTGAAAACGGCAATAGAATTGTCAGATTTTCTTACGATAAAAATGATAATATTTTTAATATTCTTGATAAAATCGGGCAGATGCCGCTTCCTCACTACATAACAGAGGAGTTAGAGGATAAGGAGCGTTATCAGACAGTTTATTCAAAAGAGCTTGGCTCCGCAGCAGCACCTACTGCCGGGCTTCATTTTACAAATGAAATACTTGAAAAGCTGCAGAAAAAAGGCGTTAAAATCGGTTACGTAACTCTTCACGTTGGTCTTGGAACCTTCAGACCTGTTAAGGCTGATAAAATCGAAGACCACCATATGCATTCGGAGCATTATCATTTACCTAAAGAAACTGCTGACTTAATTAACGAAACAAAGAAAAAAGGTGGCAGGGTAATTGCAGTAGGAACAACAAGCTGTCGTACGCTTGAAAGTGCTGCTACATTTTGCGGTGAAATAAGAGAAGATGACAGATTTACCGATATATTCATTTACCCCGGTTATGAATTCAAGTGTATTGACGGACTTCTTACAAATTTCCACTTACCTGAAAGCACTTTGATTATGCTTGTTTCTGCTTTTTATGGCTACGAAAAAACATTAAAAGCATATAAAGAGGCGGTAGACGATAAATACAGATTCTTCTCTTTTGGAGACTGTATGTTGATTTTATAAAATTAAAGGATATTTTCTATGTACAAACTTATTAAAACAGAGGGAACTGCCCGTAGGGGTGAATTCCATACAGTTCACGGCACAGTTCAGACACCTGCTTTCCAGAATGTTGCAACATGTGGCGCAATCAAAGGTGGTCTTTCTGCTTACGATTTAAAGGATATTGACTGTCAGGTACAGCTTTGCAATACTTATCACCTTCACGTCAGACCGGGTGATAAGCTTATTAAAGAGCTTGGTGGTCTTCATAAATTTACAGGCTGGAGCGGTCCTATTCTTACAGATAGCGGTGGTTTTCAGGTTTTCTCACTTGCGAAGCTTCGTAAAATTAAAGAAGAAGGGGTAACCTTTAATTCTCATATTGACGGCAAAAAGATTTTTATGGGTCCTGAAGAGAGTATGCAGATTCAGTCAAACCTTGGATCAACAATAGCTATGGCATTTGATGAGTGCGTCAAGAACCCTGCGGAATATAAATACGCTAAGGAATCTATTGCAAGAACAACACGCTGGCTTATACGTTGCAAAAACGAGATGGAAAGACTCAATTTTTTGACTGATACAATTAACAAAAATCAACTTCTTTTCGGTATAAATCAGGGTGCAACCTTTGACGATTTAAGAGTTGAGCATATGAAACAGATTGCTGAATTAGACCTTGATGGTTATGCAATCGGCGGTCTCGCAGTAGGTGAGCCAAAAGAAGATATGTACCGCATTATTTCTGCAGTTGAGCCATTTATGCCAAAGGATAAAATACGTTACTTAATGGGTGTTGGTACACCGGGGAATATTATTGAGGGTGTCAGCAGAGGTGTTGACTTGTTTGACTGCGTAATGCCGTCGAGAAATGCCCGCCACGGTCATCTGTTTACATGGAACGGCATTATTAATATGAATAACGCTAAATACGCAACAGACGATTCTCCTGTTGATTCACAGTGCAACTGTCCCACATGCAGAAATTTCAGCAGAGCGTATATACACCATCTTTTCAAGGCGAAAGAGATTCTTCCGATGCGCCTTGCGGTTATTCATAATCTTTATTTTTACAATAATCTTATGGCAAGAATCAGAGATGAGCTTGATAACGGAACATTTAACGAGTTTAAAAATAAATACGTTGATTTACTTGACACAAGAATATAAGTTAAGCTATAATATGTGAGTATATTTTTTTGGAGGATTTTACTATGTACAACTTTATTAATTTATTATTCTCAGGCGCCGGCGCAGGTGCTTCAGGTGCAGCAGGCGAGCAGAACCCGATTATGTCTTTTCTCCCAATCGCTCTTATGATTGGTGCTATGTATTTCTTGATGATCAGACCTCAGAAGAAAAAACAGAAGGAAGAGCAGAATATGAGAGATTCTGTTCAGATTGGTGATGAGATTACAACAACCGGCGGTATTATGGGTAGAATCGTTACTGTTAAAGACGATTCAATCGTTATTGAAACAGGCGCAGACAGAACAAAAATCAAGTTCCACAAATCTGCTATCTACACTAACGACACAGCAAACGCTCGTATGGAAGCTGAAAGAAAAGCTGCTCAGGAAGCTAAAAACGCAAAAGCAAAGAAAGATGCTATTGACGAAAAAGTAAACGGCAGAAAGAAAAAAGAAAAAGCTGTTGTTAAAAATATTGCAGAAGACGCTCCTGTAAACGAGATTCCTGCAGAAGAGAAAACAGAAGAATAATTCATATTAAGAATTTACTCCGCATACCATTTACTAAAACGGTGTGCGGAGGTTTTTTATGCCTGAATTAAATAAAAAAATAAAAAAGAAAAGAAAAATATCCGTTAATACAAGTAATCCGGCAATTATTTATCTGTTTTCTGTTCTGAAAGGGTTAGTTGTACTTGTACTGGGCTTATGTGTTGTTTCTGTAATTGTAATGAAAAGCAGTGATTTTAATTTGTTTACCAAATTCATAATATATGGTTTAGTTTTGTTTGGTGGATTTTTAAGTGGCTTTTTCGCCAATAAAAAGTTAAAAGGCAGGGGAATCGTGAACGGTGCGGTTGCTTCGTTGGTTTTCGCTATTATTTTTTCAGTAATTTGTATTATTGCAATGCGTTTTAATATATCACCGGAAATATTGATTTTACTTCCTGTTTCAATTGTTGGTGGCATTGTTGGCGGAATAATTTCGGCAAATTCGTAAAAGGAGAAGAGTATGTTAAAAAAATCAGTTGTTATAAAAGCGCCTGCATTTAAACCCAACGTTAATTTTAAAATTAACAACAAAACCCTTATATTTTTCACCCTATTTATTTGCGGAATAATTATGGGCGTTCATATTTCCGAAGCAGGCTCTGCAGAGTGGCATGCATTTTTTACGTCTTTAATAAATGATGTGTTGTTTCCGGAGACGGGAAGTAGTTTATTAATCGTATTTATCAGGATTTTTCTGCCATTTTTCTCTTTACTTTTAATATGTTTTGTTACAGGATTAAGCGGTATGGGAACGCCTTTTGTTGCATTGGTGCCTTTGCTTACAGGTTGTTTTTTTGGTATTGAAATTACACAGTTTTATATAAATTTTGGTATGTCGGGCATTGGCGGTTGGGCATTAATTTATTTACCCTCATATGCAACAGCAACAGCCACTGTAATTAAGTGCTGTTGCCATTGTGTTGATATTTCCGGGGAAATATTTATATTTCTTGTTACGGGAAAGGGTGAGGGCAAGCCGATTTTTAAAGAATACATTTTAAGATATGTAATATATATTGTTCCTGTTCTTCTTGGCTCATTAATAACTACTTTGTTTTACAGAATGTTTGGTGATTTATTCAGCTTCGTCTGATAGGTCTTCAGGTAAATCAATTGCAATTTCAGGTCGCTTTGGCGCTTTAACTCCACTTAGTGGGTTAGCGGCAGCGGCCTTTTTCAGTTGCTCATCCATTATATGGGTGTAAATTTGTGTTGTACTCAGGCTTTCGTGGCCCAGTATTTCTTTTATTGCAAGTACATCAACATCACCATATTGATACATCAATGTTGCTGCAGTATGGCGTAGCTTGTGGGTCGATAAATCTCTGTCCCCAAGACCTGCCTTTTCAAGAGTTGTTTTTACTATATATTGAACTGTTTTGGGGCTTATTCTGCCTTTCTGACGGCTTATAAACAGGGCGTTCTTATCCTTAACACCATCCACGTGTCTATATGGCAGATAAGCGTTTATAGCGTCTACACAGGCGTCGTTCAGGTATATTGTTCTCTCTTTATTACCTTTACCTGTAACAACTATTGTGTTATTGGAACGTATATCCGATAAATTAAGGGAAACAAGCTCCGCAAGACGTAAACCACAGTTAAGAAAAAGGGTAATTATACAATAATCGCGTTCCTTGTATTTGCCTTCAACTGCATTCAGGAGAACAAGACTTTCATCTAATGTGAGATATTTAGGTAAAGACTTTTTTATTTTAGGGGAATCAAGCTCCTGAAGGGGATTGTCGTCAATCAGTTTCTTTTGTACTGTAAGGTATTTATAAAAATTACGTAATGTTGTTGCTTTACGCGCACGTGTTTTTTCGTTATTGTTTCGCACATCTTTGCAGTAAACAAGAAACATATACGCATCGTTAAGAGAAACATTTGCAATAACATCAATTGATAAATCTTTGATATAAATTTCCTCAAAAGGAGTTTCCTTATCAGCAAGCCCTTTTATAACTTTCAAAAATCTGAAAAAGGTTGCTAAATCATTTGCATATTCAATAACAGTAAGATCTGAACGATTTTTAATAACGCTATAGTAATTAAGAAACTCAAAAGCATATGTAGGAAAGATATCTATAAACTGTTCTTTTTTCATAAAATCAACCTATTTCAATATATTTATTGCGAGGGAAGAGCTCCCGAAACAATAATAACACAGCTCTGGAAATAAATCAAGACTTATACAAAATAAAAATTTTGTATAAGTCGGGGTATAGAATTCAGATTAATTTAGGGTTGTTTTAAGTTTAATAGCATCATTATATAGTTGGATAGGTTCCTATCTAATTGGAGCCAATTAAGCTATTTAACCAATAGTAGCATATTATTTTGCAATATGTAATTAATATATACGTTAGATTTTAAATAAATCTGTTTTATTTTTTGTTTAAAATTTTTATTTATCTTTATATTTTTTCATACAAATTAATATTGCAGTTGTTACTACAACCATTGTTACTGTGTATCCAAGCTTTGCAACAGCATTTTTTTCAGGGTTTTTCATTTTCTTTAAATCCTTTCATCTGTTCAGTTTTTTTGAAACGATACTCTGGTCATTTCAAAAATTTCTATTCGATGGAATTTTTAGCATATTATGCAAAACTATGTAAAATTTCATCGAATCAGTTTTTTTCATTGATACATTTGGTCATTTTAAATTTTTCTATCGGATAACTATATTTCAATAAAACCGCCAAAATCACGTAATTTACGGTTTTTATTAAATACAGGCTTGATATTGTACTTATCAAGAAACTCTGTAATTTCAGTAAATTTCGGATGACTGCTTATATCCCCACTAAAATAAATCAAGCTATCAGATACCATTACGCCTGCGCCACCAATAAAGCCATAATGCTTGTCTGAAAGCGCAATATATCCCTTGTCTATCTTCAAAACATCTATTTGATAATTTTTTAACAAAGAGGAGAGTCCGTCATCTTCTGTTATTACAGCCTTATCATTTAAAACGCACATATTGCATTTTGTATAGCCTTGGTTTGTATTTATTACGGATATGTTTTTACTTTCTGCCCACATTTTAATTTCAGGCATAACCGCTTTCTTGTTACAGAAAAGCTTATCGCCTAAAAGAGCTATATTCAGTGCAACATCATTAGGATAAGGCGATTTAATATCGTTACAGTAAAATGTCTTATAACCCCTTAAAAACGGCTCTATCTCCCCTTTTATGTTGTAATCGAGGAAAAATATACCATCATGGGTATTGAAAGACAATATGTCTGCGTGGCTGTTTATTTCTTCGTCAAGAAACGGGTTCTGCGTTAAACCAATTGGCTCAATCCCAAGCTCTCTTAACTCTGCGATTTCTTCAATGTATTTAGCACCTATAAGGCACTTCTTAATTGTATTTGACATATTAATCAATAGCTGCCTCAAAGGCTTCTCTTATGTTTCTTACGCCTATTATTTCAATGCTTTTGAATTCTCCTGCAGGGAGATTTTTTATATTCTGTCTTGGAATAATACAACGTTTGAAGCCGAGTCTTTCGCACTCTCGGATTCTCTGTTCACAGCTGTTAACAGTGCGTATTTCTCCTGCAAGACCGATTTCACCGAAAACAATGGTTTCGCTATTGATAACTGCATCCTTAAGGCTTGAAACTATTGCTAAAGCAACGGCTAAATCGCAGGCAGGCTCGTCTGCTCTGAGACCGCCGATTATATTAACATAACAGTCCATATTTCCCAGGAAATAACCTGCCCTTTTTTCAAGAATTGCAATAAGCATAGCCATTCTGTTGTAATCAAAGCCTGTTGCCATTCTGCGAGGATTACCGAAGCCTGAGGTCGTTGCGAGACCTTGTATTTCTGCAAGAATAGGTCTTGTACCTTCTATAAGACATGTTACGCATGTACCTGAGACATTTAAAGGTCTACCACTAATCATAGCAAGAGAGGGGCTTTCAATTTCAACAAGGCCTTTATTAGTCATCTCAAAAACACCTATTTCATTAGTTGAACCAAATCTGTTTTTAGCTGCTCTGAGAATTCTGTAAGAGAGGTTTCTCTCGCCCTCAAAATATAAAACAGTATCAACAATATGCTCAAGTACTTTAGGACCTGCAATATTGCCGTCTTTATTAACGTGGCCCACAAGTATAATTGAAATATCATTCTGTTTTGCAGTACGCATGAAAAGATTTGTACATTCTCTTACCTGAGTAACGCTACCTGCAGTTGAGTTAACGTCATTAATATTCATTGTCTGAACAGAATCAATTATAACAATATCAGGCTTTTCTGTTCTTATGTATTCGCAGATAAGTTCAGCATCAGTTTCGCACATAATCTGAAGACTTTCGCTTCTTACGTCAAGACGCTTTGCTCTCATTTTTATCTGGTAAGCTGATTCCTCACCTGATACATAAAGTATAGAAAAACCGCGGGAAATCTTCTCGCAAATCTGTAAAAGAATTGTGGATTTACCAATGCCGGGGTCGCCGCATAAAAGCACGAGAGAACCTTTAACCAAGCCACCACCAAGCACACGGTTAAGCTCTTTTATTCCTGTATCGTACCTTAACTCAATGCTTGAATCTATTTTTGAAAGAGGCAAAGCACCGCTTGCACCTCTTGATATTCTGTTTTTTGCATTTTTGGATGATTCTGTTATTATCTGTTCTTCGTTTAAAGAATCCCATTCACCGCAACCGGGACATTTGCCGTACCATTTTGCAGATTCATATCCGCACTGGTTACAAACAAAAATGGTTTTACTTTTAGCCATTTTATCAATCCTTATAATAAAAATCCTGTATGCCTGAAGCAATACAGTATGCAATTTTTTTCTGATAATCGGATGTTTTTAACAATTGTGCCTCGATGTTGTTTGATAAAAAACCACATTCAACAAGGCAGGCAGGTCTTTTTGCGTTGTATATAAGATAAACTGATGTTCCACACTCTTTTATTTGCCGTTCATTGTCAGGTTGAAGAAGTGCGGTTGCGCTATCTTGTATACATTGAGAAAGAACGCTACTTGTTTCAGAAAAGTTTCTTGAATAAAAAACCTGCATTCCTTTGTATTTTTCTACTGAATAAAAATTCTGATGTATAGATATATAAACTGAATTTTCGGCATCTTCCATAATCTTCATTCTGTTATGAATATCAGATTTTTTTTTCTGCCGGATTGTATTCAGACCTTGGTCTTCAAGAGATGCATCACTATCTCTTGTAAGTATGGTATTGAATCCCAAAAGCTTTAAATATTCGTTTAAGTATAGTGAAATCGCAAGGTTAATATGCTTTTCAGGGTATCCGTCTTTTGTAGAGGCGCCACCATCAAAACCACCATGACCTGCATCAATGATTATAGTAGGAAGAATATTTTTATCAATTGCATTTGCGCCTGTATATTCATTTTTTATATTAAATGAATGCATTAATAGTGAAAAACAAAAAATAACACAAAGAAAAACACATAAAAGCTTTTTCAACTTAATCACCTACCTGTTAATTTTATGAAACAGGTATAATTATTATTATCTGAATTCGGTACCATCCTTCATAAGAAGTCTGTGGCGTGTAATTCTGTGAAGAATGTTTTCTTCGCCAATCATTTCAAAGAGCTTGTTGCAGAAGCTGACAGGGTTAATTGTTAAATCGTTACCTGCGGGAAGATTAAAGTAAAGCATAACCTTATCTTCGTGATAAACTGCTCTGAAATCTGAAAGATGCTCGCTTACATTTATTGTTTTAAAGGTTTTCTTTTTCGTTTTCTTATCAAAGGTAATAGTTTCGTTTTCGACAGTATATTTAATTTTTTCGCAAAGCTCTTTTGGAGAGCCTGTAGGGATTTCAACGCTATATTCACCTTTGAATATTTCAAGCGCTTTGTGTACAGGTTCTGCAATCTCTAAAAATTCCATACCGGGAACCATAACAGAATTAAGCTGCTCTACTACCCTTTCCATTGGGTAATTATCGTCGTTAAGGCGTATATCGAGAGGCTCTCTCAACGCTTCAACGCCTAAAGGCAATGAAAGACCAAAAACAAGATACGGATGAGGATTAAATCCCTCTGTGTACCAAAGAGGAATATCTGTGCGCCTGAATGCTCTTGTCATACAACGGGTCATATCAAGATGTGAGATATATTTTGCTGTATCTTTTTTATTAAACCATATTCTCACTGAGCGCATCGCATTTACCTCCGTTTAATTTGTTTGAACCGCAACCTGCACACTGCTGACGGCAGTGCTTTGTTGTTTCTGCTTTTTTAGCCTTTTCATTCTCTCTCATGAGGAATGATTTTGATATACCTGAATTAATATGATCCCAAGGAAGAATTTCTTCGTAGGAACGCTCTCTGTTAGTGTAAAATGCAGTATCAATGCCACATTTTTCAAAAGCATCGTACCAACCCTGAAGATTAATTTTATCGTCCCAGCTATCGAAAGTGCATCCGTTGTTGTATGCTGCTTCAATAACATCGCAAAGCTTTCTGTCGCCACGGGCGAACACACCTTCAAGGAAAGTGAGCTCTGTATCGTGAAAACGGAATGTAATTTTCTTGGTTGTGCAGCTTTCAAGGAGAAGCTGTTGCTTTCTCTTTAATTCTTCTTTTGTATCCATTGGCGCCCATTGGAACGGTGTACATGGCTTTGGAACAAAGGAAGAAACGCCTGCACTAACTGTACAGCCCTTACCCTTTGGTTTATCAGGATTGTTATAGAATTCATTAACAACCTTTTGTGAAAGTTGATTTATACCAATAACATCGTCGTCAGTTTCTGTAGGAAGACCTATCATAAAGTAAAGCTTAACTGCAGTCCAACCGCCAACAAAGGCTTTTCTGCAAGTAGAAAGAATTTCTTCTTCGCTAATATTTTTGTTTATAACGTCGCGAAGACGCTGTGTACCTGCTTCTGCAGCAAATGTAAGACCTGAACGACGCACGAGAGCAAGCTTCTCCTTTAATTCGTCGGAGAAATTATCAATTCTCAGAGATGGAAGAGAAACATTGATTTTATCAGGGATTGTCCAACCTAAAAGCTCCTCTAAAAGCTCCGTAATTTTAGTATAATCGCTTGTTGAAAGCGAGCATAGAGAAAGCTCATCATAACCGCTGGTACAAGCGAGGCGTTTACTTTGCTTACTGATAGTTTCAACGCATTTTTCACGTATTGGTCTATACCAGAAGCCTGCCTGACAAAATCTGCAACCGCGTATGCAACCGCGGAAAATTTCGTGAACAACTCTGTCGTGAACAACCTCAACAAATGGAACAACAAATTTTTCGGGATAAAAAATACTATCTAAATCTGCAACTACACGCTTATTAACTCTTTCAGGAGCGCCATTTGTAGCTGTTACAGATGCTATTGTACCATCTTCATTGTATGAAACTTGGTACAATGATGGAACATATATACCCTCTATTTTTGCAGCTTCTTCTAAAAATTCCTGCCTTGATTTATTTTCTTTCTTTGCTTTTTCAAGAAGCTCCAAGAATTCAAGCATCATTTCCTCGCCTTCACCGATCTGGAAAGCGTCTATAAAATCAGCAAGAGGTTCAGGGTTACAAACGCAAGGGCCACCTGCTACAATAATAGGAATATCAAGGGAGTTGCCCCTATCTTTTGAACGAAGCGGTATCTTAGCTAAATTAAGCATATTAAGAACGTTAGTGTAGCTCAATTCATATTGAAGCGTAAAGCCAACAACATCAAAATCTTTAAGTGCATCACGGCTTTCGAGAGCAAAAAGCGGTATATCTTTTTCTCTCATGATTTCTTCCATATCAGTATCAGGTGCAAAAACTCTTTCGCACCAATAATTATCTTTTGAATTTATAAGGCTGTAAAGAATCTTCATTCCAAGGTGGCTCATACCGATTTCGTATGTATCAGGGAAGCAGAATGCAAAGCGGATATCAACATTATCTTTGTTCTTTACAACTGAATTTAATTCACCGCCTGTGTACCTCGCGGGCTTTTGCACAAGTGGTAAAACAGACTCAATAACGTCTTTTAACATCGTTTCAACTCCAAATTACTAGATATGATTATATTTTACAATAAATGCATTTAATAATCAAGTAAAGAGTTCACTTTTTAAAGATAAGAGCGAATATCATATATAGGCTGAATATTATAAGAAAAGCACCTTCTTTGAAACGGAAAACTATTAAAATTGTTGCCAATATAAATACTATGGCGATAATTAATGATGTTGTAGTAATGATTTTTTCTGTTTTGTTTTCACTATAAAAACACAGCAAAACTGATTCTAAAAAGCAACCACCATCAAAGCTATAAAACGGTATCATATTAAAGAATCCTAAAATCAAATTTGAAACAACAAAATTACTTGTTTTTTTTGTCAAAAAAAGAAAAAACAGACCAAGAAATATATTGAAAAAGGGTGCTGAAATATACATTACAGCATTTTTAATATTACTTACATTGAAATCGTTTCTTTTTATTTCTCCACCGAATATGGATATTTTAAATTCATTTATTTTACCTTTAAAAATGATAATAAAAAATATGTGAACAAGCTCGTGAAAGAATGCATTAACAAATGTAACGTAATATAAATTTCCCTTTTCGCTGATAATAAACAACAACACAAGTGCAACAAAGCTGAAGCTTAGTTTTACACTTGTGTTTTTTATTTTAAACTCCATTTATAGCCTCGCTAAGCGCTGTTTCGGGGTCATATGATACATTGTTTATCCTGAGTTCAAAATGCAGATGTGGGCCTGTAGAAGAACCAGAAGAGCCAACATAAGCTATAATATCACCTGCATCTACAATATCGCCTTTTTTTACATTTAGTTTCTGACAATGGCAATAAACGGTCATTATATCGCCTTGATGCTTTATTTTTAAATAATGTCCATTCCAGTTATCGTAATCAGCAACGATAACCTCACCTGAAAACGCAGAGTGAATTGGTGTGCCTGAATCGGCAGCAATATCTATACCTGCATGGAATTTTAATTCATTGGTTATAGGATGATTTCTAACACCGAATTCCGATGTTGTTTCGCCTTTAACAGGCAAAAACATTCTTTGATTAAGTACATAGGAATTCACTGAAACGTTTGCAGGGATTTCATCAATTGAATCAACGGAATAATCCTGACCGCCCTCACCTTTAATTTCTGCTGACAGATGTTCTGATTCAGGAGTTTTATTTGTAGTAGTATTCTCCGGTTCTGTTTCTGATTCTTCGGTCATTTTATTTTCAAGTGAATTGTTGACTTGATTTGATTTATCAGTTTTCGTTTCTATTTTTTCTGATATAATTTCCTTGCTGAAATCAACTAATGTATTATCATTGAGTTTTGAGAAAAACTCATTGTTTATACTATGAAAAATGCCTGAGTTTATCTGTTTTAAGCCGTATAAGGAGCCGAAAAGCAAAGCGCAAATCGTAAACTGGCAAATTAATGTAAATGATAAATAATCCTTTTTCTTTTTATCCATAAAAAATCACCCACATAACAATATGTGAGTGATAAAAATATTATTACTCTGTCTGCAGAGATTCCCATTCTTCATACAGTTGTTCTAACTTGATTCTTGAATTATTCAGTTCTTCTGTATGCTGTAAAAGTAACTCATAGTCGCCTGAAACTTCAGGTGAAGCAAGAGTATTTTCTATATCGGTTATTGTAGTTTCAAGAGAAGCAATTTCTTCCTCAATTTTATTTATGCGTGTCTTACGCATACGCTCCTCTCTCGCCTGTTCTTTACGCAGTTTATAATCGTTAACAACAGGCTTTTTCTTCTCTTTAACGGTTGTTGCAGAATTGTTTTCCTTGTACTCAAGATATGTTTCATAGTTACCATCAATAAGCACAGCTCCGTCGTGTGTAAGGTGAACAATTTTACTTGCTAATTTATTTATAAAATATCTGTCGTGAGAAACTACAAGAAGCGTTCCGTTAAAGTCAAGCAGAGCGTTTTCCAACACTTCTCTTGATATAATATCAAGATGGTTTGTAGGCTCGTCAAGTATAAGGAAATTAGGTTTTGAAAGCATTATTTTCAGGAGAGAAAGCTTTGCTCTCTCTCCGCCGCTTAATGACGAAACTTTTTTAAATACGTCTTCGCCGATAAAAAGGAACATTGCGAGGGCGGAGCGAATTTCCGTTTCTGTCATAAAACGGAACATATCCCATACCTCATCAAGAACGGTTTTATCGGAATCAAGTTTATCAATATTCTGGTCAAAATAGCCTATTTTTACATTAGCACCAAATTTTATTGTACCCGAATCCTGTAAAAGTTCTTTATTGAGTATCTTTAAAAACGTTGACTTGCCGCACCCGTTAGGACCTAATAAAAATGCCTTTTCCTCGCGGAATATTGTTAGATCAAAGTCTTTGAACAATGGTTTATCGGGGAATGATTTTTCGAGACCTTTTACAGTTAAAACCTCGTCGCCTGCTCTTAAATCAGTTTTGAAGCTGAAGTGTACGCTTTTTAATGCTTTTTCCGGTGCAACAAGCGTTTCTTTAAGACGGTCAATCTGTTTTTGTTTGCTTGCTATTGTAATATAGTTGTGAGCCTGATTAAAGCGTTTTTGTTGTTCAATTATACCCTCAATACGCTTGATTTCAGCTATTGTTTTCTCGTATTCTCGTTCAATTGTAAGCTCTCTTTCAGCCTTTAATTTTTGAAAAACAGTGTAGTTGCCTGTGGTGTGAGTCATTTTTTTATGAGATATTTCCATCATTGAGGTTGTAACCTTATCAAGAAAATATCTGTCGTGAGAAACAACTATAAAAGCACCTTTATATTTCATAAGGTAATCTTCAAGCCAATTTATTGCATCAACATCAAGGTTGTTTGTGGGCTCGTCAAGAAGCAGAAGATTAGCGTTTGAAAGAAGAAGCTTGCAAAGAGATAGCTTTGAACGTTGACCACCGGAAAGATTACAGACTCTTTGAGTTAAGTCATCTTCTTTAAATCCAAGACCAAGTAAAGCGGATTTTGTTTTAGCCTGATAAACGAGACCGTCTCTGCGCTCTATCTCTTCAGTAAGTCGGAGTTGTTTTTCAATAAGTTCAATATTACTCTCGTTCATTAAAGCGTGGGTAACTCTTTCAAGCTCAAACTCCATTTCTATAACATCATTAAAAACAGTTAAAGCCTCACCATAAAGAGTCTGGTTATCATCGCATTCAAGGTACTGTTCCATGTATCCGATACGAACATCTTTACCGCGGACAATACCGCCTTCGTTAGGTGTATATTGACCTGTTATAAGCCTGAATAATGATGTCTTACCTGTTCCGTTTGCCCCAATTAAACCTATGCGGTCAGTTTCTTCCACCTTAAAAGCGGCGCCTTTAAATAAGACGCCGTCAAGGAAACCAAATGTTAAGTTTTGAGCTGTCAATAAAGACATTCAACTCACCAACTTGAATTATAATGTACTTACTAATATTTTAATATTACCATTGATTTCAACCTTACCTGAGTTGGCTTCAATAAAGAAGCTATCACCTGCTACTGCCTTTTCACCATTGATTATAGCATTGCCTTCAAGCACAAGGATAGATACAAAGGATTCCTCGTTTACATCAAAAGAGTGGCTACCATCTACTGCGATTGTATCCATTTTAAAGAATTCGCACTGGCAAAGAGCCTGCTCTGTTGCATCACCATTAACAACCGGAGCTGAATCAGGATCTCCGTTTCTTGTTGGCGGAACAGTATCTGTTACATCTATTGCCTTTTCAACGTGAAGTTCACGAGGCTTTCCGTTAACCATGCGGTTGTAATCATAAACTCTGTATGTAGTGTTGCAGTTCTGCTGAACCTCTGCAAGAAGAATACCGCTACCGATAGCGTGAAGAGTACCGGCATTAATAAAGAAAACATCGCCTTTTTTAACCTTAACTTTGTTTACATAGTCAAGGAAAGTGTTATCTTCAATTGATTTTCTGAATTCATCGCTTGAAAGCTCTTTGTTGAAGCCGTAAATAAGCTCTGCACCTTCGTCGCAATCAAGAATGTACCACGCTTCTGTTTTACCGTAGCTGTTTTCATGAACGCGAGCGTATTCATCATCAGGGTGCACCTGAACTGATAAATCCGCCTTAGCATCAATAAATTTAATAAGAAGCGGAAATTCCTCGTATTTTGCGCCTCTTGTTCCAAGGACGGTTTTGTTTTCTTTTACGTATTCGGTAAAACTTTTACCTGCAAACTCGCCGTTTGCAATAATGTTATCTCCGTCTTCTCTTGCGCAGAGCATCCATGCTTCTGCAATATTATCAAGGTCCGATTTGAAGCCATAATCTGTTTTTAAGCGGTTACCGCCCCAAACAATTTCTTTAAAAACAGGTGTTAATTTTATTGGTGTTTTCATTCTGTTTCCTCCGTTGGTTGAGTTGCTTTATCAGTAGTGCTTTCTTTTGCAACAACGCTGATTTCTTTCTTTTCGATAAACGGTACAGAAGATGATTTAATATCAACTCTGTCGTAATACTCTTTAAAGCGGATTGTGAATCTGATTTTTCTCCTACATTTCTTGCATTGGAAAACTGCTCTGAAAGCCTGATTCATAACGCGCCATTCACTTATTCTTTCGCATTGTCCACCACAAACATCACATAAACAGCGCATTTTTGTTTTATCAATAAGCGGACTGTTAATATCTGTAATAACCTTTGGCTTGAAGGTTATTTTTGAATAAAAGGATGTATCACAAACAAGAGTGTACGACTGAAGCATATGCTCGTTATATATTTTTCTGAATAAGTCTGCAGTTAATAGACTGTCATCAAGAGCTCTGTGAAGCGAGTAACTCTCAACGTCAATTCCAAGCTTATCTGCAGCTGCAGAAAGACCTATTTGGTCTGCCTTTGATATATTCATGAATGCCTGAGCATATTTCTGCAGATTTACGTAGTTATTTAAAAACGGAATAAATGAAATACCGTTAAAATATCTGAAATTTTCGATAAGAACTCTGATATCAGTATCGCCCCAGGTAAGAATAACATTATCGTTACCTGCAGACCATTTGCGGAACAACGCCATGGTCTGCGAAAATGGTGTACCGCTACTGATATCGTCGTTTGTAATATTAGTTAATTCCTTAACTCTGGAATGAAGCTTTTTACCTAACTGCGCCTTAATAAACATTGAAAAAGTGTCAATTACACGAAGATTACTATCAAGCTTAACAGCACCGATTTCAATAATCTCGTTTATAAACCCTTTTTTCTTTTTGCAATAGGCGTTATTCCACTCCAGATCCATTATAATATAGTTCATTTTTTACTCCAAACTAATCGGATTATTTTGCCAACTTAACATAACTTATGACCGAAGCATATATCAGCTACGGTCATAAAAATAATTATTCTAATCCCTCTGCATCATAGAGGCAAACAGTTTCAAGAAGAATTTCCGACCCTACCTGTAAAGCATCAGGACAAAGCATTTCAGGTGTATCAAGCCTTGTGTGATAATATCTTGGTGGAGTTGGGTCCATAGCAGCAAAACCGGTTGCCTTAATGCCTGCCTGAGTAAATGCAGCAGCGTCGCATGCACCAAGATAAATTGAAGCGTACGGAAGATCATGACCACAGTTAAGACCAGCCTTTTTAACAAGTGCCTTAGCCTGGGCGTCATGCTTTAATGTACCGCTTAAATCTCTGTCGTAAACAGCCATATCCTTAAGGTCGCGGAGTGTATCGCAAGCTACAACAACAGTTTCAATCTCTTTAAGCTCATCCTTGTGAGCCTTTGCGTATGCTTTAGCGCCGCGAAGACCTGCTTCTTCTGAGCCTGAAAGAATAACTCTTACTTCTGTGTTTTCAAAGCGAACGCCTGCTTCTTCAAGGTGCTTTAAAACAGACATGCAACCAAGGCAGCCTGAAAGGTTATCATTAGCACCCGGTACGCTCTTTGTAAAGCTCTGAAGGAAAAGGAAACCAACGTAAGGAACGATGAACAAGCAAAGAATGATACCTACAATAAGGAAAAATGTGTTTGAAGCAGGAGTATCAATACCCTTGAAATCAACAACAATTCCTTTAATAAGGCTTGCTATACTACAAACGATTAAGCCAACAACACCCGGGATAAGGAAGCATTTCATTCCTACTCCGCCTAATTTGTAGTTGAGAATCCATTCATACTGTGAGTCAGCATGGGCAACAAGAATAATTCTCTTTTTAACTTCACCCTTAGGACTTCTTGTAGCAATAATGTTATGTGATTTATGACCGATAAAAAGTGGATCAATAAACTGCTTATACATTAAAAACTCAAGCACAAGCGGAATAAAGCCTAAAATTGTTAAAATAAAGCTGATAAGCGGATAATCTGTAAAGAAAACGATTGTTGCAATAATAGCCATTGCAACAGTAAATGGGATAAAGCCCATAAATGCCTGACGATGAACAATAAAATCCTCAAATTCAACTTTATCTGCCCATTTTTTCATATCCTCACCCATATACTGCTGGGCTTTATACTCTTCTTCGCTACCAGGTGCGCGAGGACCGATTTTTTCGCATATATGAGTGATAGATTCAACCATATAATCAACGGATGCTTTCATATTTATTTTTGATGCATCGTATTTTTCAGAAAAAGTTTTCAAAACATATCATTCCCTTCCCATTTTACCAAATAAATATAACACATAATTTATAAATTTACAACACTTAAATGCATTGATTTTGTCTATTATTATTGATTTTATTTTTAATTTAAGATAATATATATGCATCACATTTCACAGGCGGTGTAAATATGTTAAACGATTCAAAAAATTTGTTTTACAAAACCGGTGCTAAAAACTGGCTCGAAGCTTTACCTCTTGGTAACGGCTCAGTTGGTGCGATGGTTTACGGAAAAACAACAAATGAAATCATTTCAATGAACTCAGATACTCTCTGGACAGGCTTTCCGAGAGAAACAGCCATAAAAGATGGTGCTCACGAGGCATTTTTAGAAGCAAGAGAGCTTACAATGAATGGCGAATATTACAAAGCAAAGCTTCTTCTTGAAGATAAGGTTCTTTCAAACTGTTCTCAGGCATTTATGCCTCTTTGCGATATTCGTATTGCTTACTCAAAACCCGGCTTTCAGAAGAATTATTCTCGTGTTTTAAACCTCGAAACAGGTGTAAATACAGTTGAATATACACGTGGCGAATATAACTTTAAAAGAGATAGCTTTGTCAGCTTTAATGACGATGCTTATATTGACCACATTTCTTGTCTTAACGGTAAAAAAATAAGCTTTACAGTTTCTATGAACACAAAGCTTAAAGGTAATTCATACACAGAAAACGGAGTGCTTATTCTTGATGGTATTGCGCCATCTGACTCCCCTGCCAATCAGGATACATATGCAGCTTTGAAAGGCTCCCTTTATCCTGATGACAAGCGTCTTCAGGGAACATCCTTCAGATGCGCAATTAAAGTACTTTCCGATGGTGAGATTACTGTTAACGAAGATAGTATATCAGTAGTTAACGCAAGCGAAGCAACAATTATTTTCTGTACAGAAAACTCATTTAATGGCTTCGATAAGCACCCTGCCCTTGAAGGCAAGGAATATAAAAATGCTTGCCTTTCACATCTTGAGTCTGTTTGCACAAAGTCATATAACGAAATTAAAAATGACCATATTGAAACATTCTCAGGCTATTTTAACAGAGTTTCTCTTGATTTGGGTACAGATGATAAGGGTAATATTCCAACCCACAAGCGTCTTATTAACCACAAAAACGGCAAACAGGATTTAGGTCTTTACACACTTATATTTAACTTTGGCAGATACCTTATTATAAGTGGTTCACGCGAAGGCACTCAGCCAACTACACTTCAGGGTATCTGGAACGATAAGCTTTCTCCGCCATGGAGCTCAAACTACACCGTAAATATCAACACAGAAATGAATTATTGGCCTGTTTTGATGTGTAACCTTACAGAGTTCAACCTTCCTCTTATTGAATTTGTTAAGGAGCTTTCTGTTCGCGGTGAAGTTCCTGCACAAAAGATTTTTGGTGCACGTGGCTTCTGTTGCTTCCATAATGTAGATATATGGCGCTTCTGCGACCCTGCAAGCGGAGATACACAGTGGGGTTATTGGCAGATGGCAGGCGGTTGGTTCTGTCAGCATATATATAACCACTACCTTTACACAATGGATGAAAAGTATCTTGAAGAAACAGCTTATTCGATTATGAAGAAGGCAACAGAATTTATGCTTGATTTGCTTATTGAGGATAAAGACGGCTACTTGATTCTTGCTCCTTCAACATCTCCTGAAAATGAATTCCTTATTGATGGCGTTGCTGCATCTGTAAGCGAAACAACTACAATGACAATGAGCATTGTTAAAGAGCTTTTCGGCAATATGATAGATGCTATGAATACTCTTGGTGTTGACGACGAGCTTAAGGCAGAGCTTGAGGAAAAGCTTCCTCGCCTGCTTCCTTTCAAGATTGGTTCGCGTGGTGAGTTGCTTGAATGGTATAAGGAGCTTAAGGAGCATGAGCCCGAACACAGACATAAATCTCACCTTTATGGTCTTCACCCCGGTCAGCTTATCACTCCTGATGAAACTCCTGATTTAGCAAAGGCTTGTATTCGCTCGCTTGAGCTCAGAGGAGATAACGGTACAGGCTGGAGCCTTGGTTGGAAAATTAATATGTGGGCTCGTCTCTGGGACGGCGACCACGCTCTGAAGCTACTTGATATGCAGCTTTCCCCTGTTCCGTCAAAGGCTGTTCGTTATCGTGGTGGCGGAACATATCCAAACCTTTTTGATGCTCACCCACCATTCCAGATTGATGGTAACTATGGTTGCGCAAGTGGTATTGCAGAAATGCTTCTTCAGTCAAGAAAAGGTAAAATATTCCTTCTTCCAGCCCTTCCTTCTCTCTGGAAAAACGGTAAGGTTACAGGTCTTAAGGCAATGGGCAACATTACTGTTGATATTGAGTGGGAAAACGGCGAAATGAAATCCTACAACCTTGACGGAAATACAGATGGCATTGAACTCTATTGCAAGGGTAAGAAAATTAACTGAATAACATAAAAAGCTCGGCTGAATTAACAGCCGAGTCTTTTTATAGCTCAAGTTTATAAATCAAACTTTTTCTCTAATTCTTTTGTTAAAGCATACATCTGGTCTATTTCAAGCTTTCTTGCAGGTGTGAGCTCATCTGCAGAACGTGTACGGGCATTATATGTAATATCAACACCGTCAAGGCTGATGTAATATTTTGCATTAACAGGATAGCATTGACACTCTGCAACAGAGAAGAAGCCAACAATATTCTGAAGAAGCTGAGCTTTTTTGTCATTTCCCTCTTCGTTTGCTTTAATAAGCTTTGAATATAAATCAGGGTGGAAGTTAGCCATAACACCTGAAAAGCCGTGGCAACCTAATCTGAGGCTTTCAAGAAGAGTTGCGGAGTTTGCGTTATAAAGCTTAATCGGACTGCCCTCTATAGCTTCAAGCTTTGCTTTGATTTTATCAAGACTACAGCAAGTATCTTTAATAAATGTGTATTTTCCGCTATCAGCCATTTTCTTTAGAATATATGGGTTAAGCTCCCTTTTATATGGGTACGGACACTCGTACACGCCAAATGCAACGTCAGGCAATGAGTTTGCAACGTATTCCATTCTCTCAAATAAAACGTCGTCGCTTTCATCAGCAGTTGCAAAGCGGTTGGAAATAAAAACATAGGCATCAATGCCTGTTTCTATAAACGCTTTCGCCTCTTTAATCTGAACCTCAAGGTCATCTGATGTGTGGCCTGATGCAACAATTGACATTCCTTCAGGCTTGTTTGCCATAATAAACTTTAAAAGCTCGAGCCTCTCTTCAAATGAAAGGAAGAAAATCTCACTACTCTGGCAAATTGCGAAAATTCCGTCAACGCCTTTTTCGGTGTACCAATCAATGAGAGCTTTAACACCGGGATAGTCGATTTTGTTATCAGCGGTAAATGGAGTTACCATTGTTGGGTAAACGCCATTATTAATATTTTTCATAATAAACACCTCTTTTTTGTATTCTACCACAGTTAAAATCAAAAATAAATAGACTTTTAGGTAAATAAAGGCTATAATTGTAAAAAACTTGATTTTTCTTCGGAGGTTTTAAATGGATATCATTTCTGCTTTCGTTTTATTATTTTTAGTAGCTGTTGCCGTTTCATATGGTTGGGGTATGCGCGGAACAACAATTGGTGGTGAAAAAGGCGCAATGCTCCCCGGTGCATTACTTGGCGCTTTTCTTGCACAATTTAGCGGTATATTTATTGTTCAGGAGCATTTTTATATTTTTTCCGCTTTAGGTGCTGTTGGTATGTACTTTGGCGGTTGTATGACATATGGCGAAACCCTCTCTCTATCAATGAGTGCAAGGCCAGCTACTTATCTGAAAAAAGGTCTTACTGCCCTGTTTCTTAAAGGTTTTTTGTGGTTTGCGGTTTTCGGTAGTGTTTTCTCAACGGGCGTTAACGCAATCTGCGGAAAATATGAAATTATTGACCTTGTTTTGATTATTGTTCTCACACCTGCTCTTGCCATTATTGGTTTAAAGGTATTTAATAGACCTGTTGATGTAAATAACGTTAAATACCCTAAAATTTACTTTTCAAAAACCCGCAAAGAATATTGGGGCGCAATGCTTGGTATGGTTGTTGCCTTTTTAATAGTGAATATAATCAATCTTAATGCGTATTCAGTTATATTCTCTTTAATATGCGGTTTATTCGGTGGCTTTGGTTGGGTTATAGCCCAATTAATCCAAATTTATTTAAAACATTATACTAAAGATTCAAAACTCGGCTTATTACGTAAACTTAATGCTTCATCATCCCTTGATTCATGGAAAGCTATGGAATGCACGCTTGGCGCTATTGGTGGTCTGGGTTGCGTTGTAGCATTTGTTTGTACATATGATTTATTCAAATCAACAGTATTTACTCTTGAGCTTCAGGGTGGATTAAAGCCGATAAACGAAAGAATTTCATTAATTTTCTTCATTGTTTGGTTTATTCTTCTATTACTTGATATGATTCACTATTTTGTGAAAATGCCATTGACTATAACTGAACTGAAAAAGCTTCATTCAAGCGGTAAAATCTCTGATAAAAAGTTCAGAAAAAGAATGGAGAAAGCAAAACCTGATACAAAGGAATTCAAAAAGAAATTCAATCGCATTTGCGAAGCATATGAATTTATTGTTTATGCTGCAATACCTTTTGTTCTTATAGCCTTAGGCAGTACTGTAGCATCAAAAACAATAACTGTATTTATTCTTTTTTGGGTTTTGGCGCAGGAAATCGGCTACGAAGAAAAGAAATACAGAATTCCTCTCACAATATTAGGTGTATTGTTACTTACTGTTCAACTTATATTTAATAAATTTGTAAGCTTCAATTTTGTTATGGTTATATACACTGTTATATATGAAGCGCTTACACTATGTTTATTAATTCCTGAAATTCTTGAAAAATCAAAAGATAGCAGCCTGACTCTATCCAAAAAAAGAAAAATTATATCTTCTGTTAAAAATCTTTTTAAATGCAGAGGCTTTATAATAACCCACAGTTATTTTATAATCTGCATTATTCTTGTTTTGGCTAACATATAAAAAACAAAACTGTTACGGATGTTCTTTCCGTAACAGTTTTTCCTATGTTTTAAAAACTTAAGCATTGAGCCATTCCTCTGCTTTAGCAGCTGACATTCTCTTGATGTTTTCTTCAGGGTAAACAGACTCTGCGCCACCGTTTACATAGAGGAAGAACTTGCCGTCCTCTGTTTTATAAAGGCTTTCTTCGTAGCCTGCAGGGTCGCCGAATTCGCCTGAAGTTTTTTTCTTGATGAGCTCCGCACACTCTGTGTCGTAAGTTACTTTACAAATAACCTTTTTCATAATTTAACCTCTTTCATAATATATAAATTTGTTTTTACGCATAGTAAAATTGCATAAGTATTATATTACAGATTTGGTTAAATTGCAATAGCAAACATTAAGTTTAACAAAATATTAAATTATTTGTTTTTTTCTTCCATAACGCTGATATATGAAGGTCTTATAATCTTATCTGCGCCTATAAGCTCCTCTAACCTGTGAGCGCTCCAGCCAACAATACGGGCAATTGCAAACATTGCAGTATAAAGCTCTTTAGGGATACCAAGCATATCGTAAACGAAGCCGCTGTAGAAATCAACGTTAGGACTTACACCCTTATAGATTCTGCGCTTTTGAGCAATAAGCTGGGGAGCTAACTCTTCAATATTTTCGTAAAGCTGAAGGTCTGTTTCTCTGCCCTTCTCTTTTGCAAGGTCCTCCACAAAGCTACGGAAAACTCTTTCACGAGGGTCGGAAAGCGAGTAAACTGCATGCCCCATACCGTAAACAAGGCCTTTTTTATCAAAAACCTCTTTATCAATAATTTTTGCAAGATATTTTTCAAGCTGAAGCTTATCGGTATAATCACCTGCATTAGCCTTAATATCATCAATCATTTCCATAACCTTAAAGTTTGCACCGCCGTGCTTCGGTCCTTTAAGTGATGACATTGCAGCAGCAATAGTTGAATATGTATCTGAGCCCGAAGATGTAACAACACGTGTTGTAAAGGTTGAATTGTTACCGCCACCGTGCTCCATATGAAGAATAAGGGCAGTATCGAGCACCTTTGCCTCTGTATGAGTGTATTTCTTATCAGGTCTGAGCATCATAAGTATATTTTCAGCAGTAGAAAGCTTAGGGTCAGGGCGATGAATAATCATACTTTCCCCTTTTTCTGAATAATTGTATGCGTGGTAGCCGTATATAGCAAGAAGAGGAAATTCACCAATAAGCTGAACTGACTGACGTAAAACATTAGGGATTGATGTGTCGAGAGCTTTTTTATCGTATGAAGAAAGCGTCAGGATACTGCGTGTCATAGAATTCATAATATCCTGTGTAGGTGCTTTCATTATAACGTCACGTGTAAAGTTTGACGGAAGCTGTCTGCACTCGCCCACATATTTAGTGAATTTTTTGAGCTCTTCTTCATCGGGCATATCGCCAAGCAAAAGAAGATACGCTATTTTTTCGAAACCAAACTCATCTTCACCGAGAGAATTTATTAATTCTTCTACTCTATAGCCTCTATACCACAGCTGGCCATCACAAGGCTCCTTGACACCGTCTACCATTTTGTTTGAAACAATTTTTGAAATATTTGTAAGACCTGTTACAACGCCGTTACCATTTATATCGCGCAAGCCCTTATTAACAGCATGCGCCTTAAATAACTCAGGATTAATACTGTCGTTGGTTCGGCACATCTCTTCTTTGTTTTCAATGTACTCCTTAAATTTTATAAAGCTCATTGCTTCACCTCTTTTATGTGATTGTTTTTTGTAATTGAATTATATTTTAATAATTGAATTATAATTGATTTTTGCTTCATTAGTCAAGTTTTGTAATCATTCTGTAAGAAAATGTTAATATAATCTTAATAATCTGCTATTGACAACTACAAAAGCGAGTTGTACTATTGTATTAGAACAATAATACAAAGGAGGAGTTATATGGCTTGGCATTTTTCATCCGACAGACCTGTGTATATACAGATTGCAGACAGAATCACCCGCTCTGTTTTGTCGGGTGAATACAAACCGGGTGAGCAGATACCTACCGTAAGACAGCTTGCGCTGGAGGCTGCTGTTAACCCTAACACAGTTCAACGTGCATTTGCAGAGCTTGAAAATGTGGGTATTGTTATTTCAAAAGGAACCTCAGGCAGATTTGTTACTGAAAGCAATGAAAGCATTGAGCAAAGCAGAAATAAGCTTGCTAAAAAAATTGTTTGTGATTTCATTAAAAACACAAACAGCCTTTCACTTACAAAAGAGCAAGTTATTTCTATGATTGAGGAGGTATCTGAATGAGCATTCTTGAATGTAAAAACATTACAAAATCCTACAAAAAAGGTTTCCCTGTTCTTTCCAACTTTAATTTAGAGATTCCGTCAGGAAGAATTATTGGGCTTTTAGGACCAAACGGATGCGGTAAATCAACCCTGATGAAAATGATTGCAGGCATTCTTCAACCAAACAGCGGTGAAATTTTAATTGACGGCAAGCCTGTTTCTGAAGAAACATGTGCAATTGTTTCATATCTTCCGGAAAGAACATACTTTGATTCCTCAATGAAGGTAAGTGAGCTTCTCAATTACTTTGATGATTTTTATAGTGATTTTGATAAACCGAGAGCCGAAATACTCTTGAAGGACTTAAATATAAGCACTGATGCTAAGCTTAAAACACTTTCAAAGGGCACAAAAGAAAAGGTCCAGCTTATACTCGTTATGTCACGCCAGGCAAAGCTTTACCTTCTTGATGAGCCTATTGCAGGCGTTGACCCTGCCGCAAGAGAATACATACTAAGCACTATTGTAAGCAACTATAACCCTGAGGCATCCATTATAATTACAACACACCTTATAACCGATGTTGAGCAGGTTTTAGATGACTTTGTTTTCCTATCTTTTGGCGGACAGATTTTAAGATTCGGTAATGCAGAGGAAGCAAGAAACGAAAGCGGAAAATCTCTTGATGAGTTATTTAAGGAGGTATTCAGATGCTGAAGAAAATTTTAAAATATGATTTACGAGCCATATATAAATATTGGTGGATTGGTGCAGTTGCAAGCTTTGCACTTTCGTTATTAGGTAGCTTTGGTATCAGCTTTTTGAATTCTGAAAAGGAAATACCTGTTCCGATTGAAATATTTTCATATATCGCAATTGCTTTAACGGTTATAGGTTATGTTGCATTTATCTTTCTTGCACAAATTCTTGTGTTTGTAAGATATTATAAAAACTTTTATTCCGATGAAGGCTACCTTACATTTACACTGCCTGCTAAAAGAATCAGCTTATTAAACTCAAAGCTTATTACAGGCACATTATCATCCCTTTCAACCTTTATTTTCTGCTTGCTTTCAGGCGGCATGATGCTTCTTATAGGCTTCAGAAACGATATATTCACAAAAGAAACATACGAAGCTATTATGGAAGCCTGGAAAGAATTTATAGCAATATTTGAAACCAAAGCAGATGTAGCCATGTTCGTCTCTGTTATTATTTCTGTAATTCTTACAGCTCTTCTTACTCTGATTGCCTCAAATCAGTTTATGTATTTGTGCATCAGCATTGGTGCATCCATATCAAAGAAGGCTAAGGTAATAAGTGCTATAGGCATATATTATTTAGCAGGCTCGGTTGTTTCATTTATTATATCAATGTTCAGCATATTTGTTTCATCAGCCTTTGTAAACTGGACAATTGATTTACCGGAAAAAGAATATGACATCTTATTTACGCTAATCCCTTTGATACTGATGTTCTTTATAGGAATAATTTGTGTTGCACTTTACGCTATACACTACAGATTACTTGATAAAAAGCTGAACTTAAGCTAAGGAGGAAAGAATTATGAAAAAGATTTTATCTGTTACTCTTGCTGTATTAATGCTTTCCTTGTGCTTTGTTATTTCGGCTTCGGCAGTGCCGCAACCTGAGGAAGAAATAAAGTACGCAACATTCTCTGATGATTTCACTATAATGTTTTTAGAAGGTAAGCCTTATTCAAGAGTGAATACAAGTAATATATATTTTTATGAAAAGCCAATTTACGATGAATATGATGAAACCGAGGAAATTTATGATAGTTATTCAACATCTTGTCCTGTTCCTCTCGGTTTTTACGAAAGTAAATTAAGCGAAGAACAAAAGAAAACCGTTGATAATATTAGCCTTTATTCAACAGATTCATCAGAAGCAATATTTGAGGTAGAAATTTACTATAAAGACGGCGCAGTGCTTACTGTATCTTACCTTGATAACGCTTATTTAAAAGAGTATAATCAACTCACTAAAAACAACTTTGATGAATATTATGTTGATTTCGCTTGGCCGGAAGGTAACACAGTTGCAATAAACAAAGAAGTCTTATCATCGCAACAAACAAGAGAATTTGATTTTTTGGAATATAACGATACCTTTACTGTTGAGGGTGCTGTAAAAAACGGTTCTCTTCGATATGTATACGGAGAAATCAGATATATAAACGATGAATTTTATTATTATGACCCTTTAAAAAATAAAGATGCTAAGGAGTTTTTTAGTAATAATGATGAATATTCTTACGAATACGAAACAGAGCCTAAGGTAACTCTCAATTTAATTACCGATGAAGTAACAAAAGAAGCGTTGGAAGCTGCTTTACAAAAGTATTATCAAGACGATATGGGCTACATTTATAATGACGAGCTTCTTGAGGGTGTTTCAAAGGTATTCCTTACTATTCTGTTTGGTGTAATTCCATTTGGTGCTCTTATATCATTTGTTGTACTGACAATTAAGGCGAAAAAGAAAACCTACAGAAAAATATATGTAACAGGCTTCATTATTTCTCTTGCAGAAATAGCCACATTTATTGCAGCCGCAATTTGCTTATTTAAATAATAATAAAAAATGGCATCCATCAAACGCTGATGGATGCCATTTCCTTTTCAATAAGCTCAATTATACCCTCTGTTATTTCATCTGCAAGGTCTTTTATAAGCTGAACACCGTTTGCCATTGCGTACGACCTGAACTCAGCTATCATAGCTTCGTCGTTATAGTCATCACCTACGGCTATAACATCGTCATAAGAGGCTCCCAGTACTTCTATAAGACCATATATACCTTTTGCCTTATCAACGCCTGCAGGCACAATATCAATGCAGTCGCCATTCAGAAGAGGTGTTAAAATATCACTGTATTTTTCTTTAATTTTTAAAACAATCTGTGCGGCTTCTTCAACAGTATCAAGCATTGTGCTTATCTGATTAAAATAATCAATCTGAGGAAGCTGATGAAGATATATTTCACCATCATCTTTATCACATTCCTCACCGTCTGCTCGAACTATTATTGAAACCTCTTTATCAATATTAGCAAAGGGACATCCCCAGGAAAATAAATCGTTAATAAATGGCTTAGCTATAGCACCGTCGCACCGATATTCATTAAGGATATTAATGTTTTTATCACAAATTACTGCACCATTATTCCCAATAAGAAAATCATATTCAAAATCCTTACCCTCCAGCACACTAAGAAGCGATCTTATGCCTCTTCCGCTAACAACGCCGAAAAGGTTACCCTCCTTGCGCCATTTGGCAATGGCGTTTTTCTTCTTTTCGTCTATCCCCTTGTGGTTTAATGTGCCGTCGTAATCTGTTGCAATTATTTTCATAACATTACCTACTTGAAATATAATACTTAAATTATATTACATTTTTCTTTAAAAGCAATAGATATTTCATTGCCTTTTCAGAAAAAGATTGTATAATTATATCAAATAACTCAGGTAAGGTTGATTTTATGAACGAGCTTTGTTTAATTTTCCAAAATGCTGAAAGCGGTAATAATATTGTTCTTGAAAAAAACGGAATATACCACGTCCGTCAGGACGATTCATTTGAATTGACTGGATATTATTGCTCAAACACAGCACGCAAAAATGAAAACCCCTCAGGATTGCGCAGAACGGCTTTATACCTTAAAGGTAAGAAAGATATCACCATTCAGGGAAACGGCTCTAAAATCATCGTTCACGGCAAAATGACGCCATTTTTATTTGATAAGTGCGAAAACATAACCGTAAAGGATTTAACTGTTGATTACGCTTGCCCTACAATGAGTGAATTTACTGTTTTATCAAATAAAAACGGAGTTTGCGAAATTAAAATTAACGATGAGTGTCTGTACGATATTAAGAAAAACGATCTTATCTGGCACGGAGAAGCAGGTAAAAACGGCAAATACTACTGGAGCGATAGCTATATTGCTAATAAACGTCATATCAAGCTTTTAAAGCCTGATACCAAGTTTTTTATAGATTATAGCCGTAAGGATATTGAATTTGAAGCTATAGAAGAAATTGGAGATAATATTCTTCGTGTTACTTTAAAGGATAAAGATGCATATTTTCCCGCAGGTAGCGTAATTCAGACAAGAAACATTGTAAGAGACCAGACAGGTGCATTTTTTCAAAGATGCAAAAATCTTCATTTTGAAAATTTGCGTATTAAATTCATGCACGGCTTAGGTATGGTTTCTCAATTTTGCGAGAATGTAACATTTAAAAACTGCGATTTCACTCCGGCTCAAGGCAGAACAGCTGCATCAACTGCAGACTTTTTTCAATTTTCAGGCTGTAAGGGTCAGCTGACTATTGATTCGGTTAAAGCGTTTGGTGCACACGATGACTATGTGAATGTTCACGGCACTCACCTGAGAATCATCCGCCAAAACAAACGAAAAAAAACCATTACTGTTCGTTTTATGCACCACGAAAGCTGGGGCTTTCAAGCATTTCAATCCGGAGATAGTATTGAGTTTATCAGGTGGGATACATTAAAGCCATACGATAATGCTAAGGTTTTATCGTATAAGCGCCTTAACGACACCGATATTCGGCTTTATTTAGACCGAAATGTACCCGATGATATCATAATCGGTAAAGATGTGGTTGAAAACGCAACCTGGACACCTGATTTAACAGTTAAAAACTGTGATTTCGGTCTTACCTGTGGCAGAGGTATTCTTTGCACCACGCGAGGTAAAGTTATTATTGAAAATAACAGCTTCAAAAATCTTTGGGGACCTGCCCTGCTTATTGAGGATGATTGCAATTTCTGGTTTGAATCAGGCTACACAACAGAGATTATTTTCAGAAACAACATTGTGGATGGCTGCGATTACATAAAAATGTACGAGGGCTCCCCTGTTATACGATATTCACCAAAGGTTATGGATGAAAGCTCAACAGAATTTGTTCATGGCAAGTTAATTGTTGAAGGAAACACCTTTCTTAACCCAATTGAAAATAATCACCTGATACACCTTGAATATCTTGAAAACGCAGAAATAACCAACAATACATTTGACGCGCCCTACTATATCAGCACAATGGTTGTCGGAAATGTTATTGATAAAAACAACAGAATAAAATAAAAAAAGAAATCGTGAAAACTCTTTGCAGAGATTCACGATTTTATTTATGTAATATAACGTAATTATATAATATCGCTTTCAAAAATACCGATACATTCTCTGCCACGTAAGTTATCAGATACATTTCGAGCATTAAAATATAAACGAAGCTTGTTGCCGTACTTTGTAAGACAGCAGGCGTAAACATATTGCGCCATCCATTTGTTTTCACCGCAAACCTGAGGAACCAGGAAAGGCTTTACGAACTCAAAATTTACACCATCCTCTGATTTTAAAAGTATAATTGCAGAATAACTTTTGCCATCTTTTTCAAACAAACCGTTTTGCAGACCTATATAACAATCCTTTAACTTATAAACCTTAAGGCAACCTGAGCAAAGATTCAGATATTCTATATTTTTATCAGGCTTTATAATCGGTTCGTTTCTTGAAATATAGCCCGTTGATACATTGTCGCTCTCCGCAAAGGATATGTATGTAGGCTCACAAAAACCACAATCTTCAATAAAAGTCTGACCGCAAGAATAATACAAACGATTTTTACCATTAATGTTGATTAAAAATGGGTTGGAAATGGCATAACCTTTGTTATATTCTTCGTATTCTCGTGTTTTTTTGATGACCGGATAGGGCTTTGACCATTTAATTAAATCAACGGATTCTGTGCAATAAATTTCAGATTTCCACTTAACGCCGATAAGTGATAACGCATTCAGAATAACAGGTCTTGTACGTTCGTAAAACAAATAGTACTTTCCATCAATATAATTGATATTCGGACGCATTGCACGATTTACAATCTTACCCTGCTTTTTAAAGTTAATTCCGTTATCGCTTACGTAATGATGTACACCAAAAAACGTATGGCAAAACAAATGAAATTTGCCATCGTGTGCAATATCAGGTGTAAGCACACTTGGGTCAGCAATAACAAAGCTGTTCCATGGATTTCTTATTAAAGGATTTGAGTTATATAGTTTAAATTCTAAGTTATTAAATTCGTTAAAAGTTATATTATTCATACTAATACACCTGTTTTGCGTTTTGTAAGTATTTTCACCAAATTTATTAATTATTAAACAACTGCATTATAAACCACTCACTCTCATTTTGCAATATATGGTTAAATATAAAACGGTCGGGTCCCAGAATGAACCCGACCATAATTTTAATAGTGCCAATCTATAAAATCTCGTAATATCATTACAATCCTGTTTATAAAATTGGTAAACTCAAAGCTGAAGAAGGAAACAATATCAGGACCTGGATGCTCCCACTCATCCTCTTCGATTATAAGATTTTTATCATCAACAAAGTAACCCGGTTCAAGGAATGCCTTTGTTTTCATTTTTGCTTTCATAATATTTCTGCAAGCATCCCGCATTGCTGTGCCAAAGCCAATAGGATCTAAATAATATTGTGCTTTTACTGTAGCGATATGAGAAGGCATATTTAAAACCCATACACCTGTAAGCATTGTATCGTTACCATTGTATATAGCAAGAACAGGACTCATGTAACCAGCACCGACAAAGTTGTTTGAATAGTCTGAAACAACGTAGCCATCATATCCCCACTCCTTACGAAGCAAATCAATAAGAAGTTCTGAACATCCACCGCACCAATTCGTGCCTATTCTGTTGTATGCAGACATAACACCGTGGCATGCAGATTCTTTTACAGGAATCTCAAAGGCTTTAAGGTAGATTTCTCGCATAGCCTGTTCATCTGCCCATGTGAAAATACCTGAGCGATTAGATTCCTGGTCATTCAAAGCAAAGTGCTTGATAGTTGTAACAAGCTGTTGGCCCCAGGCACCATTAATAATTTGCGCGCCCATTGTACCGGAAATAACAGGATCCTCAGAGAAATACTCGAAGTTTCTGCCACCCATTGGGTTTCTGTGGATATTAACGCCGGGAGCATACCAGATATCTGTACCAATGCTTCTTGCTTCAATACCTACGCTATCGCCCATCTTTTTAGCAATAGCTTTATTCCATGTGCAAGCAATTGCCGTAGCACAAGGGTATGCAGTACCGCTATCCGTATATGAAATACCATGTGCTCCCTTAATGCTGGATGGACCATCGTTATCCCATGTCTGTGGTACACCAAGTCTTTCTATTCCGTGTGTCTGATAACCACCACGTGTACAAATATTTATCATTTCATCAAGAGTTAATTGGTCAAGAAATGGCTCCATAAGAGCCTCATCCTCATATACATCCTGAAGAGTGATTACGCCTGTATCGTATACTACACCCATATTAGGGGCTATACCTTCCTTAGTTGCGGCAGGATATTTATCTGCATCCTTGATATCATCTGTTTTTACAAGTGCTCTTGCAGAAGGATATGTACTATCATGATTTTTCCTTGAAAGAATTGTATATCCTGAATATGCATCCTCAAAGAGGTTATTAATTTCAGTTCCTGTAACGCTATCATTTTTAATAATAATATCTTCATCGATAGTATATGTAAACGAATCAATATGCTCACGTGCATTTTCACCAAGGATAATCTGGTAATCACCTTTTTCAAGCACCCAGGCTTCTGTGTTAAGCCAATCGTAGGATGCCATATCATTAATATCGTACTCAACTGTAAGTGTCTCACTTTCACCGGGCGCGAGAAGCTTTGTTTTCTCGAAACCACCCAAAGCGATTGCACTCTTTTCAATTTTGCCTGTATATGGTGCGCTGTAGTAAAGCTGAATAGTATCCTTACCGCTTACAGAACCTGTATTTGTAACCTTAACATCAACGCTGATTTTATCATCATTGGTGTTAGTTGACACTATTTCCTTTTTAAAGGTTGTATATGAAAGACCATAACCGAATGGATATTGCACTTTATCCTTTGCAAAGGTTTCAAAATATCTGTAACCAACGTAAATACCTTCCTGGTATTCAACATAATACTCGCCGCCATCGTACTCGTATGAGCCAAAATTCTGTGTTGACGGATGATCGAAAATGCTATATGCAACTGTATCAGCAAGTCTACCTGATGGATTAATATCACCTTTAAGCATCTGACCAACTGCTTTCATACCAAATTCACCGGGAATCCACACAATAGCAGCAGCCTTGATGCTTTCGTATTCATCAATGAAACCCATCTCCATAACGTTACCGATATTAAAGAGCACAATAACGTCAGAAAAAGTTTTAGCAACCTTATCAACCATTGCTCTTTCGTTTTCGCTTAATGCAAGTGTTTCCGGTGAAAGGTCGGAGTTTTCTGCGCTTGTTCTGCCGATTACAATAATAGCGGTTTCAGAAAATGCCTTTGCTCTTTGCATTATATCGTCTGTAAGCTTTTCAGGATCCATTTCATTTAATGCACTTTTAGCAAGAATAAGCTGCATCATATTATTAAATACTGTGCTTCCTGTTTTTAATATTTCTTCAGAACTACAGTATTTATCGTAGAGGTCGAAAAGCTCTGTATTATATGTAATCCCTGCCTCGTCAAGAGCTTCGTAGAAATATACAGGATCGTGGGTTGTAATGGCACCCGAGCCTGCCCCACCTAAAAGCGGAACAACAGAGGCTGCACCAAAAACGTTTACATTTTTACCTGCAAGAGGTAATGAGTTGTCTTCATTTTTAAGAAGAACAATAGCCTCCTGCTCAATTTCAACTGCAACCTGACTTGACATTGCAACTACATCTGCAGGAATATTACCACTTACAGCAAATGCGGGAACAATTAAACAAGACGTAATTAGTATAAAGGAAAGTATTATTGCAATAATCTTCTTGATTTTTTTCATTATGCCATCTCCTTGTGAATTTTATTTACTTTAATTACAATATACCAAAAAGTTAACGCATAATCAATATATTTTTTAACATTGTGTACAAACAAAAAAGACACTGCACACCTGATGATGTACAGTGTCTGTATCTTTGTTATTTGAATTCAGGAAAGGATAAACGAAATTACCCTTTGGAGAATAAATGAGTTTTGCAAGAATATGCGTTATTATTCCCACTCGATTGTGCCGATTGGCTTTGGAGTGAGGTCGTAGAGAACACGGTTAATGCCTTCTACCTCGTGAGTGATTCTATCTGTAATGTGGTGAAGGAGTGCATATGGAATTTCTTCGATTGTTGCACTCATAGCGTCTGTTGTATTAACAGCGCGAATGATTGCCGGCCAACCCTCGTAACGCTTAGCATCTCTCACACCAACGCTCTTAACATCAGGAACAGCAATAAAATACTGCCATACTTTACCTGCAAGACCGTTTTTATCAAATTCTTCTCTGAGGATTGCATCTGCTTCTCTAAGAGCGTGAAGTCTGTCTCTTGTAATAGCACCGAGGCAACGAACACCAAGACCGGGACCCGGGAACGGCTGACGGTAAACCATTTCGTCAGGAAGACCGAGAGCAGAACCTACAACACGAACCTCATCCTTGAAAAGAAGAGCAACAGGCTCACAAAGCTCGAGCTTCATATCTTCAGGAAGACCACCAACATTGTGGTGTGCTTTTACGCCATCGCTTTCAAGAATATCGGGGTATATTGTACCCTGTGCAAGGAATGAAATACCCTCAAGCTTAAGAGCTTCTTCGTTAAATACTTCAATGAACTCGTTACCAATGATTTTACGCTTCTTTTCAGGGTCTGAAACACCTGCAAGCTTATCAAGAAAACGGTCTGTAGCATCAATATAGATAAGGTTTGCATCAAGCTGTTTGCCAAAAACCTCAATAACCTGCTCACTCTCACCTTTTCTCATAAGGCCGTGGTTAACGTGAACACAAACAAGCTGCTTACCAATCGCTTTAATAAGAAGAGCTGCAACAACTGATGAGTCAACACCGCCTGAAAGTGCAAGCAAAACCTTTTTATCGCCAACTTGTGCGCGGATTGCCTCAACCTGCTCTGCAATAAATGCATCCGCAAGGGCTTTTGTGGTGATTCTTTCCATTGATTCAGGACGAACTATTACATTTTCGCTCATTTTAATAACCTCCGTTTGTATGTGTATTTATTAGTCAGTATAGTTATCAAAATAACCCTGAACAAGAATAATGGGTGTACCCTTATCTCCTGAACCGCTTGTAAGGTCGCAAAGTGAACCGATAAGGTCTGTAAGCTGACGAGGAGTTGTACCCTGAGATGCCATATTGCCTACAAGGCTACCTGATTTAGCTTTAATACTGTTTGAAATAGCCTCTTTAAGCTCTGCACCTGAAAGTCCTGCAAAATCGTTGTCTGCAAGGTATTTAAGTTTGAGCTCGTTAGGCGTACCAATAAGACCATCTGTGTGAGCAGGAGAAACAACCGGGTCAGCAAGCTCCCAAATTTTACCCTGAGGGTCTTTGAAGGCACCGTCGCCGTAAACCATTACTTCGATATGCTTACCTGTTCTATTAAGGAACTCTGCCTGAATATCAAGAACAAGCTGTTTGCATTCACGAGGGAAAAGCTTGATTGTATCTTCTGTGGATTTATTTGAACCGAGAAGACCGTACTTTTCATTGCAACCGCTACCATTGATTGATTCTGTGAGAATATCATCAAGACCGCAAACTACTTTTGCGCCTGCTGCTTTGAGAATTCTCTTTGTGCGAGCTCTTGTATGAATATCACAAGTGAGAACACAATCTGTGTAATTAAGAATTGTTTTAGCCTGATTTGCAAAAACAATTTCAACCTCTGCACCTGCTGATGTGATTATATCTGAATAATAAGCAACGTAGTCAACGCCTGTAAACTCATGTTTATTTTCACCGAAAAGCTCTCTGTACTTTTCAAGAAACAAAACATCTGAGTATGGGTTAATGCCTGCATCATCAAGCTGATCATATGTTAAAAGAGCATTACCAACCTCATCACTTGGATAGCTGAGCATAAGAACGACCTTCTTGGCGCCCATTGCTATACCTTTAAGACAGATAGCAAAACGGTTTCTTGACAAGATCGGGAAAATAACTCCAATGGTGCCTCCGCCTAATTTAGCCTTAACGTCTGCAGCAATGTCTTCAACCTTTGCATAGTTACCCTGAGCTCTTGCAACAATTGATTCTGTAAGAGAAACAACATCGCGGTCACGGAGCTCAAAGCCTTCGCTTTCAGCAGCCTCTAAAACGCTTGTTACTGCAATATCAACAAGATTATCACCCTCTCTGATGATTGGGCAACGAATACCTCTTGATACAGTACCGACTTTTCTTTCCATAATAATCTCACCACTTTATATAGTTTTCCAAAATTGGAATTTTAAACGTTAAAAAGTATGGAGCGACTTTCAATGAAAGCCGCCCTCAATTGAAATC
>JAZNME010000009.1:0-24295 GCA_045579445.1 Acutalibacteraceae bacterium | reverse complement strand
GTTGCACTTGAAATCAAACAACTCCATACCTGCAATAAGTTTGCCATCATGGAATGCACCCATAACAGGCATTTCAACCTCTTTATCAACTTCTTTATCGAATTTCCATATGAATGATGCAGCAGATATCTTAAGATAATCCACAGCCTCTTCAGGTTTTATCAATCTAACTTCCATAACTGTTCTCCTGAATGTTTGTTGGTGTGTTTGTTTATAATTATAACATTCATTACAAAAAATTCAATACAGGAGATTTTTAACGGGTTTAAGTCCCGTCTCTCGCCATAAATAATGGTTTTCTTTCAAGGAACAAAGTCCTGCCGAAAAGCAAAATAAATATTTTCATAACCTCTCAAAATCCCAAAACCAATTCCCGAAAAATGCCCGAATTTAAAACGAAAATTTGCGGTTTTTTCTTGTGTTTTATGGTTTTTTTTATGCGAGAGATGGGATTTGGGAAGTGAGGGAATAGGGGCAGAAAAAGACCCCTCTCACAAGGAGTGGGGGAGAAAATAGTTATTCTTTATCAACTATAATAACTTCAATTCCAAGGTCATCGAATTGACACAAATCTTCTTCTGATGCATCCCAGTCTGTGATTAAGGTGTTAAGTCTGTTAGCCGGACAGATGCTAACAATTGAATCCATACCGATTTTCTCTGTAGGATATAAACCAATAGCTTGCTTTGAGTTGTCAATTACTGCATTCCAAAAACTGATTGCCTGGCTCTTTTGTATTGATAAACCAAAGCTCGCAGAGATACAAGCTGATGTTAAGAAGCATTTATCAAATCGCAAACGCTTTATTGTTTCAATTGCAATTGCATCATAGCAGGTACCTTTGTTATCCATTTCACCACCAAGCATAATTACAGAAATATTATCATTCTTTCTCAATTCTTCTGCTATCACAATTGAGTTTGTTACAACACGAATCTTAATATCAGCAGGTAAGTTTTGAGTCATAAGGTAGCCGACAGATGCACTAGTAATGAAAATAACATCGTTGTTTTTAATCATAGAAACCGCTTTTTTAGCAATTGCTAAGTAGTTTTCTTTGATTTCACCAATATCTTTGCAGGTCATTTTAGGTGGTTTGCTGAATGCAACCTGTCTTAATTTAATAGCCCCACCGTGAGTTCTTTTGAGAAGACCTTTCTCCTCAAGAATTCTTAAATCTCTTTTGGCAGAGTCATAGCTAACACCAAACATATCTTGAATTTCACCAGTAGTAATGCTACCTTTTTCTTCTAATAAATCTAATATAGCCTGGTGTCTTTCTTCAATAAACATTAAATTCACCTCGTTAACATATTACAAAAAATGACGTGCACTTCATTCCTTGTTGTTAACACAATAACACACTTATTCACGGTTATCAACATCAAATCGTGAAAAAATGTGTAACAAAGTGAACAATGATGTAAAAACTCATACAGTTTTCCAAATTGGGTTGATTTTGCTTTATTTTGAAGTATAATTATTGAATGGAGGGGATTCCAATGAAGTTAAAACCATTGAAAAAGTTTTTTATGAACAAAGGCGTTGTAATTTGTTCAATTATATTAGCAATTGTATCGTTGCTTATTTATTTGAATTTGAGAATTTCTACGAAAGAAATAAGTGTACAGGTTTCTTCATCACAAAACAATAAAGAACAGGAAATACAAACACAAGAGTACATTGAAAAAACCGCCCTTTCAGAGGTATCTCTAGTAGTTTTCTCTGTTATAGCAAGTTCTTGTTTATCTACACTCTTTATAGAAAAACGCAATACAAATAAAATTATTGAAGAAATTTTTGTTGATGATTTTTTCACAAGTGACAAGTTTGTTAAATTAATTGATGAAAAAGATAAAAAAAGTTTAATAAAGGCACTTGAAAAAGATATTCTCTTTGAAGGTAGCAAAGAAAAAAGTGAAATGTATTTGACGGTAAGGGAGAAACTGAATTCTCCTGATAAAGAAAGAGAAGCTCTGTTTTATGAAAAGTTTTATATGGATATAAAATGCGAAATAAAGGCTGACTATATAGAAAAGAAAATCGTCAAAAATGTTCGAATAAAATCAATAAATAAGTCTTTAAGAGCAACGTCCTATAGATTGCTTTCAACTACTTTACAAGAAATAGCTGGTGTCTCTTCTGTAGAGTTTTTACAATTAAAAATAAACAATCAAATAAAAAATAAAAATGTAAAAACAGTAACAAACGATACGATAAGTTCATTAGACAAAAAAAGTGGTTACGATAAAAACATTGAATATGTATATAACGGTGTTCTGGATTTTTCCAATAAAGAATACATTGAAATTGAGACACAGTACATAACTCGGTGTCCTTTGTCAGATTTAGCTTTTGCTTGTAGAATGCCATACCCTTGCAAAAACTTTGAATTTAAATATTCTATTGTTAATAGTGAAGAATATGAGGTTATACCTACAGCTTTTGGTTTTATAGATGATGCAAAAAATTCTCCAAATCATCTTGAAGATAGAAAATCTGTTTCAATAAACTTTAACGATTGGATATTCCCTCTAGACGGTGTTTGTGTATATTTAGAAAAAAATGTTGCAAAATAAACACAAATCGTATATACTAATATTGAAGGAGGAGTAACTATGAAAATTTTACTTTTGAAAGAGAGTCAATGGGCATAACTTATACTATCCTGAAAACATAAAACAAAAAAGAAAATAAAACACAAAATACCAAAAAGGTGTCACAAATTTTTTGTGGCACCAATTTTTTGTAAAAACTTTTCTTTTCGGAAGCAAAAAGAGATATTTTAACTAAATTTTAGGAATTGGAGTTTGAATAAACAAAGACATCCGATTGGATGTCTTTGTTTGGTGCGAGAGACGGGACTGGCCGTCTGCGGCGGCTACGCCTTGCATACTATCCGCTCGGCGACCCAAATCCTACGGATTTCGGTACCCGCCTCCCGCTCCTCGCTAAAAACAGTCCACCGGACTGTTTTCTTAACGCTCAGACCCTCTCGGGTCCAAGTCCCGTTTTTATCATAACGAAAAAACAGAGTCCACACGGTTGTGTGAACTCTGTTTTTGGTGCGAGAGACGGGACTTGAACCCGTACGGGATTACCACACGCCCCTCAAACGTGCGCGTCTGCCGATTCCGCCACTCTCGCAAGTGCTCATATACTATAACACCACAAAACGGATTTGTCAACATATTTTTTCAAAATTCTTAAAAAAGTTTTTGTGTGTAAAAATATCTGTGTATTATTTACAATTAGCTTGTGTTTTGAAATAAGTTTCTCATTTACTTTTATGTAAGTATACACTATAATTATATTTGATAAAAATCTTTGTATAGGAGAAATGGTTATGCTCAGAAAACGACAGGTGCATCTCGATTTTCATACTCACGGCGCTATGCCTGTAGGCAAAAATTTTTCAAAGGAGCAATTTCAGGCGGCTCTTAAATTTGGGCATGTTGATTCTGTAACTGTTTTTTCAAAATGCCACCATGGTTGGTCTTATCATCCAACCGAGGTGAATGAAATTCACCCTGAGCTTACTTTTGATTTGTTGGGTGTTCAGCTTGAGGCGTGTGCTGAAATAGGGGTGAAAGCTCCCGTATATATTTCCGCAGGCTATGACGAAAAAGAATATGTTAAACGTCCCCAGTGGCGTTTTCAGCCAACAACCGATAAAGTCGGTCAGGAAAATTATGTGAACGAGGTGCATTTTCATTTAATGTGCTTCAACACAGGTTACCTTGAGTTCCTTTGTGCCCAGATTGAAGAGGTTATGGTTAAATATAATCCTTGCGGTATTTTCCTTGATATTATTTCTCCAAAGGTTTGCTACTGTGATAAGTGCCTTGCAGATATGAAGGCGCAAGGGCTTGATGTTGAAAATGCGGAAGACAGAGAAAAATTCGCATTACAGGTTTTCAATAAATATACTGACGCCACAAATGCGGCTGTAAGAAAGCATAGCGATACCGCAACAATTTTCCACAATGCAGGTCATATTCCAAAAGGGGACTACAATTTTATAAACAAAAATACACATCTTGAGCTTGAAAGCTTGCCAACAGGCGGATGGGGCTACGACCATTTTCCGCTTTCTGCCGCATATGTGCGCACTCTTGAAAACACAGAATTTTTGGGAATGACAGGTAAATTCCATCATTCATGGGGTGAGTTCGGTGGTTTTAAGCACCCAAACGCTCTTATTTACGAAACATCGCTCAGTATAGCAAATGGGGCAGGCTGTTCAATAGGCGACCAGATGCATCCTTTGAGCGAATTGAATATGGCGACCTACGGGCTTATCGGTAAGGCATATGCTCTTGTTGAAGAAAAAGAGCCTTGGCTCAAGGGTGCAATAAACGTTGCAGATATTGCTGTGCTCAGCGCAGAGGCTGTTACGGGCAGAAGAGATTCTCTTGCAGATATTGGCGCAAACAGAATGCTTCTTGAAACAAACCGCCTTTATAATTTTGTTGACGGGAAGGCGGATTTCTCTCCATACAAAATTCTTGTTCTTCCTGATGTTGCTGTTGAAAATAATGATATTATTGAAAAAATCAAGGAATATGTTAAAAATGGCGGTAAGGTTATTGCCACAGGCGAAGCACTTGTTAAAGACCGAAAATTCTTCCTTGATACAGGTGCAGAGTATATAGGTAAAAATGAATTTGAGCCTACATATTTTATACCTGAATTCCGGACCGTTAACGGTAAAACAGAATATGTTATGCGCTGTAAGTCCTTTAACTTTAAGTTGACGGACGGTGAAGCTTTCGCATACGGTCAGAATCCGTATTTCAACAGAACCCTTGAGCATTTCTGTTCACACGCCCACGCACCTAATAACCCTGAAAGTATATTCCCGGGTGCAGTGGTAAAAGATAACGTTGCATATATCGGATGGGATATTTTTACCGCATACGCACAGCACGGCCATTTATGCTTTAAAGAGCTTTTCAGCTTCATTGCAGAAAGAATGCTGGGTAACGAAGCTTCGGTTAAGGTGGATATTCCTGATAAGGCGGTAGTTACTTTTACAACGCAGACGGAAGAAAAAAGAAATGTTCTTCACCTTCTTTACGCTCACACAACAGTAAGGGGTAAAAATACCGAGGTTATTGAGGATACAGTTCCGCTTTATAATGTTAAGTGTAGCGTGAAATTTGAAAGCAAGCCTTCCGTGGTACGCCTTGTGCCATCAGGAGAAGCACTCAAATTTACATACGAAAACGGCAGAGCAGAATTTATTGTGCCCAAGGTAAATATTCATCAGATGATTGAAATTTGTGATTAAAAATGCAAAAGATATAAATAAGATTTAAAAGGAGTTTAGTTATGGTTGTTCCTGTTATTATGTTAGCTGTAGGTTTTGTGCTTCTTATAAAGGGTGGCGATTGGTTTGTAGATGGCGCTTCAGGTATTGCAAGGCGTTTTCGTCTTCCTGAAATTTTAATTGGTGCTACAGTTGTTTCCATAGGCACAACGCTTCCAGAGGTTATGGTTTCCGCCGGTGCGGCTTTTCAAGGTAGTGGCTCTATAGCTTACGGTAACGCTATTGGCTCAATTATCTGTAATACATCTCTTATTGCGGCTCTTACAATTGCAATAAAGCCGGGTCCTGCCGCAAGAAAAAGCCTTACCATTCCTGTTTCCTTTTTCTTTGCCGCTGCAGGTGTATATTGCCTCGTGGCATATGTTTCAGGCACATTCTCTCGAACAATTGGTATAGCTCTTCTTGCTTTGTTTGTAGTTTATATGGTATCAACAGTTGTTCGCATGAAAAAAAGCGCCGCAACAGTTGATGAGGTTATAAAAGAGGAAGAAACAGGTGTTTCGGTTTCCGAAGAAGAGCTTGAAAAAGCAAGCGGTGAGGATTACACTGTTGAATCTGTAGAAAAAGGCACAAAGGACAATCTTTTGAAGGATATTGTTATGCTTGTGCTTGGTGCAGTTCTTATTGCTTTTGGTGCAGATTTCCTTGTAGATAATGCAATAATTCTTGCAGAAGCTGTAGGTGTTTCCGAAAAGGTTATAGGTCTTACAATTGTTGCTTTGGGTACATCTCTTCCAGAGCTTGTTACAGCAATTACTTCGCTTATTAAAGGTCATGGCTCGCTTTCATTAGGTAATATTATCGGCGCAAATCTTTTTAATCTTGTGCTTGTCAGCGGTGCTGCAGTTACTATAAGTCCTTTCGATGTTCCTGTTTCAGGTCTTATTAACGGAATAAATTCCTCGCTTATTATAGATATACCTGTAATGCTTCTTGTTATGGCTATTCTTACGGTGCCTACACTTATAAAACAGAAGCTTTCACGTTGGCAGGGCGTGTCCCTCTTGGGAATATACGCTGCGTTCCTTGTGATTCAGTTCGCAATTTGATTTTTGAGGTGGTTTTGTGAGTTTAAGAAACTTAAGGGCTCAATACCAAGAATATAAAAACGGTGTGGTTCATTGTACATTTAATCCCGATGGACCGGGAGTGGTGCGTATACATCTCGTGCCACCGAAATTCAGATTGTTCGGCAGAAGCGCGTATATTGTTATTCTCAACGGCTACTATATGCTTCCTCTGAATTATTCTTGGGCATTATTGCTTTCAAATTTTATGAAAGAGGTAAATGTTTTCGACGGAAAGCCCATAACCGAAGAGGATAACCAAAAGATTTTTAATAATACAGTTAAGAAAACAAGTAAGGTTTATAAATATGTAAACGTTGAGGATATAAAAGAAGACCTTAAATATATTCTTAATGTGCTTTTTGCAGTAGCGAGAGGCTTTGACCCTGAGGTTGAAATAGAAAAGCTTTCTCTCAGAGCGTATGCTAAGAATATGACCGCGCCTCACAGAATGGACCTTATGGTAAGTGCAATGACAGATGGTGAGGGTAAATGGCAATGTAATCAGAAATGTACCTTCTGCTATGCGGCAGGTCAGTGCAAAAGCAGTTCAAAAGAGCTTTCCACAGAGGAATGGAAGGCCGTTATTGACAGGCTTCGTAAAGCTAATGTTCCTATGGTTACATTTACAGGCGGCGAGCCTACTATGAGAGAGGACCTTGCGGAGCTCGTAGACTATGCAAAGCAGTTTGTTACACGCCTTAACACAAATGGCGTAAAGCTGACTCCTGAATTGACCGCTTCTTTAAAAAAGGCGGGGCTTGACAGCGTGCAGGTTACTCTTTATTCCCATAACGAAGAAATTCACAATTCTCTTGTAGGATGTGAGCATTTTAATGATACTGTAAATGGTATTAAAAACGCAGTTTCTGCAGGGCTTGATATAAGCGTAAATACACCTGTTTGCAAGAAAAATGCAGATTACATAAAAACCCTTGAGTTCGTTTATTCATTAGGTGTGCGCTTTGTTACTGCAAGCGGTCTTATCTGCACCGGTATGGCAGGAATAAATCACGAAGAATATGACCTTACGGAAAATCAATTATTTGAAATATTAAAGCAGGCAAAAGAATTCTGCGATGCTCGCAATATAGAAATAGATTTCACATCACCGGGCCTTGTTTCAAAGGAGCTTTTGGAAGAAATCGGAATGAAGGTGCCAATGTGCGGAGCTTGCTTAAGCAATATGGCAATTGCGCCTGACGGCGTCGTTGTGCCCTGCCAGAGCTGGCTTGGTGCAGATGCAGATTTAGGTAATATTCTTACCGATGATTTTTCTCAGATATGGAACAACAAAAAGTGCATTGAGCTGAGAGCTATGACAGAAAATCAGGCACTTTCCTGCCCGTTCAGAGCTAAAGGCGGTGAGCAATAATATGAAGAAAAAGAAAGATACAAACAACTATTCCGAGTTGTACATAAAAAAGAATCGTACCTTTCCCGTAAAAAATACAGTTATTTTGGTAATATGCTTAATCGCCCAGGTAGCAGTAGGTGTATTGGCATCAAAATATGAGCCTACACCTCAGGATATTATAAAGGAATATAATATTACGGTTGTTCCGCAGACTGATGGTTCACTTGATATGTACTATGATTTTGTGTGGCAGGCGGTTGACACAACTGAAGAGCTTACTTGGGTTGACATAGGTATGGCAAACTATGAGTTTACTGTCATTGAAGATTATCTTTCAGCGAATATTGATTATTATGAAGAGATTTCATCAGATGGTTGGGTTGGATTAAGGCTTTATTTCGACCGGGGCTACAAAGGCGAAGAGCTTAGATTTTCTTTCAAGGTTAACCAAGGATATATGCTCTGCAGCGGTCAGAACGGTTGCTTTTACGAGCTTGTTCCCGGTTGGTTCAATGAAATACCGGTAGAAAAATATAATTTTAAATGGCAAAACAGCACAGGTGTAACATCTGTTGAAGACGGAGCTGAGCTACGTAACAATTACTATCAGTGGAGCGGTAGCCTTGGTTGCGGTGAATATAAAAAAATAACTATGGGATATGACCCTGATTTCTTTACCGGTAAATGCACAGTTGATTACGCGCCATTTGACGATAGCGGAGCGTTTAACCAGCTTGAAAATGATAAAGGTGCGGTAGCATTCTTAGCTGGCTTTGGAATTGTGGGCGTAGGAATATATGAAATTTATCTTTTAGATTGTTTTGTTTCTTACAGCAGAGGCAGAGGCTTTTTATCAAGCTACGGCCATAAGATTCATACCTACGGCAGACATAACCCAAAATATGTAAGGGCATATAACAGAGCTCATACATACGTTGGTGGCAGAGGAGGACATTACCGCGGGGGTGGCGGAGGCGGTTGCGCCTGCGCGTGTGCCTGTGCTTGCGCTTGTGCCGGTGGCGGCAGAGCAGGCTGTAGTCAGAAGGATACGTATGAGAATACGTCTGAAACAATTGAACAAAACGCATAAAGGTCTATTTACATTACCGATGGGGTGCAGAATTTGAAAAATAAAGAAAAAAAATATCTGACATTGATGATTATCTGCTTAGTATTAACGTTCGTCTGGATTTTTCTGGCGGCTTTTCTGATAAACGAGCCGGAGATGTCTAACTTCAATAAGACTGACAAAATAATTTTTGTTGCTATGGTTGTTGCGGAGATTATTACCTATGCTCTGGCAATAGCCTTTGGCAAGAAATACAATAAAGAAAAGTGGCCTGATGGTCCGCCTCAGATGAAGGTTACGCAAACTCAGCGAGATAAATATCTGCAAAGAAGAGGCAGCTTACTTTTGGCGATTTCTGTTGTATTGACAGTTGCTACATATATTATCGGTATGGTTGTAGGTAAAAAAATACCTGAATCGTTAGATAATGCTTTAGGATTTACAACTCTCGTTTCTTTGATACTGCCTTTCTTACTGCTTGGTATAAGCGTTGCGGCAAAGAAAATATACACAAATAAAATAAACAAGCAAGATGTCAGGAGCTTTTTCGACTTTATTTTATCTCACAGGGAATGTGCCGAGGAAACAAGTTTTAAAAAGCTTAAATTCTTAACCAATTGGAAAAGAGCGACAGATATATATGCAGTTGTTTTTGTTATCTGCGGAGTGTTGGCATCTCTTCTTTTTGGATATTATTCGATTAAGGATTCTGATACCAGCTTATCTTTTTGTGTAATGCCTATGTATTACATATTGCAGGGACTTGCACGTATAAGATTCCCTGAGCCTGCTGTTCTCGAGGATGAAGAAAAGTATTACCTTCATAAACAGGACTATAATGAAATATATTTCCTTGCAGAAAAAGCGGCAAAAAAATTAGGCTGTAGGGGCGAAATTGTAATTCAACCCTTTGCCACCTGTAATGCTCTCGTAAGGAAAGAGGGCAACACCATTTACATTGGTATAGGTGTAATTTTGCTTGCCATTATGACGCCTGAGGAATTGTACAACGTTCTTTTACACGAGTTTTCTCATATTGTAAATGAGCAGGGCGATATGAAAAAGGTAAGAGACTATTACGGCTGGTTGTACAAGGGCGGTAATAACCATATTTTCAATCAGGTAACTCAAAAGTTATACGGGTTTTTTGATGTTGTGTATGCTTTCAATTACGATTTATATCAGTATGCGGCAACAATTCAGAGCGAACAGGCGGCTGATAATGCAATGAAGGTTTATGGTGATGCAAATATTGCAGCATCTGCCCTTATAAAGCTTAAGTATAGCGACCTTTTCGATTGGGAAAAAGGCACATACGATACCGATTGCATTTATGAAAGCACCGAGCCTGAAAAGGATTTATGCAAAAAAGAAGCCGAAAAATTCAAATCGGAGATTGCAAGGAACAAGGATAAATGGAATAAGCTTATAGATGTTGAAATTTTATCACGTTCTGCTACTCACCCAACATTAAAAATGCGATTGGAAGCGTTAGGTGTTTCAAATTACAATATCGTTGAAAATACTGATAACGAGGAATATATAAAGGAAACAAATAATGCAGTAAGCTACTGTGGAGAATTGTTGAGCGAAGAGTGTGCTGATACCTACGAAGCAGATAGGAAGGCAGCTTTCATTGATTCATTAGAAATTGTTGATGAATGGAAAAACGCAGGGGAGCCTGTTGTTGCCGAAACTTATGGTGATATTTGCTCTGCTTTACGTAAGCTGGGAAGAAACATAGAGGCAGACAAGCTCTGCCAAAGAGCAATTGAAGAATTACCGAGTCCTGCAAATTGCTACGCTCATTTTATGAGAGGTTGTTTCTTGTTGCATAGCTATGACGATAGAGGTTTAGAGCATATTTACGAGGCAGTAAGCAACAATAGTAATTATATTGACGAGGGTCTTCACGAAATAGGCAGATATTGCTGCTTAACAGGAAATGAAGAAGAGCTTAACAGCTACAGAGAAAAGGCTATTAATTTCCATCAGGAGCAAAAGGATAAGTATGATGAAACAGGCATTCTGAAAAAAGGCGATAAGCTTTGCGAAGAAAATCTCCCTGACGGTATGCTTGATCAGATGTTAAGCTATGTAAGGTCTGTAGATAACGGTTGCATTGGCAAAATTTTCCTTGTAAGAAAGGTTATTACCGAAGATTTCTTTACAAGCGCGGTTATAGTTGATTTTTATAGTAAAACAGATGACGAAACAATAAATAACATTATGCATAAAATATTTTCATATCTTGATACTTCTTCGGATTGGCAGTTCTCCCTGTTTTTATACGATGACGTAAAAGATGTGAAGATTGAAAACGTGAAAAACAGCTGTATATATACTGCTGAACGAGAGGGAAATATATGATTTTTGAAAATTTTGACAGAATTGTTTTTGCAGGGGATTCTGTTACAGATATGGGTAGCGAAAACCCTGTTGGCGAGGGGCTTTTTGATAACGTTGGCAGAAGCTATGTGAGAGTTATTGAAAATATGCTCAGCGTTTATTATCCTGAAATTAAGGTGAGGGTTACAAACTCAGGTATTTCAGGCAACACAAGCTGTGATTTATTGGCACGGTTTGACAGAGATGTTGTAGCGCTTAATCCTCAATGGGTTTCAATCTGCATAGGTATAAACGATGTCTGGCGTCAGTTTGATTGCCCTGCAATGACAGATGTGCAGGTTTTTCCTGATGAATATGAAAAAAACCTTGAGGAAATGATTCTCAAGGTTAAGGGTAATGTTAAGGGTATATTTATTCTTTCGCCATATATAATGGAGCCACTCAGGGAAGATATGATGCGCGCCCGTATGGATGAATACGTTGAAATCTGCCGTAAGCTATCTGAAAAGCACGGCTGTGTGTTTGTGGATTTTCAGAAGATGTATGAGGATTACTGCAAAATACGCCATTCGTCATATATTGCCTGGGATAGAATCCATCCTAATCAGGTTGGTGCAACCCTTATGGCAAGGGAATTTTTAAAGTATTGTGAGTTTGAATATTAAATAACAAGAGCAGATTCTCATAAATTGTGGGAATCTGCTCTTGATTTTTTACAAAATCTCTGCAAGCATAGCAAAATCTGCCATTGTCAGCTTTTCTGCTCTTACTGTTTTTTCAAGGCCTGCTTTTTCAAGTGCCTCAGCAACAGTAGCCTTTGGTAATCCTAAGCCTGCGCTTATGGAGTTCTCCGCTGTTTTTCTTCTCTGAGAGAAAGCGGCCTTTACTACCTTGAAGAATTTTTCTTCGTCTGCCACCTTAACGGGTGGCTCCTTTCTTATGGTGAGCTGTATAACCTCGCTGTTTACCTTTGGTGGTGGCAGAAAGCTCTCTTTAGGAACATAAAAAAGCATTTTGCTTTCAGCGTAGTAGTTAACTGCTACAGTAACCGCACCGGCATCGCGGCTTCCCACATCTGCGCAAAGGCGGTCTGCCGCTTCCTTCTGTACCATAACGGTGATTGTTTTTATAGGAAGTCTGCTTTCAAGAAGAAGCATTATAATTGGTGAAGTGATGTAATATGGAAGGTTTGCGCATATTGCAATATCCATGCCCTTACACTTTTCCTCAATAATACCCTTCAGGTCTGCTTTCATAACGTCCTGATTAATGATTTCTACGTTATCGAATTCTGCCAGTGTTTCGTCAAGGACAGGTAAAAGGCGGTTATCCACCTCAAAGCTTAAAACCTTGCCTGCTCTTTTTGCAAGCTCGGCAGTAAGCACGCCAACACCGGGACCGATTTCTATAGCGCAGGTGTTTTCGTCAAGACCCGCCGCATCTGCCATTGCAGGACAAATGGCAGGGTCTATAAGAAAATTCTGCCCAAGACCTTTATTAAAGGTTACGCCATGGCGACCCATAACGGATTTTATAACATTAATGTCGGAAAGATTTTTCATTATTACCTCCCAAGGTATTGAAAAAGAAATTCAATTGAATTAGAATTGATTTATTGGTATATAGTATATCACAAGTTTTGCTTTTTGCAATAAAAGGAGCATATTTATGAAAACAATTAAGGATGCAAAATTCATAAGGCAGGATGCGGATTTCGGCGATATCCGTCCTGTGTTCAAAAAAACTGTATGGCTTGATAAGAAGGTTAATAAAGCGGTGCTTACTGTTTCTGCTTTAGGCTACTATGAAGCATATCTTAACAATCAGAGAGTCGGCAAATTTATTTTTGCTCCCGGCTGGACAAGCTATGGTAAAAGAATTCAGTATCAGGAATACGATGTTACAAATCTTTTAGAGGAATGCAACACAATTGATATTGCTCTCGGTAACGGCAGACGCTTTCACGGCAATCCACACGAGCATTATGAAAGCCTCGGTTGCAGAGAAGAAGCACTTGTTGCAGCGCTTTTCATAGAGTATGAAGACGGCACAGAGGAATTTATTCCCACAGACGCCTCCTGGCAATGTGCAAAAAGCAATATTATTTACTCCCATGTTTACAACGGCGAAACTGTTGACTATACCGCAAATACAGATGAGCTTTTCCCTGTAAAAGAGCTTTACGATGTAAACCCGGATATTCTTGTGCCTCAGGAGGGTGAAGAGGTTCGCGAAATGGCTCGTCTCGACGCAGTTGAGCTTATTAAAACACCAAAGGGTGAAACAGTTATTGACTTTGGTCAGAACTTGACGGGCTATGTTGAGTGGCTTGTGCCTGCAAAGAAGGGTAAAGAATTCAAGCTTTATCACGCTGAGGTGCTTGATAAAGACGGAAACTTCTACACCACAAACCTGAGAGGTGCAAAGGCAGAGGTTACTGTAATCTCTGATGGTGCAGAGCATAAGTTCAAACCAACCTTTTCGTATCAGGGCTTCCGTTACATTAAGCTTGAGGGCTTTGAGGAAAGCGATATAACCCTTGAGAATTTCTGTGCTGTTGTAGTTTTCTCGAATATGAAGCGCACAGGCTATTTTGCTTGCGGAAACGACCTTGTTCAGCAGCTTTACGAAAACATTATCTGGGGACAGAGGGGTAATTTTCTTGATATCCCGACAGACTGCAATCAGCGAGACGAACGCCTTGGTTGGACAGGTGATATCCAGGTGTTTTCACGAACCGCTACAATTAACTACCGTGCAGATAAATTCCTTAAAAAATGGCTTCACGACCTGGCTCTTGAGCAACGCCCCGGTGGGCAGATTACAGATGTAGTTCCCGATTTGTTCAATTGGGAGAGCGACGGCTCATCTGCCTGGGCAGATGCAGGCGTTGTAGTGCCATACTGGGTATACAGAACATATGGCGATATGCAGGTTATTAAAGACCAATTCGAATCTATGAAAAAGTGGATTCTCTATATGGAATCCAAGGGAAGCGTGCGCGGTCTTTTCGATATGCATGACCATCACTTTGGGGATTGGCTTTCACTTGATGCAGGCGATGAGGCTACAGGAGGCTTTACAGATAATAATCTTATAGGCTCTGCATACCTTGTTTACTCAAACAGATTGTTTATTAAAATGGGTAAGGCTATCGGTGAGGATATGAGCTACTTTGAGGAGCTTTATGAGTGCTCGCTGAGAGAGTATAAGAAAAAATATCTTAATACAGGTAAGCCTGAGCACGAAACACAGACTGCAAACGTGCTTGCAATTTATTTCGACCTTACAGATGATATTCAGCGTGAGGGTAAAAAGCTTGTGGATGATATTGAGGCTTGCGGACACCTTAAAACAGGCTTTGTTGGTACACCTTACCTTCTTCACGCTCTTACAAAAATCGGAAGAGTGGATGTTGCATACAAGCTTCTTTTGAAGCAGGATTTCCCGTCATGGCTCTTCCCTGTAACAAAGGGCGCCACAACAATGTGGGAGCGTTGGGACGGTGCAAAGAAGGACGGCTCCTTTGCAACTCCTGAAATGAATTCCTTTAACCACTATGCATACGGCTCTGTTGGTGACTGGCTCTACACAACCGTTGCAGGTATTGATAGTGACGACAGCGAGCCCGGCTACAAGCACATTGTTTTTAAGCCCCTTCCTCTCAAAGAGCTTGGCTATGCAAAGGCAAGGATTCTTACGCCTTATGGTGAAATTGTTTCAGGCTGGGAGTATACAGGTAACGGTAACGAGTGCAGGTTCTCCTTCACAATTCCAAAGGGATGCCACGCTACACTTTACCTTGATAATGAAGAATATGAATTCGAAGACGGAACATACGATACTTGCTTCCAATATCCGAGTGAAGACTAATAAAAAAGAAGGCTCGAAGGAGCCTTCTTTTTTAGATGCCAGATGCCAGATGCCATATGCCAGTGCTTCGCAAGGGAGTAAAAATGTTGCGAAGCTTATAATATCGGCGTAGCCCCGACACTTTGCACTTTGCGTTTTGCGCTTAAATCAGCTTAAACATCGACAGCAGTATATCAAAACTTTCCTTTATTTCCTCATCATCTGACGGGTAGGTGTATTTTATTTCAATGCTTGAGCCTAAACCGTCATCTACGCAATAAATTGTAGTGATTTTATCATCTGCTTTTGTTCTGTAAACAGAGTAAAGGGTGTTAACATTCAACGGGCTATACTCATAAATTTCCTCTGCAGATTCTTTTGTAGAGTTACACAGAGCAAGGTAGCTTGTTCCGTGGAGCGGAGTAATTGTCATTTTTATGGAATTGTTTTTTATGGCACGTATGGTTGTTGTATCTTCGTTCATAGAGCGTGAAAACACGCGTTTATCAAGGAAAAAAGTATAGCTTTTCTTTGCCTTGTGTTCTGAATGAGGTCTGGATACCTGAGGTCTGTTTACTTCAGGAGCAGGTGAGTTGCTGTTAAAAATTTTTTGACCTATAGGAGAAAGCAAAATCGTTACCACGAGAGATATGACCGCCACAATACCTGAAAGCATATGGACAGTCTTCCTCGTTTTTTCACTTAACATAATCGTGCATTTCTTCATATAAGTTTTCTTCCTGAGAAAATTATAGGTGCTTTCCGTCGTAAGATAGAAAGCACCTTTATTTTGCGTTTTTTAGGCTGAATTATGCCTTGTCTTTTGAACCGAAGAGCTCAATCTTCTCGCGAACAGTTTCCTTGATTGCTTCGCAACCCGGAGCGAGGAGCTTTCTTGGGTCAAAGCCCTTGCCTTCAAGGTCCTTGCCTGCTTCAATATATTTTCTTGTTGCTTCCTGGAATGCAAGCTGGCACTCTGTGTTAACGTTAATCTTTGAAACGCCAAGAGTGATAGCCTTCTTAACCATTTCTGCAGGGATACCTGTACCGCCGTGAAGAACGAGAGGCATTTCACCTGTCTTTTCCTGAACTGCTGCAAGAGTTTCGAATGAAAGACCTGCCCAGTTTTCAGGATATTTACCGTGAATGTTACCGATACCTGCTGCAAGCATTGTAACACCAAGGTCAGCAATCATTTTGCATTCTTCGGGGTCTGCACATTCGCCGGCACCGATAACGCCGTCTTCTTCGCCACCGATTGAGCCAACCTCTGCTTCAATTGAAAGGCCAAGCTCTTCGCAGGTAGCTACGAGTTCTTTTGTTTTTGCAATGTTTTCGTCGATTGGGTAATGTGAACCGTCGAACATGATTGATGAGAAGCCTGCTTCGATACAAGCCTTTGCACCTTCATATGAACCGTGGTCAAGGTGAAGTGCTACAGGAACAGTGATTTTAAGGTCTTCGATCATAGCCTTAACCATATCTGCAACTGTCTTGAAGCCGCACATATACTTACCTGCGCCCTCTGAAACACCGAGGATAACAGGTGAGTTCATTTCCTGAGCTGTAAGAAGGATACATTTTGTCCACTCAAGGTTGTTGATGTTGAACTGACCAACAGCATAGTGGCCTGCTTTTGCTTTTGTGAGCATGTCTTTTGCGTTAACTAAAGGCATTTTAAACACTCCTATATAAAAATTTATAATTGAAAATTTAAAATTCAAAATTTCGGGTCTGCGACGCAATTATAATGGTTGGAAGCGGAGCTTCCCCGCAATTTTGTATTTTTAATTTTGCATTTTCAATTTAAGAATTGCTTTGCAATTCTTAAACACTTTCCTCTCTCAAATCAAGCACAATCTCGTCTTTGTTTGGTACAAGGTGTGTGTATTTAACACCTGCCGCATCAAACATACGCTTTGATGCTCTTGTTGAAGATGTATCTGCATATTTGTCGGAAAGGTAAACAACCTCTTGTATACCGCTCTGAATGATTGCCTTTGCGCACTCGTTACAGGGGAAAAGCGCAACGTAAATTCGGCTTCCTGCAAGGCTTCTGCCTCTGCAGTTGAGAATAGCATTCAATTCAGCGTGGCAGACATAAGGATATTTTGTGTCATATGAATCGTCGCCGGCTCTGTCCCAAGGGAATTCATCATCGCTGCAGCCTGCAGGGAAGCCGTTGTAGCCAACGGAAAGAATTCTGTTTTCGTTGTTTACTATGCAAGCACCAACCTGTGTGTTTGGGTCCTTACTGCGTTTTGCGCAAAGCATAGCAGCACCCATAAAGAATTCATCCCAAGAGATATAGTCGCTTCTTTTTGCCATATCAAACACTCCTTCGTTTCCGCCTTACATTATACAGATGTTTTACAGATTTTTCAATATCATTTATTAATTTTGAGTGCTTAGACATAAAAATATGTTAAGGAATGATTAAAATTCTAAAAAAGAAAAAAATTTTTAGTTTTGTGTGATAATATGTGCATTGCTATGTAAAAAACAAACAAGGGGAATAGTAATGATAAAAAGTTATATAAAGAGAGTAACAAGTATGTGCAAGCCATATCAGCTTGTGTACTGGTGGATATTAAGACTATTAATGATAGGCGGAATTATACTCCGCTTATTTGAAGCAGATTCTCTGGGAATGTATCAGCCTCTTCAGATGGCAGCAAATCTTGTGGGTATGTTTGCATTTGAAATATTCCAGATGTTTCCAGAGAAAACACTTTTCCGTAAGTTTTCATCAAACTTTCAGAATTTCACTATAATGAGCTTTTTCCTTGCATCATTTGGTGGTGCATTCCTTAATTTCTATTATCTCATACCTATGTACGACAAGGTTTTGCATATGGCGGGCTGTATGGTAGGTGTGTTTATGGGCTATGAGCTTGTTTGTGCTATGCAGCTTCGCGACAAGCAGACCTGCTCGCCTAAAATTGCAGCACTTGCAGCTGTTGGCGTTGCCTTTGCCTTTGCAACAGGTTGGGAAATTTTCGAATTCGTTTTCGACCAGTGGTTTGGTGGCGATGCTCAGCATTGGAGCCTTGAAAAAGCAATAGAGGAAGCAGGCGGAATTGAAAATGTGTTTATGCTTATTCCTCTTGATGCTGAAAGGCTTGAAGCGCGATTTGCAATTATGGATACTATGGCAGATACAATTCTTAATGCAATTGGCGCGGTTATCATGTATATCATTCTTAAAATTCACCCATACAGACACAAAGGCGACAACAATATTAACAAATTAATAACCGATGAATTGGACAAAAATACCAAAGAAAAATCCTTTATATAAATATGTATTGATTATTTTTGGAAAACCCTATATAATTACACTGTATAATTAAAAGGAGGAGTATCCTATGTCCAAAAAGATAATGGCAGTTTTACTGTCTCTTATTATTGCTTTTTCAATTGTAGCTGTGCCGGTTGGCGCTGCTGATGTTGAGTTTGTTGCAGCCGATGTTGAGGCTGGTAATATTCTTAACCTCATACTTGATAAGCTTATTTCAATAATACTTAAATACCTCAATATGTATTGGCCCGGCTATGAAGGTGGTTGGGACACTACAGAGGAATACGTTCCTGAGAATTTCTACGAGGGCGATAAAGCGTTCGACAGAACAACTACTGCAGGCGCAAAGTGGGAAGTTGGTTATGCAAGTGCATCTCTTCTCGATGGTATTGCACCAATGAATGGTGATTTCTACCTTGCAGGTTCTCTTGAACCAATCGCAGGCCGTGTTCCTTCAAAGGTTGAAGACGATCAGAAGGTTCGCGTTTACGCAATTTCTGATGGCGACGGCGGTACAGTAGTTCACGCAGTTGTTGACGGCTTCGGTCTTGCTCGTGGCGATGTTCAGACTATCCGTGAAAGATTCAAAGAGTTTGCAGACAAGAATAATGTTACAAGCGTTAATGTTTCAGTTCTTCATCAGCACTCATGTATTGATACTCTTGGTATGAACGTGCCTCTCGCACAGGCTCTTATCTTCAACAGCAGCAACGCTGTAACAGGCGGTATGCTGGAAGGTCAGAAGGTTCAGCTCAACCAAGAATTCATGGAAAATCTTTTCACAAAAACTGTTTACTGCATGAAGAAAGCAGTAAGCTCAATGGAAACAGGCGACCTTTACTACGGTGCAGCAGATATTTCTGATTACATCAGAGATAAGCGTGATCCACAGGCTTTCGATGGAAATATCCACAGACTTCGTTTCGTTCCTGATGATGAAGTAGGTGAAATATGGATCGTTGAAGCAGGCGTTCACCTTATGAGCTTTGGTGCAGGCGGAGATATCCTTTCAGGCGACTTCCCGATTTATCTTGAAAGAGAACTTAAACAGCAGGGTGTTAATCTTGTTTATGTTCAGGGTGCTGAGCTTGCTATCGGTATGAGAACAGTTGATATCTGCGCAGAATGTGGTTCAGTTCCTGAAATCACAAAGCCTGCAGATGAAGATGGTATCTACTCAATAGCTTGTCCGAATGGTTGCCTTGAAACTGCTCCAAGTGATAAAGAAGGCAGTACATATACATCAGAAGATGCTAAGGATTACATAAAGACTGTTGATAACTGGAATGGTATCAGCGAAACAGGTACAGATAACGAATCAGCACTTTCTTATGGTAAGACTCTTGCAAGAGAGCTTAACAACATCCGTAGGGAAACAAAGCTTGACCCTGTTCTTAATATAGCAATGAGCGAAGTTAAGCTTAACGTTACAAACGAAATTCTTACTCTTGCTGCTCGCGAAGATGTTCTTAATTCAGTTATTGTTAAGAATGGTAGTGGCTATCAGCTTGTAACAGAAATCGGTTATATGGAATTAGGCAACAAGGTTGCAGTATTCCTTTGCCCCGGTGAATTTGACCCAATGCTTGTTTACGGCGGCCCTGAATCAGGCGATGCTGCTTGGACAGGTGGAGATTGGACTCTTCCTGCACTTACTGAGGCTACAGATTGCGAAAACGTAATGGTTTACGGTCTTTGCAACGACCAGAGCGGTTATGTTCTTCGTGATAACGAATATCACTCTCTTCTTGCAGAAAATGAAGAGGTTAACGTTATCAGCACAACTGCAGGTTCAACATTTGTAAATGCATTCATTAACCTTATTGATGAAATTGAATCTGCAACAGCAGCATAAATTTTAAAATATCGAAAAGATTTATCCTTCGGGATAAATCTTTTCTGCTCACTTCATAAGAAAGGGAGATTTTAATGAAAAACACAAGAAAAATAGTTTCTTTACTTTGTGTGGTTGCTTTGCTTATGGGTACATTCTCAACAGTTGCTTTCGCAGCTACAGATGTAGATTATACTATTATAAACCCGTATGAAGATGTTGATTGGAGCTGGAAGCAGTACAAGGCTGATCTTCACACTCATACAACAGCTTCTGACGGTAGAGATACTCTTAAAGATATGATTGAAACCAACTATGATTATGGTTTTGATATTTATGCAGTTTCAGATCACGGCCTTACAAGTCGCACATGGACAGACAGTCAGGATGTTATTTATGGTCTTAAATTCTTTGTTGATTTAAGAACACCGGGTACTGAGATTGTGGCTCTTGAGCAGGAAGGCTTGACTTTTGACGGTGATAAGTATAACGTTGTTACAGAAAATGGCGACGATTATTACTACCAGACTGCTGAAGATGGCTCTGTTGGTAACAAGATGCTTCGTGTGCCATACGCCATTGAGAATAATCCAACATCTCTCAACAACGCTCATGTAAACTCATGGTTTGTTGATTACGGTCATGGCCTTGTTGGCGGTACAAGCGATTACGAAACACCAATTAAAGCTGTTGACGAATTAGGCGGTCTTTCAGTTATTAACCATCCGGGCGAATACACAAATGCTCGCGATGAAGAATGCACAGCAGACGCTTACGATGATAGCTACGAATATTACATCACAAAGTTTGAAAACCTTCTTCTTGAGTATCCGTCCTGCATTGGTATTGACATTAACTCAAAGGGCGACTCAAGAACTCGTTTTGACAGAAAGCTTTGGGATATTATGCTTATGGACCTTGCTCCTGCTGGCAGAAGAGTTGCTGCTATTGCAACAAGCGATGCTCACTCTACAGGTGCTGCATACACAGGCTATACAAGAATGCTTATGCCTGCGAATACATCTGCTAACCTTCAGGCATGTATGGAAAATGGTCAGTTCTTTGCAGCAAGCCGTTGTCTCGGTAACCATGATGAGCTTGTTGAATATGCAAACTATCTCTTCGAGAATGGCTCAGAGAAAGCAAAAGCAGCAATGACAGATGTTACTGAACGTCAGAAAAAGGATTACAATGCTAAGTATGAAGCAGATTATGTAACAGATGCTCCATTTGTAAACCGCGTTGCAGTTGACGAAACAAACGATAAGATCTCTCTTAAAGTTTCAGGTGATTGGTGCGTTCGTTGGATTTCAAATGGTAAAACAATTGCTTGGGGCAATGAGTTAGACCTCGACGATTATAGCGATGATATCGGTAGCTATGTAAGAGCTGAGATTTTTGGTGAAGGCGGTATCACATATACTCAGGCATTCCTTCTTGAGTATGACGGTTCTCCTGAATCAGAAAACAAGAGCGACGCTGTTGATTTCTGGCTCCTTGCAAGCTTCATTCCTGATACTCTTGTAAGATTTCTTGCAGAAATGCCAATCTTCAGAATCCTTTGGGAGTGGCTTAACTGATAATATTTAAAATCCGCTTGGGAACTTTTAAAGTTTCCAAGCGTTTTTTGTTGTATTATGAATTTTAATATGTTAAAATAATTTAGATATTATTAATTTTGCGAGGTAATAGTATGAATGCAATTATCACTGTTGTAGGTAAAGATAAGGTTGGCATTATGGCAGGCGTTTGCGTTGAGCTTCAGAAGCTTAACGTAAATATTCTTGATATCAGCCAGACTGTTCTTCACAACGATATTTTTACTATGAATATGCTTGTTGATATTTCAAAGGCAAATTGTGAGTATGATAAAATTGTGGATTCTCTTTCTGCTTGCGGAGATAATTTAGGTGTGAGCATCAGAATTCAGCGCGAAGAAATTTTTGATGCAATGCATAAAATCTGAGGTGGAATATGTTAAATCAGAGAGAAATTTTAGAAACGCTTAATATGATAGATAATCAGCATCTTGATATCCGTACTATTACTATGGGTATTTCTTTAAGAGACTGCGCTCATCCGGATGCAAAAATATGCGCGCAGAAGATGTATGATAAAATCACAAGATATGCCCAGAACCTTGTTAAAACAGGTGAGGACTTAGAGCGCGAAATGGGTATACCTATTATCAATAAGCGTATATCTGTTACACCTATTGCAATTGCGGCAGAAAGCTGTGAAACTGAGGACTACTCAATTTTTGCTAGAGCTATGGACGATGCAGCAAAGGCTTGCGGTGTGAACTTTATCGGTGGATTTTCTGCTTTGGTTCAGAAAGGCTTTACTATTGGCGACAGAAGATTAATAAACTCAATTCCTGAAGCCCTGGCAACAACAGATTTTGTTTGCTCTTCAGTTAATGTTGGCTCAACAAGAGCAGGTATCAATATGGATGCCGTAAAGCTTATGGGTCAGATTATTAAAAAGACAGCTCACATTACTCGTGATAACGATGGCTTTGGTTGTGCAAAGCTTGTTGTTTTCTGCAACGCTGTTGAAGATAATCCGTTTATGGCAGGGGCCTTCCATGGTGTTGGTGAGCCTGAATGTGCAATAAATGTTGGCGTATCAGGTCCGGGTGTTGTATATAATGCGCTTAAAGATGTTAAGGGACAGAGCTTTGACGTTGTTGCGGAAACTATTAAGAAAACCGCATTTAAGATTACAAGAATGGGTCAGCTTATGGCAAGCGAAGCGTCAAAACGCCTTGGTGCTGAATTCGGTATTGTAGACCTTAGCCTTGCTCCTACTCCTGCAACGGGCGACTCTGTTGCAAGAATACTTGAAGAAATAGGTGTTGAGGTTTGCGGTACACACGGAACAACTGCTGCCCTTGCTATGCTTAACGATGCAGTTAAAAAAGGCGGAGTTATGGCATCCTCACATGTTGGCGGTCTTTCAGGTGCGTTTATTCCCGTATCTGAAGATGAGGGTATGATTGCTGCTGCAGAAAAAGGTGTGCTTACTCTTGATAAGTTAGAGGCTATGACTTGCGTTTGTTCAGTTGGCCTTGATATGATTGCGGTGCCGGGTGATACTACTGCCGAAACAATTTCTGCGATTATTGCTGACGAGGCTGCAATTGGTATGATAAACAACAAAACGACCGCTGTAAGAATTATCCCTGCACCAAACAAAGCCGTAGGCGATTCAATTGAAATGGGTGGACTTTTAGGTACGGCACCTGTTATGCCTGTTCATAACGAGGGCAGTGAAAACTTTATAAACCGCGGTGGAAGAATTCCTGCACCGCTTAACAGTCTTAAAAACTAAAGGATATTTTCGGAAAAGGGGTATTAAAATGGTTGTTTTAACAGAACATTTTAAAGAAGCAGAAAAGAGATTAGGCTTTCCAAAGGAAGCGGTAGAGCTTTTTGAGAAGATTGCTAAAAGAATAGAGAAAAGTGAATTTTTCTCTGCAAAATTCCAAGCTGCTAAAGACCAAGTTCTTGCTCACGAACACGGCAGACTTGACGAAGCTCTTGATAAATTAAACAAACTTGCAGTTCTCTATGGTATAAAAAATTATTCTCTTCATATGGTTTTCCTTCTCAGCCTTACTGAAGATGTGCTTGCACGCTACAGAGAAAAGGGAATCTCTGAGGATATTTATTGGGATTCTGTAATGGACCTTAAATATAAATTCAAGGAGTGCGTTGAGTGTAAGGAGTGCTTCGGTACATTTGTTGCAGGTTGGAACTCAGGCTTTATTTGCCTTAACCGCTTTGCTCTCGGCAGATTCCAGTTTGAATACACCACATGGGGCGAGGATGACTACACAACATCTGCAGGCATCACCGTTAAGAAGGGTGATAAAACAGTTGGCTTCCATATTCCTTCATCAGGCGTTCCTCTCACAGATGAAGTTCGTCTTGACTCCTATAAGAGAGCGTACGAATTCTTTAAAGACCAGAGAAGAGAAGATGGTCTTATGATTTTCGAGTGCGGTTCATGGCTTATTTATGATGAGTATAAGACTTTCCTTCCCGAAAACTCCAACACAGTTAAATTCATAAACGACTTTGAAATTGTAAGCAGTGAATCAAAAGCTAAATTTAACGATGCTTGGAGAAT
>JAZNME010000008.1:0-100113 GCA_045579445.1 Acutalibacteraceae bacterium | reverse complement strand
CTTATGCACAACGCTTCCGAATGGAGAAATGTTTATTGCATTCCTGCTATTGTCGGCCTTGTAACCTGTGGCGTTGCGCTTTTCTTTGCCCGTGAAACGGATGCTTTTATTGATTCAAGACTTAAGTATTTAAGAATGACGGATGAAGAGCGTGCGTTCGATAAGCAGAGCAAAAACACCGAAAACGCTCAGGGTGGCGTAATTCCCGCACTTAAATTTGCTTTCAAGCACAAGCAACTGCGCTGGCTTTATATCGTCGGTGCTATTGCAAATATCGGTTTTATCACAACTATCAACTATCAGGTTATTCTTTCCTACGGCTATGCACAGAGCTATATTGACGCGGGTACATATTCTTCGTTTACGGATGAGCTGATGAATTTGGTTAGCATAGGCCCGGTCACAACGGCGCTGTTTATGTTCCCTGTCGGCTCTGCCGTTGCACAGGTTATTATGGGCTTTATTTCCGATAAAAAAGGCAGAAAAGCCGCAGCAATTACCGTTGCAACAAACTGTGTTGTCAGCTTTATAATCTTTACTGTTGGTGCTAATATGAACTTAGCTCCTGCTCTTGTAGGCTTCTTCTGCGGTGCGTTTGTTGGAAGCTACTATTCAACTAACGATGTGCTTATTATGATGGCAGGTGAATCTGCACCAACAAACCTTCGTTCTTCCGCTACATCAGCTCAAACAGTTGTTGGCTTTGCAGGATACGCCATAGGCTTCAGTATCAATACCGTTCTTGCCCTCATTTTCGGAGATGGCATAATCGGTACTGTTGCTCTCTGTCTTCTTGTTCCAAGCTTTGTTATTACACTTGTTGCTCTTATCAAGAACACTCACGATACAAGAGGTCTTGACCTTGACAAAGTAACAGGAACTGAATGGGACTAATTAAATCTTTTATTAAGTGCATTCTTGGGAATGCACTTTTTCATTTGCAAAAATTTTTAAATCCGCTTGAATATTTTCTTGTTCCATCGGGTAATACCCACATTGCTTCCGTATCTTCTGTACCTTCAATAAGCTGCAAGCCTTCATCATAGTTCATAAGGAAAAGAGTTGTCGAAAGTGCATCTGCATAACCTGAATCTGTAGTAATAATAGAAACAGACGTAAATTTTTCGCAAGGCATAAGTGTATCAGGGTCTATAATATGGTGATAGTTTTTACCGTCAACAATATAAAATCTCTGATAATTTCCGCTCGTAACGAGGGATTTATCTTCTAAATCCAAAAGCTCAATATATGCCTGGTCGCTTAATGAATCAGGGTTTTCTATACCCACCTGCCAGGGCTCGCCGTTACTGCTACCGATAGCACGGACGTTTCCGCCTACATTAAGGCAATAATTTGTTATTCCTTTTGAAATAAGATACTGCGCAACCTTTTCAACCGCATAGCCTTTGGCTATTGCGCCTACATCAATGGAGAGCTTCGGGTCGGAAATAAAAACAGTTTTATTTTCTTTGTCAATTATAACCTTTTCAATATCTGTATGCTCTGACGCTTCCTTCAATTTATCCATTGGAGGGAGCTTTGCTTTTGAAACATCTTCCATACCTTCGTTTCTATATTGATGCCATATTTTAAGCACACTACCCATTGCAATATTAAGCTTTCCATCAGTCTTTTCGTAGAGCTCCTTACAGTACAGAAGCAAATCTATTACAGCATCCTCAACCACCAATTTCTGATGAACACCCTTATTAAGTTTATTAAGAGCGCAGATATTGTTTATGCCTTCATAGGAATTGTAAATTGTATACTGCTTGTGATAAAAATCGAGCTGTTCTTTAATATCCACGCAAACGGCGTCAAACTCTTCCTGCGATTTTTCATAGCCTATAATTGTAGTAGCTGTATCAAAATAATCAAAGTAATATGCTTTGAATTTTTGTTTTTGCTGTAAACTGCAAGACGAAAGCGTAACGCAAGGCACTACAACGCAGATTATTGATAAAAATAAAGATAAAAGCCTCTTCATTTCAGTCTCCAAAAAACATTTTTATTTAGTATACCATATATGACAAAAAAGAAAAAGACTATTGCAGAAATTCTGCAATAGTCTTTGAATTTTTTAATAAGGTTTAATTATTTTGTAGCTGCTTTAACTGCTGCCTTAACCATATCGCCAACATGGATTGTGCATCCTGCTGTCTGGAGGTCTGCTGCACCGTAGCCTGTTTCTACTGCAAGAGCACCGATTTCTGTTGCATTCTTGCCAACGAGAGCTGCATCAAATGCTGCACCCTGCTCAAACCACTCTTTAACAACACCGTCGCCGTTAAGGTCCTGACCGTATGCTGCCATATTGTAGTCTGCGCCAAGAGCTTTCTTTGTTGCAATTGCTGCTGTTGTATCTGTAGCAGAAACGCCTTTTGCGTCAAATGTAAGCTTTGCAGAAGCAACGTCTGTTGCTGCAACAACAACCTTACCATCTGCATCAAGTGCAGTAGCAACAACTGTTGTGTCAAGACTGATTTCGCCGTTTGCTTCATCAGAAGCATCTTTGTTTGACTGAGATGTTACAACACCAAGCTTAAGATTGCTGTCTGCTGTAGCATTTGAATCTGTAGCGTTTGCAACTGCGGCTTCAATTGACTTAACGAAATCTGAAACATAGATTGTGCAACCTGCGTTTACAACTTCGTCAGTACCCTTGTAATCTTCTGCAACAAGAGCCTTAACCTCTTCAATTGTTTTACCTGCTACAACGCCTGCAAATGCATCTGCCTGTGCATACCATTCTGCCTTTGCGCCACCATAGGTAACCATATTGTAATCGTCGCCTAATTCATACTTTGTTTTAAATTCGCCTGCTTCAACTGCAGTACCCTCAGCTGTGAACTGAGCCTTGTTATCTGCGCAATCGAGAACGCATTTAACAATTTTGCCGTCTGCATCAACTAAAACAGAAGCGATGCTGACAACTACTTCACCTTCGCCGTTGCCTTCGTCTGAAGCATCCTTTGCTTCACCGTAAGCAGCAACCACACCTAAACCAAACTTAAGGTTTGCCGGCGCATTATCCTTTGGCTCTTCCGGTCCCTTATCGCAACCAACGAGGAAGAGAACGCCTGCAACCATAATGATTGCAATCGCAATGCTTAAAAACTTTTTCATAATTTTTCTCCTTTTTGTTTTGTTTTGGATTTTTCTCGTGGATGAACAGGTTTGTTCCTACCACCCATACACATCCATTATGCCAAACGCCTTTAACTTTGTCAAGCATTTAACAAAACTATATTGAAATTCTTTCTAATCTTTTAACCAATAGCGACCCTGCTAAGCCTACCGCTACACCTGCAAGTGTGCCCGTTATTGTAAGAATTATCATATAGTATGCTATTAATGTTGAATTAAGAAGCAACATTGCAACAATAATCTGACCAACATTATGGGCAATACCACCGATTATGCTTACACCAACTGCAGAAAACAAATCAAGCTTTTTGAAAAGCATCATAAGAAAAAGGCTGAGAAGCGCACCCGCAATGCTGTAAGCAAGAGTCATTGCGTTACCAAAGAGGAGAGCTACAATAAAAACCCTCAAAAAAGAAACCATAGCTGCTTCTTTTGCACCGAATCTATAAAGAATAAGTATTACAACAACGTTAGGAAGCCCAACCTTAACGCCCGGCACCGCCGCATATATAGGCGGAAGAATTGCTTCGAGATAGGAAAGCACCAGAGCAACCGCGGTAAGAACACCTAAAATTGCTATTCTTTTCGTTTTTTTCTTCATTTCCTACCTCACACAACCACGTCGGGAGCATTTTCTGTCCCTTCGGAAACAATTTCAATTACAACCTTGTGAGGAAGGCATACTATACTTTCATTCACATTCTTTACAGGCTTATGGCCAACACATATTTTATCAGGACAAGAAGCTTCAGAAATATACGCCTGACCATTTTCAATTACAAGTCTGTTTTCCTGCGATTCATTCTCTCCCGTATATATAACAGTATCTGCATTTTCGTTGAGAGAATACCTGTATTTTTCCTCACCATTTATTTTAACGGATACGTAATCTCCTTGGATTTTTGTTAAATTAAACAATAAAAGCCCTGCCGTTGCTATTATAGCTATAACAACGGCAAGGATAATATCATTTTTAAGTTTTCTGTTTTTAGAAAGCTTTTTATTCATTATTTACTGTTCTTCTCAAGGGCAATAAAATCTACTACGCTAAGACATTTTGTAGGACAATTATCCACGCAAACGCCACAGCCTGTACATTTATCGTAATCAACCTTTGCAAGATTATTCACAACTGTAATTGCTTTTTCAGGGCAGTTAAGCTCGCACTTTTTGCAACCGATACAAGCATTTTTACAATTCTTGCGGGCAATAGCGCCCTTTTCCTTATTGTTACAAAGAACAACTGTTCTTGCGTACTGTGGAAGTACCTCAATAACATTCTTAGGACAAGTTTTAGCACAAAGTCCACAACCTGTACAAATTCTTGTATCTATATGAGCGATTCCGTCGTAAATGCATATTGCACCTGATGGGCAAACCGCCGCACAGTCTCCGCAACCGATACAACCATATTTACAAGAACCGGGGCCGCCGTAGAACATACCTGATGCATCGCAAGTGCTGATGCCTTCATATTCAAACTGATTGCATGTTGCGTTACAGTTACCGTTACATTTTACAACAGCCTCTGCCTCTATAACATCTTCTGCAGAAACGCCCATAACTGCTGCGATTTCTGCCGCAACTGCATCTGCACCGGGGATACAAAGGTTTGTTTTCGCACCGACTGCCACTGCTTTAGCATATTCGTCGCAACCTGCATATCCGCAAGCACCGCAGTTAGCACCGGGAAGGCACTCACGCACCTTAGAAACCGTTTCATCCTCAGGCACAGCAAAAAAGCGTGATGCAATTGCAAGCACAATACCCGCTATAAGTCCGACGCTTGCCACTACAAGGAGAGCTGTTAAAATATTTCCTATCATATTAACCCTCCTTATTTAAATAAATTTTCAACAATGCCTTCAAAGCCGAAGAAGGCGAGAGAAACGAAAGAAGCAGCAATAAGTGTAACAGGAAGTCCTTTGAAATGCTCCGGAATATCGCTCTCTTCAATTCTTGAACGAACGCCTGAGAAGATAACCATTGCAAGAAGGAAACCGAGACCTACACCTAAAGAGCTTACCATTGACTGAACAAAGTCATAACCATCAGTCATATTATTAATTGTTACACCAAGCACAGCGCAGTTTGTGGTAATAAGAGGAAGATATACGCCAAGACTCTTATGAAGAGCAGGAATAAACTTTTTAAGCACGATTTCAACAAACTGAACAAGTGCGGCAATAACAAGAATAAATACAATAGTCTGCATATATCCGAGACCTGTTGCATCAAGAATATATGTCTGAATAGGCCATGTAACAGCTGTTGCCATAAGCATAACGAATATAACTGAAATACCCATACCTACAGCCTGATTAAGCTTTTTGGAAACACCAAGGAACGGGCAAATACCTAAGAACTGACGAAGAACGTAGTTATTTACCAGGATCGAGGACATAATTATAATAACTAAACCTTTAAAATAATCCATATTATTCGCCCTCCTTTACTGCTTCTGCGCAGCCGCCACTACATCTGCCTGCAGATGGGCAACCTTCACAACCAAAGCTCTTTTTCTTAATAGCCTTACCCTTGGTGATAACGTTTACAAGAGCAATAAGGAAGCCGTAAACCATTAAGCCACCTGGAGCTTTTGTGAATATTTCGATTTTATGTGTATCAAAGAATGGCACGGGAATACCTGCGAATGTACCTGCACCCACAATTTCACGGATTGCGGACATCATAAACATAGCAAGGGTGAAGCCGAGACCCATACCGATACCGTCAAGCACTGATTTACCTACGCTATTCTTACCTGCAAACATTTCAGCTCTGCCGAGAATAATACAGTTAACGGTAATAAGCGCAAGATATACACCTAAGCTTTCATACAAATCAGGAAGATAGGCGTGAATTATCATTTCAACAACAGTAACGAATGCTGCAATAACAACAATGTAGCAAGGAATACGTACTGTATCGGGAATAAATTTACGAAGAAGAGATATAACTGCATTTGAGCAAATAAGAACTGCCATTGCAGCAAGACCCATACCAACCGCGCTTGTAACGGAGTTAGTCATTGCAAGAGTAGGGCAAGTACCAAGAACAAGAACGAAAACAGGATTTTCTTTAATTATACCTTTGAGTAAAACTGATAAGCTATTGTTTTCTTTCATTCTTATACCTCCCCTTCTAATATTTTTACAGCCTCAAATACTTTTGAAACAGCTGTCATATAACCCTTTGTGGTAATTGTTGCGCCTGAAATGGCGTCAACCTCTTCATAGGTTTCTGCAGTTTTGCCGTTAAACTGAGTATAATATTCAGGCTCTGCACACTTATCTCCAAAGCCCTTTGATTCACTCTGGGAAACTGTTTCACAAGAAATGATTTCACCGTCAGCAGTTACGGAAACCTTAATACCGATTTGCTCACCTGAACGAGTGTACTGGTCGCCATTAATGCCATAGCCGTTAGCACCAAGCTCAAACACGTAGTTACCACTGCCTGTTGTGTAAACCTTTTTAATCTGTTTGGGAAGCTCGTAGCCCGAAACATCCATTTCAGTAACAGAAGAGGTTATTATCTTCTGAGCATCTGCTGATACATCAACTGTTGCGCCCTGAGTGAGAACTACACCGTCTTCGCCTGTTGCAATAAATTCTTCACCAACGATGAACACATAACCTGTGCCGTTTCCTGAAGCGTAAACAGTTGCATCATTATCAAGCTTTTCTGTTACAAATACTTTTATAAACTCACCATTTGCTGATGGAAGAGCCTGGCTTAAATTGTCTTTAAGAATTTCTTCCTCAGAACGAATATCTACTGAACCACCGCCAAGAATAATAGCGGTATTAAGTGCGTCCTTAACAGCATTTCTGTAGCCTGTTGTTGTGAGAGTTGCGCCTGCAATTGTTTCTACTGAATCAATTGTTTCTGCTGTTTTACCTACAGTACTCTCACCATAGGTCTTTTCATAGCCTAATGTTTCACTGCTGCCAAGGCAAACAGCGCCTGTTACAGTACCTGTTGCATCTACGCCACACATAATAGACATATTTGCACCATAGCCTGATGTAAGAAGCTGAACAACATATCCGCCGCTTGTTTCTTTAAACACCTTTGTTACAGTAGCAGGTAATTCATATGAAGAAATATCCATTTCCTCAAAGCCTTCGCCATTTGGCATAACCACAAGCAATGCTTCATTTGCTGCAGCGGCTTCATTTTTTTCAATAATTGGTGCGGTAATTCCGTTTGTGAAAGCAAGAATAATTGCCAAAACAGCACAGATAACTGTTAACGCACCTACGCTTTTAATATAATTTTTCATTTCTTTCTGCCTCCAAACAACTTACGAGCAGTCAATGAATCAATAAACGGATTCAAGATGTTCATAATTAATATGGCGAAAGAAACGCCTTCAGGGTATACGCCCCAGAAACGAATTAATACTGTTATAAGACCTGCTCCTATACCAAAAACAATTCTGCCGAATGGAGTTGCAGGTGATGTTACATAATCAGTAGCCATAAATATAGCACCTAAGAAAAGACCACCTGAAAGAATCCATGCAAGGCTTGTTTCTATATTACCGCCTTCAACCGCTAAAGTAAACAGGAAAGCTGTGCCAATAAAAGCAACAGGTGTATGCCACATAATTACCTTTTTTGCTAAGAGGTAAATTCCGCCGATAAGTAAAGCAAGTGTACAGGTTTCACCGATTGAACCACCGATATTACCAAGGAACAATTCCTTAAGCTCAGGAGTAGTACCCTCTGCAAGCTGTGCAAGAGGAGTAGCACCTGAAACTGTATCTGCACCCTGAGGGAATGCAGGCTTTGTTAAAGCACTGAAAGCAACAAGCATAAATACTCGCGCTGTTGCTGCAGGGTTAACAACATTTTTACCAATACCGCCGAAAAGGCATTTTACAACAATTATAGCAAAAACTGCGCCTACACCTGCTTGCCACAAAGGAGCATTTGCAGGGAGATTAAGAGCAAGAATAAGACCTGTAACAATTGCGCTCAAATCTGAAACAGATTGCTCTCTTTTCGTTATTGCATTAAATGCAAATTCTGCTAAAACGCTTACACCAATACACACAGCCACTACAAACAGTGCGCGCACACCGAAAATAACGACACCTGCTATTGTTGCAGGAAGAAGTGAAATAATCACATCGAGCATCACCTTGCGGGTTGAACGACCGCTGTGAATATGAGGCGAGGCAGTAACATGAAGCTTATTTTCCATAATTATTTTGCCTCCTTTTCTTTCATAGCCTCTGCCCTGAGAAGAGCCTTTGCTAATTTATTAGTCTGAGTAATTGGTCTGTTTGCAGGACAGTTGAAGGAACAGCATCCGCATTCCATACAAATTTCTGCTCCTGCCTTTTTAATGCCCTCGATATCCTTATCCTTATATGCTTTTGCAAGGGCAGGAGGATTGATACCGAATGGGCAAGTGTTTATACAAGTACCGCAACGGATACAGTTTGTTGCAACAGGAAGCTTTGCTTCTTTTTGAGTAAGAGCAAGAATTGCATTTGTCTGTTTGAGAACAGGAACATCCAAATCAGGAACAGCAATACCCATCATCGGACCACCATAAAGAACCTTACGAGGCTCCTGAGTAAGACCACCGCAGAAATCGAAAACATCTTTAAGTGGTGTGCCGATAGGAACAATAACATTCTTTGGCTCCTTAACGCAACCACCATCAACAGTAACACATTTTTCAACAAGAGGCATACCTGTTTTAAGGAATGCGCCTATTGCGGCAAGGGTTGTGCAGTTAATAACAACGCAACCAACATCAATCGGAAGCTGGCCGTTACCGATTATTTTCTTTGTTGAATGGTAAACAAGCACCTTTTCACCACCCTGAGGGTAAACAGTCGGAAGCGCTTTCACCTCAACTTTATTCATTGAGCCTACTGCCTTCTGCATAGCTTCAACGCATGATTTTTTATTCTTCTCAATTGCAAAAACAACTGAGCCGATTTCAAAGTATTTAAGGATAGCCTCAAGGCCTGCCTTAATATCGTCGCCGCGCTCAAGCATTGTACGTGTATCACTTGTGATATATGGCTCGCACTCTGCACCGTTAATTACAAGGTGCTCTATGGGCTTGTCTACATTGAACTTAACGTATGTGGGGAAGCCTGCGCCTCCGAGGCCGACCATACCACTCTTCTTGATAGCTTCAATTAAATCCTCTCTGCTGTTAACAACAGGTGGAGCTATGCTTTCGTCGGCAGCCATTTCACCATCTGATTCAATTGTGATAGCAGGAGCATAGCTGCCGTTTGAAAGGAGCATATCCTGAATCTTTGTTACCTTACCTGAAACGCTTGCGTAAATAGGTGAAGAAACAAAACCGCTCTGCTCTGCAATAAGAGTACCCACTTTAACAAGGTCCCCCACCTTAACAACAGGCGTTGCAGGCTTGCCGATATGCATTGATGTGGGGATATTAACAACAGATGCTGACATTCTCACAGATGCTGTTTCGGCTGTGTGCTTTCTGTGTGGAACTTTTATGCCGTGAAGCGAAAAAGCCATATTTGAAACCTACCTTTCTGATAGATGAATTTTCAATAAAAATTATAACATTATTATCTGCATATTTGTATAATATTATAAATCACTTTATTATATAACATCACAGCACCACAAGTCAATTAAAGTTATTTTTTTCACAAAGAAAACGGGTAATTCTCTTCTGAATTACCCGTTTTAATTTTATCTGTATATGTAGCAAATAGTGGCGTTTGCACGTTCATCTATGATGTAATAAATTGTAGACCAAAGCCTGTTTACTACACCCTGCGCAGTATCCTTGAAATCGCCCTCGTCGTATGTTGTGAAAACCACAATAGCTCTGTCTTCATCAGAATTCTTTATACTTTCTGCAATTTTTGATGCTACCCCGCTTTTTGCAGGTGATGAAAACTCTGCGTCTATAGGAATAAGGTTCTCATTACAAGGTGGTGTTATGTTTTGGTAATCGGATTTTTCAGTCTGTAATCTATCTGAAAAGCCAAAGTTCAAAAGCTCGTATATCTCTATACTTTCTTCATCAACAGAATCGTCATACACAGACTCTGTACAGTCCACATTATACCATTTTCCGTTTATGCAAACTGCATTCCATGTATGTCCCAACTCATCCTCTTTTTCAGGTGTAGAAACTTTTTCAAAGCACTTAATACCGTTCATCTGACAAAGAAGACTATACATATTGGCAAAGCCATCGCAGTTTGTTACACCATCGAAAACAGCGGAATAAAGATAATCTTTGCTGTTTGTTTTTTCTGTTGCAGCTTCATTATCTTCGTCAGGGAAATAATCCACATTATCTTCAACATACCGGAATATCTCCCACGCTTTGTCCCTTTCTGTATCGCCCTGAAAATCAAACTCCACTTTTTCAAGCTCTTTTACAGCCTTATTCACCTTTTCCATACGTTCTTTTGAAAACGTTTCGGCACTTACTATATAGCAGTCAACATCCTTTGAAACCTCCTGCCAATAGAAGTAATTATAAAGCGTATGGGAGCTTGTATATTCTACTGAAGATAAATTCTGTTGAACAATTGCAGAATCCAAAGATAAGAAAACTATAATATCCATTGCAGATTTATCGCTTTCTTCAAGCATAGATTCATCAACATATGTATAAACATAATTGTTATCAAGAGCATATTGGTATGCTTTATAAACTACCTTTTCTCTTTCATTGAGAGTCGCATAATACACGCCCTGATTATATTTATCGGTAGTTGTTTCGTACTTTTCTATTTCTTCTGTTGTAACATACTCTGCATTATCAAAAGAATCCAAATCGTTAGAGAAAACGAACCAGGTCGTTCCTTTCCATTCTTCAATATCAGCCTGCATGTCCTGATAAAAATTATAAAAGGAGATTGAACAGAAAGTAAGACATGCTACAACAAATATTATTGCTACTATATTCCCTTTTTTCTTTTTCAAATGAATCAGCTCCTAAAAAAACGGCACACTTTTTACAAAGTGCGCCGCCAATAAATTATTTAGTCTTCTATATTACCTGCTTTAACAGCCTCAAAATCTTCTTCAATTTCTTTTGAAGGAGCTTTTGTGAGAAGTGAAACAACAACAATTACTATTGATGAGAAGATGAATGCAGGAAGAAGCTCGTAGATTGCGAACGCTCCGCCAAGCTTACTGATAACAAGCTTCCAGAGGAATACCATTGCTGCACCTGAAACCATACCTGCAATTGCACCTGCTCTGTTTACTCTCTTCCAGAAGAGTGAGAAGAGCATAAGTGGTCCGAATGTAGCACCGAAACCTGCCCATGCAAATGAAACGATTGTGAAAATAACACTATCTTCATCAAGAGCAATTACGATAGCAATAAGCGCAATAACAAGAAGAGTAATTCTCGTCATTGTCATAACCTGCTTATCTGTAGCATTCTTTTTAGCAATATCCTTGTAAATATTCTTTGCAAATGCTGATGCAGAAATAAGAAGATATGAGTCAGATGAGCTGATTGTTGCAGCAAGGATACCTGCCATTACAAAGCCTGCAAGAATTGGAGGCATAAAGTTTGTTGAAAGAGTGATGAATATGCTTTCAGCGCTTGCCTTTGTGAGAAGCTCTACAGGGAAAAGCTGTCTGCCAACGATACCTATAAACACAGCTACTGCAAGAGAAATAACAACCCAAACTGAAGCAATTCTTCTTGACATTTTAAGCTCTGACTCTTTACGGATAGCCATAAAACGGAGAAGAACCTGAGGCATACCGAAGTAGCCGAGACCCCAAGCCATCATTGAAGCAATTGTAAGTCCGCCATATGGAAGCTTTTCGTCGAAAAGTGCCTTACCACCTTCTATGAGCTGAACGCCTGCATCGTCTACCATTGGATTTGCAAGACCGAAGAACTCAAGGAAGCCCGGAATTGCCTGAGCATTTTCAACAACTGCTGAAATACCGCCTGCTTTAATTGTGCTTATAACAACAATTACGGTAAGAGCAATAAACATTACTACACCCTGCATAAAGTCAGAAGCACTTTCAGCAAGGAAGCCTCCAAGGATTGTGTAGAGAAGCACGAAAACTGCACCTAAAATCATCATTGGCACATAGTCCATACCGAAAAGTGTTGAGAAAAGCTTACCGCAAGTTACAAAGCAACTAGATGCGTAAACTGTGAAGAAAACAAGAATAAAAACAGCTGCAAGTGAACAGATAACCTTTTTATCCTCACGGAAACGGTTTGAGAAGAACTCAGGAAGAGTAATAGAGTTGTTAGCTCGTACGCTGTAACGTCTGAGTCTTTTTGAAACAACAAGCCAGTTAAGGTATGTACCAACTGCAAGACCTATAGCAGTCCATGCCGCATCTGCAAGACCACACCAGTAAGCAACACCGGGAAGACCCATAAGGAGCCAACCACTCATATCGGAAGCCTCTGCGCTCATTGCGGTAACCCAAGGACCAAGAGAACGGCCACCGAGGAAATAGTTTTCAGCGCTCTTGTTTGCACGCTTTGCAAACACAAGGCCGATAACAACAACGATTGCCATGTAAATAACCATGGAAATCAAGATCTGTAAAGTATCTTTAGGCATTTTTTCCACCCCTAGAAAAATATTTATGGCTTATGATAACACAGATTGTATAAATATTCAACAAAAATCTATAATTTAATAATTATTGTAAAACCATACAAAAACCGACTCTATTTTTTTATATTTGAGAATATTGAATTGCGCTTAAAAATCCATTATTATGGATTTAACCAATAAATCTAAGGGGGTTTTACAATGAAAATCACATTTATGGGTGCAGGCAGTACAGTTTTCGCAAGAAATGTTATCGGTGACTGTATGGGCTCTGATGTTTTAAGAGAAAGTGTTTTTGCTCTTTATGATATCGACGGCGAGCGTCTTGAGCAGAGCAGAACTATACTTGAAGCTATGAACAAAACTATGGGTGGCTACGGTAAAATTGAATGCTACCTCGGTGTTGAAAACCGTAAGGATGCTCTTCGTGGTGCAAACTTCGTTGTTAATGCTATTCAGGTTGGTCTTTATGACCCTTGCACTATTATAGATTTTGAAGTACCCAAAAAATACGGCCTTCGCCAGACAATTGCAGATACTCTCGGTATCGGCGGTATTATGCGTGCTTTGCGTACAATTCCTGTTATGGATGATTTTGCAAAGGATATGGAAGAGGTTTGCCCTGATGCACTTTTCCTTAACTACACTAACCCGATGGCTATGCTTTCAGGCTATATGCAGAGATACACTGGCGTAAACACAGTTGGTCTTTGCCACAGCGTGCAGACCTGCTCCCTTGATTTATTCAATCAGTTAGGTATGGAAGACAAGCTTGACGGCAGAAGAGAGCTCATTGCCGGTATAAATCATATGGCATGGCTTCTTGAAATACAGGACAAAGATGGTAACGACCTTTATCCCGAAATCAAGAGCCGTATCCAGGCAAAACTCGATGACCCGGATTTCACAAATAAGGTAAGGCTTGAATACATAAAGAATTTTGGTTATTACTGCACAGAGTCAAGTGAGCACAATGCAGAGTACAATATGTTCTACATAAAATCAAAGTACCCTGAGCTTATTGAAAAATACAACATTCCTCTTGATGAATATCCACGCCGTTGCGTAAACCAGATCGCAGGCTGGAAAAAAGAATATGAAGAAATGCTCCAGAATGGCGTTAAGGAGCATAAGCGTTCAAACGAATATGCTTCACACATTATGGAAGCTGTTGTTACAAACAAACCATACAAAATCGGTGGTAACGTGCTTAACACAGGTCTTATTACAAACCTTCCTGCAGAAGCTTGTGTTGAAGTGCCCTGCCTTGTAGACGGTAAAGGTGTTCACGGCTGTTATGTCGGCGCTCTCCCTGTTCAGTGTGCCGCTATGAACATGACAAACGTTAACGTTCAGCTCCTTACAATTGAGGCTGCAAGAACAAGAAAGCTTGAGCACATCTATCAAGCAGCTATGCTTGACCCACACACAGCAAGTGAATTAAGCATTGATGATATCAAGAATATGGTAGATGACCTTATTGTTGCGCATGGCGACTATTTACCGAAATATCACTGATTATTTAAAATTCGTTAATAATCTGAACATATAATATAGATAAACCAAAGGAGGTTCTCAAATGAAAAAAGGACTTATTATCGTAATTGCAATAGTTGCAGTCATCGCAATTGTGGCAGGGGTTTGTGTTTCAAACTACAACTCTCTTGTAACCGCTCGCGAAGAGGTAGTGAGCGCAGAAGCAAATATTGACACTTATCTTCAGAGAAGAGCAGACCTTATTCCGAATATTGTTGCATCCGTTAAAAGCTATGCAAAGCACGAAACTGAGGTTTACGGGAAAATTGCAGAGGCTCGTCAGAAGCTTGTGAATGCAGGCACCGTTGCTGAAAAAGCAGAAGCAAACAGCGAGCTCACATCTGCCCTTCAGGGACTTAATATTGTTGTTGAGAATTATCCTGAGCTAAAAACTGATACAACATACGTAGCTCTTATGGATGAGCTTGAGGGTAGCGAAAACAGAATCGCTACTGCAAGAAAAGACTATAACGACGCTGTTAAAGCATACAACAACAAGGTTATTAAATTCCCTGCAAACATTTTCGCAGGCATTTTCGGCTTTGAAAAGGCAGAATATTTTGAAGCAGACGAAGGAGTACAGAACGCTCCGAACGTTGATGCTCTTTTAGGTGATTAAAATGAACAGCGGCAATAAAAAAGCAATCTGCACAATCTGGTTGATTCTTTTGATTATTGCCCTTTGCCCCTTTCTTTTAGGTGCCGCACCTGACCACACAAACGAGTTTTACGTTAATGACTATGCAGATGTTTTATCAGATGCTACAGAGCAGCAAATTCTCAGCACCGCGGTAAAGCTCACAAACGAAACTACTGCTCAGGTGTGCGTTTTAACTATTGATTCTCTTGACGGAGAAGATATTTCTGAATACTCTGTTGAGGTTTTCAGAGATTGGGGTATAGGAGATACAGAGGAAAACAATGGCGTTCTTATAGTTCTCAGCGTTAACGACAGAGAGCTATGGGTAACTACAGGCTATGGAGTTGAAGGAACTCTTACCGATACACGCCTCGGTCAGTTCAGAGATACTTACGCCTTTCCATACTACAGGGAAGATAATTTTGATGAGGGCACTCTTCAGTTATTCAATGCCATAGTAAATGAGCTTCGCGTACATGAGTATGGCCTTAGTGAATTAGAGGATTTTAAGAATATAGAGTCTGATTTTTATTACGAATTTGAAGGTGCTACGCTTTCACCCGAAGCTTTTTCATTCATACTTTTCTTCCTTTGCCTTCCTGCCATTCTGGTAATGGTAGGTGTACCATCGCTTATTATCCGATATTTTTATCTCAAGCGGTATGACAGGCTTCACGGCACAAACCGACTTTCAGCATTTATGTATAAAATGAATAAGCTAAAAGAGATTATTCTCTTTATTATTCTTTTTACAAGGCGTTCAGGCCGAGGACATCATCACCATGGTGGTGGCGGTGGCTTCGGTGGTGGCGGCTTCGGCGGCGGTGGTTTCCGCGGAGGCGGAGGCTCTACCGGTGGCGGTGGAGCAGGAGGACGATTTTAAATTAAAAGTGCAAAATTTCGGGATGCTTACGCACTGATTATAAAGCTTCGCGAAGCTTAATTACGAATTACGCATTATAATCGGCTTGCCACTCAATTCCTAATTTTAAAAAGCGCTTGCTTCAAATCGAAGCAAGTGCTTTTTCTTATATTTTAATTACTCCAAGTCCTTCAAGCACTGAGAAAACAAGAATCGCCACAATGCAAACAGGAGCAACATATTTTATTATAACAGTAAAGAGTGTTTTTCTTTTAAATTTGCCGTTTAATTCAATTTCTTCAACAAGAGCTTTTGGCTTAATAATGTAACCAACGAGTATACAGGTCGCAAGAGCTACAATAGGCATTATCACGCTGTTTGAAATGAAATCGAAGAAATCGAGGAACTGAAGACCGATAATTTTAACCTCTGCAAGTGTGCCATAGCCAAGGCAAGAAAGAAGACCTAAAGCAATACAAAGCACAAACACAAAAATGCAGGTTGGCTTTCTCTTCCAATGAAACTTGTCCATAAATATTGAAACAACAGTTTCCATAAGTGAAATTGAAGATGTAAGAGCGGCAAAGAGAACAAGTATAAAGAACACTGCACCGATTATACCGCCACCTGTCATACTCTCAAACACCTTTGGGAGAGTAACAAACATAAGACCGGGGCCTTTGCCTAGGGCACTTTCATCGCCGCCCGAGAAAGAGAAAACTGCGGGGATAATCATAAGTCCTGCAAAGAAAGCTATACCTGTATCAAAAAGCTCAATCTGCTTAACAGAGCCTTCAATACCAACATCCTTTTTCATATATGAACCGTAAGTTATCATAATACCCATCGCAAGGCTCATTGAATAGAAAAGCTGACCCATTGCCGCAAGAACTGTTGTTATTGAGAATTTGCTGAAATCGGGCTTGATGTAGTAGATAAGGCCATCAATTGCACCGGGCATAAAAAGTGAATAAATAGCAATAAAAACTGTGAGCACCACAAGTATGGGCATCATTATCTTACTTACTTTTTCAACACCCTTTTCAACACCTAAAAGCACAACAATTGCAGTAGCACCAAGGTAAAGAAGGAACCATCCTATTGGCTCTGTAGGGCTTGAAATGAAATTATCAAAAAAACCGTCTGTTGCAGCCTGTGCCATTCCGCCACTCACAAACTGAACAAGATATTTTATTATCCAACCGCCGATTACAGAATAATAGGGAAGAATGATTATAGGTACAAGTGATGTTAAAAGACCTAAAAATGAAAACCTTTTATCAAGCTTTTTATAAGCACCTATAGCGCTTACACCTGTTTTTCTGCCTATGGAAATTTCGGCACACATAAGAGCAAAACCAAATGTTAATGCGAGAATTATATACACCAACAAGAATATACCGCCACCGTACTGTGCCGCAAGGTACGGAAATCTCCATATGTTTCCAAGGCCAACCGCCGAGCCTGCTGTTGCAAGCACGAAGCCAAGCTTACCTGAAAAGCTACTTCTTTTTTCTGACATAATTAAATCTCCTTGAATTTTTTCACAACCTTGCTATTATTACATATTTTCACCTAAAATTCAAGACATAAAAATACCCGAAGAACGTTTTTCGCATTCCTCGGGTGTTGCTTATCAAAGCACCTCAAAAATATTGCTTTCGCCTGTATTAAGATTAAATGTAAGGCTCTTCTTTTCACCGTTTTCTGTGAAATCGAGACGAATAACATCCTCGTCAACATATTCAGCAAGCTCAACCTTATAGTCCTTGTCTTTGAAGAACTCTTTAAGGTAGCCTATTCTTTCATCGTCAAAATCCCCTGCGTTATCAGAAACGAAAAGAACGTTACCGCAAACGCTGTTGATTTTACCGTGAAGAAGCTTCTGCTCCATAGTGTAGTTAATGTTAATATCACGAAGGAAGAAAACGTCAGGGTCGTTACAGAATGCTCTGCCATCAAGGTGGTTACGGAAAACTGTGTTAATAATTGCATTCTGAGATGATGGGTTTTCGCAGTTGATTCTGATTGAAGAAACAAGGTCATTTACAGCAAGACCCTTTTCGATTTTAAACTTCCAATTCTTGCTTGCATCACAGCTGATACGGCATGCATCAAAGATACCCATACAAGCACCAATCGGAACACCGCAACCAAGAATCCATTTATCTCCGCAAGCCTCACGAAGAAGGTCTACACCGTCGCACATAATTTCACCACGTGTTTTGCCGTTTCTTGGTTCAATGCACTGGCTGTAGAGGAAGTCAAGCTTAACCATATCGAAGCCCCACTCGTTAAGCACAACATCAAACACTTTTTTGATATATGCGCGCGCATCCGGATTGTAAATATCAATTGTGTAAGCGCCACCCCAACCCTGACAGCCAAGCATTTTCTTGCCGTTTCTGTTATGGGTAAGAAGCCAATCAGGATGTTCTTTTGCAAGCTTTGAAGAAACCTGAGCGCTGAACGGAGCAAGCCAGATACCTGCTTTATAGCCTTTTTTATGAATTTCGTCTGCAATAAACTTCATTCCGTTAGGGAACTTCTTGTGGTCTGTAAGGAGCCAGTCGCCAACTGCTTCCTGATAGCCGTCGTCAACCTGGAAAATATTAACTTCTTCGCTTGCTCTGTCAAGACCATTAAGGTCGCGGAGAATAATTTCTTCGCTGATGTTCTGGAAATAGTTATACCAGCTTGTGTAACCTGAAAGGTGGTCTATAGCAGGCTTTTTGCAGCCAACAAAATCGAAGAAATATTTATCCATTACATCATCCATATCGCCTTTGATGATTGCAATATCAAAAATTTCATATTCCTGACCTGCTTTAAGGGAAAGACCTTCAACATCCTTTTTAATAGTGAACCTTTCGCCATTCATATCAACAGAGAAAATTGTGAAGCCTGTGCGCTCGTGCTTCGAGCCGTAAAGCTTAATTTCTCTTTCGCCCTTCTCGCGGAAGTAGCAGTAAGTGTAAGCGTGGAATTTACCCTGCTCACCATATTTTTCAAAGTGGTAGTCGCCTGAAAGACCCGCAAAATGCTTAAGGAATTTGTTTATGCCTGCAGCCTTTATAAGACCCTTAAAGGTATCCTTTTTGGAAAACTCGCGTGATGTGGTCCATGCCTGATAGCCGTTTGCAAAGAAAAGGTCATCATCATCAAAATCCTTTTCTGTTGAAATCTCCAAGGACTGCATTGTAATATCGGCTTTTGCAGTAAGAGTTGCCTTAATTGAATCGTCTGTAACATCAAGCTTCATCTTGAAGCCTCTGCCCTCAAGCTCATTCTGCTGAACAAGGGTTTTACCTATATAAAGCTGAGATTTAATTGTTTCAAACATTTTTAATTCTCCCCTATCTTATTCATTTACATTATCAACAAATCTAACGAACTGCTTTTTACCCTCTTCGGTGCGGTCATAAACGCCACATTGCCCTAGTATATCTGCAAACACCTTACCAATTTCATCCTGCAAAATCTTTTCGCAGTTATCGGCAGTTATAGTGTTGTTTGCTTTTATCCTTTCTGCCCATTCTGCATGCTTTGAAATACGCTCGTCTGCAGAAATATCTGCACCGCTTACAAGAGCATCCTTAAGAATTGCTATTTCTGTTTTAAGCCTTGACGGAAGCACCGCGAGACCCATAACCTCAATAAGACCAATATTTTCTTTCTTAATGTGGTGGTGTTCAGGATGGGGATGGTAAACACCATCGGGATACTCTTCGGTAGTAATATTATTACGAAGCACCAAATCAAGCTCAAACTTTCCGTTTCTGAAACGGGCAATCGGGGTAATTGTGTTGTGTGGCACACCGTCTGTTTCGGAGAAAATAAAAGCTTCTTCGTCAGTATAATTTCTCCACTTTGCAAGAATTTCGCCTGCAAGGGAGCAAATGTCGTCTGTATTTTCACCAACAAGACGGAGAACTGACATTGGCCACTTAACAATACCGCCTGAAACTGATGGATATTTTTTAAACTCAACAGGTGTTTCAATTTCCGCCTTAGCCATGGCGAAGGTGTAGTTACCGCCCTGAAAATGGTCGTGAGTAAGCACCGAGCCACCTACAATAGGAAGGTCTGCATTTGAGCCCACAAAATAATGAGGGAATTTTTTTACTATTGCAAAAAGCCTTCTGAAGCCTTTTTCTGTTATTTTCATTGGCTCGTGAATACTATCAAACACTATGCAATGCTCGTTATAGTAAACATATGGCGAATACTGAAGGCACCAATTTTCACCCTCTAGCTCAAGTGGGATTACTCTGTGATTCTGGCGTGCAGGGTGATTAACTCTGCCGGCATAACCTTCATTTTCGGGGCAAAGCATGCAAAGAGGGTATGAGCTTTGCTTCATTTTGAGAGCCGCCGCAATCGCCTTAGGATCTTTTTCAGGCTTTGAAAGGTTTATTGTTATATCAATATCCCCATATTCTGTAGGTGTTACCCACTTAACATCGTTTTTGATTCTATATTCTCTTATGTAATCGCTTTTACGTGAAATGTGGTAGTAAAATTCAGTAGCCTTTTCAGGACTTTCTTTATAAAGCTCATTGAATTTATTGATAACCTCAGATGGTCTTGGCGTTATAGCTCCCATAAGCTTTGTATCAAAAAGGTCGCGGAAAACAACTGAATTTTCACATATACCTCTCTCGCAAGCGTCATCTAAAAGCACCTTGAGAATTTCTTCGAGCGGTGCGCTATCATCCGCCTGAGCATCTGCATCAATGCTGTCAAGCTCCATAATCTCAAGAAGTCTGTTTACTGCCCATTTTTCGTCAAGAGCATCTAAAAGTCCTTCTTTCACGCCATATTTAACAAGTGTTTTAATTGCATTACTTACTGTCATACTTTCCCCTCGCAATAGTAATCTATTTTAATTATACAATATTTTTAATACTATTCAAGTAATTTGATTAATTTTTCTTGCAAACACATAATAAAAAAGCTACAATATACACTAGTTCCTGTTGAAAGGAGAATTCTTATGAGTTTCGATGCAGTTAAAGTAAAAAACGATATTGTTGAATGGATAAAAAACTGGTTTGAGGAAAACGGAAAAGGCTGTAAAGGTGTTGTCGGTATCTCAGGCGGTAAAGACAGTTCAGTTGTTGCTGCTCTTCTGGTTGAAGCCTTGGGCAAGGAAAACGTAGTTGGCGTTTTAATGCCTAAAGGTGAGCAGTTTGATATTGATGTAAGTATTGCTTTGTGCGAGTTTTTAGATATTAAGTATTACACAGTCAACATAAACGATGCCTACAACGGACTTATGAATGAGTTGGAGAAAAGCGGTGTAGAAATCAACACACAAGCTACAACAAACCTTCCGCCAAGGCTGAGAATGGCAACAGTTTATGCTGTAAGCCAGAGTGTAAACGGCAGAGTTGCAAACACCTGCAACCTTTCTGAGGACTGGGTAGGCTACTCCACACGCTACGGTGATAGTGTAGGTGATTTTTCTCCCCTTTCAATGCTTACCGTACAAGAGGTTAAAGCAATCGGCAGAGCATTAGGATTACCTGAAATGTTTGTTGAAAAGGTGCCGATAGACGGACTTTGTGGTAAAACAGATGAGGACAATTTAGGCTTTAGCTACGCAACCCTCGACAGATATATTCGTGAGGGTGTTTGCGAGGATGAAGAAATAAAAGCAAAAATTGACCGACTTCACAGAATAAACCAATTTAAGCTTCAGCTTATGCCGGTGTTTCAGTATAAGCCGGAATAAACAATAATTTTGCTAAATGAAAACCTTCGGGATTGTTCTCTCCAATTGAAGAATAACAGCAAGAGAACTACCCACCACCGTTCCGAATAAAGAAAAAACAAAGGAGAGTATATTTCACGGAATATACTCTCCTTTTAATTATGGCTTGTTGAATAACGGTCCCCCTCCCTATTTGCCAAAGCAAACAGGGATGAAAAGCTTCGCTTCTTGTTTATTTGAATATTGGCTTATCGATTAATGCAATATCTGTTTTCTTTGTGCCTTCAAGCTCAAGAACAACAATTTCATTTTCGTCTTTAAGCAGACAGCCCGGAAGATAAAGTGTATACTGAGGTCCTCTCTTCAAAAATCTGCCAAGATTAAAGCCGTTTACAAAAACAACTGCATTGCCGAAGCCACGCATATCAACAAATGTGTCAATTTTTTCTTCTGCCGTGAATGTAGCTTTAAGGAAAAGTGGCGCACCGCTTCTCTTATTGGAATACTTAATTTCAGGAGCAGTGTCTAAATCCATACAGTAAACTGTCCAATCAACAATTGCCTGACCTCCAAGATAAATTTCGTCAAGACCCTTGCGGTCATAAATTCTTCTTGCATAGTTTATTCTGCCGAGAGCGTAAACGAGTATATCAACCTTGCATTCACCATTGAATGCAGGGATTTTTACGCTGAAGCTTTCCTCTGCAAGCTTTCTGCCCTTAAGCTTTGCGCGGTCATAGATATGCTTTAATTCACCATTTATGTAGATATATGCAATATCGTGAACACCAAAAGCATTAAGCTCAGTATCGCCATAGTTACCCTTTAAAACCGTACTGTAAAGGATAGCACCGCTGTACTGATCATAACTTTCCATATACTGAGGGATATGAGATTTTTTACGACGGGCAAAGGATTTATAAACCTTCTGCAAATCTGCAAATTCTGTGAATTTGATTTTACCGAGAGCCTGTGTTTTAGAGTCCTCAGGCATTGATGGAAGTTCTTTACCGAGTTTTTTTGCCATTCTGTCGCGAAGAACAAAGTATTTCTCTGTATACGCACCATTTTCAGAAAGTGGTGCGCCATAGTCGTAGCTTGTTGTGGTAGGACAATAGCGGTCGTAATAGTTAGCACCTGAGGAGAAACCAAAGTTTGTACCGCCATGGAACATATACAGGTTAAAGTTAGCGTCTTCCTTAAAGAAGCCATCAAGACTTCTTCCTAAGCTTTCCTCTGCGTTGTCTGTATGGTGCTTTGCACCCCATTGGTCAAACCATCCACACCAATGCTCACCGCACATAAGTGGTTTATCAGACTGTAAGAGCTTTAAATCATTAAATCGATTTTCATTGTAACCACCAAAGTTTGCTACCATAAATTCCTCTGGTATTCCACCACCTGAGAAGAAATATTTTTCTTCACCATCCGAGGTGAAAAGCTGGCATGTTACACCCAATGCTTTCATAAGGTCGCGAAGCCAATACAAATACTTTTTATCTCTTCCGAATGAGCCGTACTCATTCTCCACCTGCATTGCAATAAGCTTACCGCCGTTTGACTCCTGATATGGCAAAAGCTTTGGAATAAGCGCCCTGAAGAAATCTTCAACTGCCTTTATGTACTGCTTATCCCAGCAACGAAGACGTATATTTTTATCCTTGAGAAGCCATGCAGGAAGACCACCTAAATCCCACTCTGCGCAAATGTACGGACCCGGTCTTACTATGACGTAAAGGCCCAAATCCTGAGCAGTTTTTACGAATTTTTCAATATCAAGCATGCCTGAAAAATCGAACTGACCCTTTTTCTTTTCGTGGAAATTCCAAGGCACATATGTTTCAACAGTGTTAAGACCTGCTGCTTTTAATTTAAGAAGCCTGTCTTCCCAGTATTCCTGAGGAATTCTGAAATAGTGCATTGCACCGGAATAAATATGAAATTCCTCGCCATCCATATAGAATTTTTTGTTTTTAATCTCTAACATATTAATTCTCCTTTAAATTCTGAAGCACATCAGGATTTCTTGTTGTTATATTATCTACTCCGTAAGAAAGAATTTTACGCATTTTTGCTTCTTTATCCACCGTAAAAATAGAAACAAGCAAATTGTTCTTGTGGAAAAATTCCACAAGCTTACGGGAAGCGTTTTTGTGATTGAAATTTATTCCTATAGCACCACATTCTTCAACCTTGTTTACAAGGCTTTGAAGATATGCATTACTATGCATCAATGGCATCCTCACACTCATATTGAGGTAGTATTCAACCTGTGGTGCAGTTTTTCGGGTAACATCCACCGCATCCTCGCCAATGCCTGTAAAAAATATTCTGTCAAGTACGCCATATTTAGAAGCAATTGCGGGCACCTTCTGAAGTGCAACGTAAGTTTTTGCATCCACATTAACCATGAGATTCTCATACTCACTTACCTTTTTAAAGGCTTCTTCAAGAGTAACTTCGCCACCTTTAGGTTTATCGTGAGAAAGCACGGGATTCCCTTTTTCATCAAAATTCAAATCAAATTCAATAATTGGAGCACCATACTTTGCACCCATTTCTATAGATTCAAGTGAATTCATCTTCGTTTTGCAGCAACCTGTGTGAGCTGTATATGTAAAAGCCACGAAATTCCTCCTTTACTAATTCACATCATATATGTTTGATTATACTTGGTCTTTGCATTAAATACAAACAAAAAATAAAAAACAGCAACTCCAACAAATGAGCTGCTGTTTATTTGTGAGATTTGGATGAAGAACGCCGTTTTAAGATGCGACGCTGTACAAGGGTACTGCGAGCAACGAAAAACAAGTTATTCGCCAAATACCGCAAATTACTCAACAGTAACGGATTTTGCGAGGTTCTTTGGCTGGTCTATATCACATCCTCGAAGAAGAGCGGTGTAGTAGGAAATCAGTTGAAGAGGAAGAACAAGAAGAGATTGACGAAACTCGGAAAGGGTATCGGGCACGGAAATAACAGTACGATTGCCTGAAAGCAAAGTTTCTTTTGCAATATCGGTTATGACAATCACTTGTGCGCCTCTTGATTCAACCTCACAGATGTTACTGAGTGTTTTTGAAAAAATCTTGCTTTCTCCGAGCACGGCTATCATGGGTGTCCCCTCTTCTATTAGTGATATTGTACCGTGTTTCAATTCACCTGATGCATAGCCTTGAGCGTTTATATAACTTATTTCTTTGAGCTTCAGCGAGCCCTCGCAGGCGGTTGCGTAATCGGTAAGCCTGCCCATAAAAAATACTTTGTCCCATTTGCAGATTTTTTGAGCAATTTTTTTTGCATGTTCATTTACCGTTTCAAGCGTTTCTTTTATTTTTTGCGGTAACAAAGAAAGCTCTTCAATATATTTTTCTTCCTGCTCCTCAGAAAGTTTACCCTTTTCTCTTCCGATAAAAATTGATAAAGCATAAAACGCGGCAAGCTGGGCGCTATAGGCTTTTGTAGTAGCAACCGCAATTTCTCTGCCTGCTTTTGTGAAAATTACATTGTCGCTTTCTTTTGCAATTGCGCTACCTCTCACATTCACAATAGAAATAATCTGCGCCCCACAATGCTTTGCAAGGCGTAAAGAAGCAAGTGTATCTGCAGTTTCACCGCTCTGACTCACAAAAATTGCCAGAGTTTTTTCATCAATAAAAGGGTGCGAATATCTGAATTCTGAAGCAATTTCCACAGCACATGGCACATCTGTAAGCTTCTCGATTATATGCTTTGCAACAAGACCTGTATGGTATGCAGAACCACAAGCAACAATAACAATTTTTTCAAGAATTTCACTAAAAAAATCCTCATCAATATTAACATGAGGAAGCCATACACCGCCTAATGAAATCAAGGAATCAAGGGTATCTTTAACGACTTTTGGTTGTTCTGAAATTTCTTTAAGCATAAAGTGGGCGTAGCCCTCCTTTTCAAAGGAGTCTTCACTGTTCTGAGAGTCTTCTTTTTGCTTTTTTATAGCCTTTCCTGACGGGTCGAAAAATTCTGCTACGGAATTTGTGATTTTACAGATTTCACCGCAGGAAACCGAGTATTTCTCCCCGTTTTTCTCATCAATAGCACCTGAATCAGAAGCGATATAAAAACCATCTTGACCTTTAACTACAACAAGAGGACTTCCGCTTGCTGCGCCAAAAATCACATCAGGAAAATCCTTGCAGATAATCCCAAAGGCATACGAGCCCTTAAGCACCGCCTGAGCTTTTGCAATTGCTGAAACCGGTTCGCCCTCATAGTATTTTTCAAGAAGATGGGCAAAAACCTCTGTGTCTGTACCTGACGCAAAATGTAGATCTTCCGGCAAAAGAGTTTTTTTAATTTCCTCGCTGTTTTCTATAATACCGTTATGAACTATATAAAACATTCCGTTTTTGCTTCTGTGAGGATGGGCGTTTTCTTCCGTGGGACTTCCGTGGGTTGCCCAACGTGTGTGGCCTATACCAACTCTGCTTTCAACTACCTCTTGCGATAGTTTCTTTTCAAGTTCCGAAATCTTTCCTGCTGCACGAACTCTGTTTATTTTATCATTTTCCACAAAAGCAACGCCTGCAGAATCATATCCCCTGTATTCAAGTTTTTTTAATCCGTTTATTAACTGAGGAATAACATTTTCCTCTCCTGCTTTTCCTATTATTCCGCACATTTCTTCCATTCCTTTTTTACTTTTTGGTAGTAGTTTGAATTTTTTTCTTATATTTATGCAAAACACTTAAAAAACCGCTGTTTTTTGTTTTATTTTTCCTTATATATAATGTTGATTATTGTCGTTATTTTTGGTATACTTAATAATGTAAAATTATCTTTATTTCTATTTGAAGGAGAAGACGTAATGGATTTCGAAAGTTGGAAGGGTTTCGAAGGCGGAACCTGGAAAAAAGAAATAAACGTAAGAAGCTTTATAAAGCACAACTTCACACCATACGATGGTGACGAAAGCTTCCTTGTTGGCCCTACTCAGGACACTCTCGATTTATGGGAGCAGGTAATGGACCTTTCACGTCAGGAGCGTGAAAAGGGTGGCGTTTTAGATATGGACACAAAAATTATATCCACAATCGTTTCCCATGGCCCCGGTTACCTCAACAAAGATAAGGAAAAAATAGTAGGCTTTCAGACAGACAAGCCATTGAAGCGCGCACTTATGCCCTACGGCGGTATACGTATGGCAGAAAAAGCATGCAAGGATAACGGCTACGAATTAGACCCTACTGTTAAGGAGTTTTTCACAATCCACAGAAAAACTCACAACGCAGGTGTTTTTGATGCATACACCCCTGAAATGAGAGCCTGCCGTTCAAGCCACATTATCACAGGCCTTCCCGATGCATACGGCAGAGGAAGAATTATAGGTGACTATCGCAGAGTTGCCCTTTACGGTATTGACAGACTTATTGAAGATAAATTAGAGCAGAAGGAAACCACAAGAACTGCTATGTATGCTCAGGTAATTCAGGAACGCGAAGAGCTTTCAGAGCAGATTCGTGCCCTTGAGGACCTTAAAAAAATGGCTCTTTCATATGGCTTTGATATTTCAAAGCCTGCAAAGGATACAAAGGAAGCTATTCAGTGGCTCTATTTCGGCTACCTTGGTGCAGTTAAGGAGCAGAACGGTGCTGCAATGTCCTTGGGCAGAACATCTACCTTCCTTGACATTTATGCTGAACGAGACCTTAAGAATGGTGTTTATACAGAAACTGAACTTCAGGAAATGATTGACCATTTTATTATGAAGCTCCGCCTTATAAAGTTTGCAAGAACACCTGAATATAATGACCTTTTCTCCGGCGACCCTCAGTGGGTAACTGAATCAATCGGCGGTGTTGCAATAGACGGCAGACATATGGTTACAAAAATGTCTTACAGATATCTTCACACTCTCGAGAACTTAGGTGCAGCTCCGGAACCAAACCTTACTGTCCTCTGGTCAACTCGTCTTCCTGAAAACTTCAAGCGCTTCTGTGCAAGAATTTCTATTGAAACATCTTCAGTTCAGTACGAAAACGACGATTTGATGCGTTTTCATCACGGCGATGATTACGCGATTGCTTGTTGCGTTTCATCTATGGTAGTTGGTAAGGAAATGCAGTTCTTCGGCGCAAGAGCAAATCTTGCAAAATGCCTTCTTTACGCTATCAATGGCGGTATTGATGAAATCACCGGCAAGCAGGTTGCCCCTGAATATCGTCCTATAACAAGCGAATACCTTGATTACGACGAGGTTATGCAGAAATACGAGGCTATGATGGAATGGCTTGCCCGTGTTTACGTGCACACACTTAACATCATCCACTATATGCACGATAAATATTGCTACGAAAAGCTTCAGATGGCTCTCCACGACAAAAAGGTTACCCGTTGGTTTGCTACAGGTATTGCAGGCCTTTCAGTTGTTGCAGACTCCCTTTCTGCTATTAAATACGCAAAGGTAAAAGCCATACGCGATGAAAGAGGCATCGTGGTTGATTACGAGGTAGAAGGCGACTTTCCTAAGTATGGTAACGATGACGACAGAGTTGATAAAATTGCCTACGATATCGTACACAGATTTATGACTCATATAAGAAAGCACCACACCTACAGGAACGGTATACCAACCACCTCTATTCTTACTATCACATCAAACGTGGTTTACGGCAAAAATACCGGTGCTACTCCTGACGGCAGAAAGAAGGGCGAAGCGTTCGCTCCCGGTGCCAACCCGATGCACAGACGCGATACTCACGGCGCAGTTGCATCCCTTGCATCTGTTGCTAAACTCCCATTTGTTGATGCTCAGGACGGTATTTCAAACACATTCTCAATCATCCCGGGTGCATTAGGCAAGGATGACCAGATTTTTGCAGGTGATATTGCAGTTGATATTGACTGCTGTGCAAGCGGTGCTTGCTCATCACCCACCCTCTTCGAGGGTCTTGACACCGACGCAGATTAAAATATTATAACAAAAGGAGATTTACTATGGCTGCTACACAAAATCAGATAGATAACCTTGTAAGCCTTCTTGACGGATATGTTCAAAAAGGCGGACACCACCTTAACGTAAATGTTTTCACAAAGGAAACTCTTCTTGACGCTCAGGCACACCCTGAGAAATATCCTCAGCTTACTGTAAGAGTAAGCGGATATGCTGTTAACTTTATTAAGCTTACAAAGGAACAGCAGGACGAGGTTATTTCAAGAACCTTCCACGACCAGATATAATTTATGACAGGCTATATCCATTCAAAAGAGAGCTTCGGTACCGTTGACGGGCCGGGAATCAGATATGTGCTTTTTATGCAGGGGTGCCCTTTGAGGTGCCTTTATTGCCACAACCCTGATACATGGGAAATTGGTACAGGTGAAGAAATCACCGCAGAAGAAGTGCTTTCTGAATTTAATAAAAACCGTTCTTTTTATAAAAACGGCGGCATTACCGTTACAGGTGGCGAGCCTCTTTTACAAGTGGATTTTCTTATTGAGCTTTTCAAAAAAGCAAAAGCAGAGGGTATTCACACCTGCATAGACACTTCGGGAATCACCTATAATCCCCGTAACAAAGAAAGCCTTGATAAGCTCTCCCGGCTTATGCAGTTTACGGACCTTGTAATGCTTGATATTAAACATATCGACACACAAAAGCACAAAGCCCTCACAAGTGCGGCAAACGAAAATATTTTGGACTTTGCCAAATTCCTCGAAGAAAAGAACATACCCTTATGGGTGCGCCACATAATTGTTAAAGGGTATACAGACAATCCTGATGATTTAATCAAATTAGGTGAATTTATAGGAAAGCTTAAGAACCTTAAGGCTCTTGATGTTTTACCCTATCACACAATGGGTGTTAATAAATACAAAGAAATGGGAATCCCTTATGCCCTTGATGGTGTAGAGGCGCTCCCGCTTTCTGATGCTGTTAAGGCTAAAGAATATATTTTAGAGGGCATAAAAAACATCCGCAAAAAACGCAATTGAGGTATATTTATGGAAAAGAAGCCTGTTACCGCCATAATAGTAGGCGCAGGGCACCGAGCCCTTATTTACAGTCAGCTTGCAATTACCAACCCCGAGCTTTTAAAAATCGTGGGCGTCGCAGACCCCAACCCCGTAAGGCGAAAAATGTGCATGGAGAAATTTGGTTTCTCTGAGGACATGTGCTTTGAAACTGCTCAGGAGCTTGCAAAGAAAGAAAAGCTTACAGATGCCATTATTAACGGCACAATGGACGAGCAGCATATTGAAACTGCTGTTCCCCTTCTGGAGCGCGGATACGATATGCTTCTGGAAAAGCCTTTTGCCGTAAATGAAAAAGAGGCTCTTCTTTTAAAAGAATGTGCCAAAAAGAATAATTCCAAGGTTATGATTTGCCATGTGCTTCGCTACACACCTTTTTACTACAGTATCAAGGAGCGAATTGTAAACGGAGAAATCGGTGAAATCATAAATATACAAACAACGGAGCACGTAAGCTACCACCACCTTTCCACCTCTTATGTTCGCGGAAAGTGGGCAAACTCAGAAAAATGCCACACTACAATGCTCCTTGCAAAATGCTGCCACGATATTGACCTTATGATGTGGTTTATGGCTGAAACAAAGCCTACGCAGATTGCATCCTTTGGCGGAAAATATCAGTTCAAGCCTGAAAATGCTCCTGAAGGCGCAGGCAACATCTGTATGGTGGATTGCCCACACGTTGACACCTGCGTTTACTCAACAAAACGTCTTTACATAGACCACCCTGACCGCTGGGCTTTTTATGTGTGGGATAAATTAGAGCATATGGAAAACCCCACAATCGAAGATAAAATCAATCTTATGAAAAGTGATTCACCATACGCACGTTGCATTTATAAATGCGATAACGACGTTGTTGACCACCAGAGCGTGCTTGTGAATTTCGAGAGTGGTGCAACAGGCACTCACAATATGGTTGGTGGCTCTGCGCAAAGCCTTCGTAAAATTCACATTATCGGTACAAAGGGTGAAATAAGCGGTAATTTTGAGGAATCGAAATACACAGTTAAAAAGATAAACCCATCACCTGATGCAGTTAACGAAGAGTGTGATATTGAAGAGGTTGACCTTAATATCACAGGCGATATGGTAGGTGCATATGGTGGCCATGGCGGTGGCGACGAAAGACTTGCTGCTGATTTTATTAACTTTATACGAGGCGACGAAACAAGCCTTGCCTGCACTTCAATATTCGACTCAATGGCAGGTCATATAAGCGTTTACAGAGCAGATAAATCAAGAGAAAACGGCGGAATTCCGCAAACTATAAATTACTAAACATAAAAAATCACCTGATGAAAGGACATCTTTCATCAGGTGATTTTTATTAATTGTACTCGCCAACAGTTACAGCCATAAGAGAAATAAGGTTGTAGCCATTTTCGGTTTTCTTCAATGTAATATCAGAATATTTATCAGGTTGCGCTGCCTGCAGGTTACCCTGAGAGTCAACCTCAACATTGCTTGTTCCTACGTAACCTACTCTTAACTGAATAAAGTCGCCTGTAACCTTCGCTGACTCTACTCTGACCGAAAATGGTGGAGTTACACCTGTAAGCGGAACATAGTACACGGCGTTTGATGCATCGTAAACGAACTCATAGCCGTAACCCACAACGCTTGCGTGAACGATGGCGTTCTCTGTTCCAAACATAGAATAATAATAGTTTTCCACATCAGCAGCAGGAACAACAAGACCTTTTTCAGTAACATTATATGAGCTTGTTGTTACTTCGTCATTCATAAGGGAGCATATAGCAATATTTCTTAAATCATCCTTATTGGCAGATGTAATATCTGAAAAGGATGCAGGGTCAACGCCAACAACCCAGGTAAGAAAATCTGCATACGCCTGAAGCTGAGCCTCTTCCTCTTTTTCTGGAGAGAATTTATCTGCCACGAAGCCTACAATATTAACAACACCCACAATTGCAAGAGCAATTATCAAAAGCCCTGCAATAAAAGGAGCCTTTTTCTTTTTGACTTTTTCTTCAATAGTAATAATTTCTTCCATTTGTATTACCTGCTGTATTTCTGCCTTTTTCTTTCTGTACGCTTTTCTATAGCTTCCTTGCGAGCTTTTTCCTTCTGGCGTTTCTTCTTCTCCGCCTCTTTCTGGCGAAGAATAAGGTTAATTCTAAAAACAACAATTGTTCCGCCTATTACCTGAATAATATCGCAACCTGTTGCCTCTGCAATTTTAGTCGCCAATTCCTTTGGACTTTCAGGTGCGGCTTCAAGGTGAACCTTGATTTTGAAAAGCTCGCGTGTATTAAATGTATCTTCAAGCTGTGCTATAACAGAATCTGTAATACCCTCTTTACCTATCTGGAAAATAGGGTCAAGACCATTAGCCTCAGCTCTTAAATTAGCTCTTTCTTTACTTGTCATATTTTTCTCCTAATTATTCTTTAGACCATGTTGTGCCCTCACGAGTATCAAGAAGCTTAATACCCTTTTCGAGAAGCTCATTTCTGATTCTGTCTGCCTCAGCAAAATTCTTCTCTTTCTTTGCAGCTGCTCTGAGTGCAATCTGCTCTTCAACATAAACTGAAAGCTCATCCTTTTCGCCCTGAGGCTCTTCCTTCTGCTCAGTTAATTTCTTTGCACCTTCAACAAGGTCGAGAGAAAGAACTTTATCAAAATCATTAAGAAGCCAAAGCTTTGTTTTGTCGTTTGTATTTGCTTTAAGCACATCGTAAACAGCAGTTACAGCAAGAGATGTGTTTATATCATTATCAAGAGCCTCCTTAAAGCTGCCTTGAAGCTTTTCTATTGCGGCATTGTCAAGTTCATCTGCTTCGTTAACTTTAAGAGTTGCAATTTTCTTGAGTAGTTTTTCGTATGCAGTTGCAGCACCATCAAGGTTTTCATATGAGAAAACGAGCTGTTTTCTGTAATGGGACTGCAAGCAGAAGAAGCGGTACGCAAGAGGATTGTAGCCCTTTTCTTCAAGAAGAGAAACTGTAAGGAATTCGCCCTTTGATTTGCTCATTTTACCTGAGTTTGTGTTAAGGTGAAGAACGTGGAACCAGAAGTTACACCATTTATGACCAACGAACGCCTCACTCTGAGCGATTTCATTTGTATGGTGAGGGAATGCGTTATCAATACCGCCACAGTGGATATCGAGATACTCGCCAAGGTGCTTAAGGCTTATTGCAGAGCATTCAATATGCCAACCGGGATAGCCTACGCCCCAAGGAGAATCCCATTTAAGAGCCTGTTCTTCAAACTTTGATTTTGTAAACCAGAGAACAAAGTCGTTTTTATTTCTCTTGTTTGTATCCTCTTCAACACCTTCACGAACGCCAACCATAAGTTCATCAATATCGTGCTTATTGAAAACATAGTATTCGTCAAGCTTTGATGTATCAAAATAAACGTTTCCGCCTGCAAGGTAAGCATAATCCTTCTCAATAAGACCCTGCACCATATCAATGAATTCTTTGATACAGTTTGTAGCAGGTTCTACAACATCAGGAACTTTTATGTTGAGCTTTTCGCAATCCTTGAAGAAAGCTTCTGTATAAAACCTTGCAATATCCATAACGGTTTTATTTTCACGCTTTGCACCTTTAACCATTTTATCTTCGCCTGTATCGGCATCGCTTGAAAGGTGGCCCACATCAGTGATATTCATAACTCGTTTAACATCGTAACCGCTGTAGCGAAGATGCTTTTCGAGAATATCCTCCATAATATAGCTTCTGAGATTTCCTATATGGGCAAAATGGTACACTGTTGGTCCGCAGGTATACATACTTACCTTACCCGGTACATTCTCCTTAAAATCTTCTTTTTTCCTTGTAAGTGAGTTATAAAGCTTCATATTTCCTCCATAGGATTCATTTAGAAAAATCTATAATTTTAATTGATTGTTTTACATAAATTACGCCTGATATTACGCATAGCACCGCAGTAACACTCAAAAGAGCATTTGAAACAACAGAGAGCGGGAAGCTCTCTCCTAAAGTTCCACAGTAATCAAGCTCTGCAAGGAGCATTATAACGAGAGAAAACACCATTTGGGAAACTGTTTTAAGCTTTCCGTAAATATTCGCAGGAATAACAATCCCCTGAGCCGTAGCAACAAGCCTGAATGATGTTATTGTAAATTCTCTTAACAATACTATCATAATTATCCACACATTGCAAAGCCCGTAATGCATAAACGCTAAAAGAGCAGCAGTTGTGAGAATTTTATCTGCAACAGGGTCTGCAAGCTGACCAAAGACTGTTACAATGTTATTTTTCCTCGCTAATTTTCCATCAAGAAAATCTGTAAAGGCTGCTATAGAAAAAACTATAAATCCCCACAAAAAGTGATGCGGAATATTACTGATAAACAAAGCAAGAAATACGGGTGTAAGAATAATTCTGACAACTGTAAGTATATTTGGTAGATTCATTGATTTCATACTGCTTCTCCGATAAGTGAAAATTCGTCCTTATCAAAAATTTCTACAGGAACAATATCGCCATCATCTATTCTGTAGCCTGAGGTAAGGACTACATTGTTATCAATATCAGGAGCATCCATATATGTTCTGCCGTAGTAACTATCCGTATATGGGTCATAACCTTCAATCAAAACATCAACTGTCTTACCTATATATGATGACATCTTTTCCTCAGAAATTCGGAATTGCTGATTCATTATAGCTTCTGCTCTGTCAACAGCAACCTGAGGATCTATCTGATCAGGTAAATCGTATGCAGGTGTGCCTTCCTCACGGGAATAAGCAAAGCAGCCGACTCTGTCAAGCTTCGCTTCATTCACAAACTCTGAGAGAGTTGTAAATTCGTCGTCTGATTCACCGGGGAAGCCTGTAATAAATGTTGTTCTTATTATAATATCAGGAATTCTTGCTCTTAATTTTTCAACAAGAGAAAGAAGACTTTCTTTATCACCACGTCTGTTCATGGCTTTAAGAATTTTCCCGTCTGCGTGCTGCATCGGAATATCAATATAATTACAAACCTTATCATTCACGGCAATTGCCTCAATAAGTTCATCTGTAATTCTGTCAGGATAGCAATAAAGAAGACGTATCCATTTAAGATTATCTATCTTATTAAGCTCTCCTAAAAGCTCAGGCAATTTAAGCTCGCCATAAATGTCTTCACCATATTTTGTTGTATCCTGAGCAACAAGAATAATCTCCTTAACGCCTTTATCGCAAAGCATTTTTGCTTCGTCTATAACATCTTCAATTTTTCTGCTTCTGAATGCACCGCGGATTGAAGGAATTGCACAGTATGTGCAGCAGTTTGAGCAGCCTTCTGCAATTTTAAGGTATGCGGTATATTCAGGTGTAGTAAGAATTCTGCCTCCATCAATAGGCAGTTTTTCCTTGTCGGGGAATGAGCAATATGGCTCGTCGCTTTCAAAGAGAGCGTTACATGCTTCAACGATATCTTCGTTTGCACCTATACCAATAACGCCATCAACCTCAGGAATTTCGTTTAAGAGCTCCTCTGCATAGCGCTGAGCAAGACAACCTGTAACAAGTATTTTTTTAAGAAGACCATCCTCTTTAAAATCAACCATTTCTAAAATGGCATCTATTGATTCTTTTTTTGAATCCTCAATAAAACCGCAGGTATTTACTATAACAACATCTGCCTTATCTGCTTCCTGAACGAGAATATAGCCTGCATCTACAAGCTTTTTAAGCATTATTTCAGCATCAACCTGATTTTTTGGGCAACCAAGGCTGATCATACCCACTTTTTTATCCAAAAAAATCACCTCTTAGATTTCTGTATCGAATTCTCTAAACGCCGCTTTTATATCGTGGTATGAGTACCCCATACGCACAAAACGGTTCACAATCCGCTTGCGGTCCTTCTCATTTTCAAGGTTTTTGAGATATTTTGACCCTATCATATCTATAATACGCTGAATTGGCTCATTGTCAAGAGTTTTCAACGCATTATCAACATTTTCCGCGTTAACACCCTTCATTTTCAACTCATATGAAATTCGCCTTAAATCAAACTTTTTCACTTCGAAAAGGTGCTTTGCATAACTGATGGCAAATGCTTCATCATTGAGATAGCCATAATAAAGCATCTTTTCAACAGCGCGGGATGCGGCATCCTCACCATATTTTACCTTTAATTTATTATACAATTCCTTTTGGGAATATGCTCGCATCGAAAGGTATTGAAGACCTTTTTCATAAGCAGAGCGAAAGCCTGCCTCCTCTTTCAAGGAAGCAAGCTCATCTTCTGAAATTTCGCGGTTTTCCTCATACCCTAACCTATACCAATAATCATCATACAAAGTAAGGGTATATTCACCGTCTATATAAATATGTACCTTATTGCCGTTACCGGCCTTAGATGTTATTTTCATTATTCGTCATCATCAACAGCGATATCAAGCTTTGCTTTCGCTTTTTCCTTTGATACAGGCTCTGCAGCAGGAGCAATAATTTCAGGCTCTCTGCGTGAAACAGGGTTTCTTGCAGAAATAATATTTTTTATACTCTCGCGCACCTTTGCTTCGATTTCTGCGCAGAATTCAGGAGTATTTCTGATATATTCCTTAACATTATCTCTACCCTGACCAAGACGCTCCTCACCATAGTAGAACCAAGCACCGCTCTTGCGGATAATCTCCATTTTAACTGCAAGGTCAAGAATTTCACCATATTTTGAGATGCCTTCACCATACATAATATCAAATTCTGCTTCTTTGAATGGTGGAGCAACCTTGTTTTTAACGATTTTTGCTCTTGTACGTGAACCGATAAACTCGTTACCTGCGCCTTTAAGCTGTTCAACTCTGCGAACATCAATTCTTATTGTAGAATAGAATTTAAGAGCGCGACCGCCTGTTGTAACCTCAGGGTTACCATAAATAACGCCAACCTTTTCACGAAGCTGGTTAATAAATATTACCATTGTATTTGATTTTGAGATAGCACCTGTAAGCTTTCTCAATGCCTGAGACATAAGACGGGCATGAAGACCTACATGTGAGTCGCCCATTTCACCCTCAATTTCTGCCTTTGGAACAAGAGCCGCAACAGAGTCAACAACGATAACATCAAGAGCGCCCGAACGAGCAAGATACTCTGCTATTTCAAGAGCCTGCTCACCATTATCAGGTTGAGAAACAAGAAGGGAATCAATGTCAACACCGAGAGCCGCTGCATAAACAGGGTCAAGAGCGTGCTCAGCATCAATAAATGCTGCTTCACCACCCATTTTCTGAGCCTCTGCCACAACGTGAAGAGCAAGTGTTGTTTTACCTGATGATTCAGGACCATAAACCTCAATAATTCTGCCCTTCGGAAGTCCGCCTATACCTGTTGCCGCATCAAGAGCGATACTTCCTGTTGGGATTGCCTCAATATTCATACCTGCATTTTCGCCAAGGCGCATAATAGCACCTTTACCAAAATTCTTTTCTATCTGAGAGAGTGCCGTTTCCAGCGCCTTGCTTTTTTCTGATTTTTCTATCATTATAAATACTCCTTTTGAAAGTGTACAAATGTTCGGTTACAAGTGGTATTATATATGATGTTTTTTGAAAAATCAAGCAATTTTCTAAAAAATTTTTGATTTTTTTCCTCTTAATATGTAAAAGTTCATAAAAACCTGTGATTTCTGAAAAAAATGCTTGCATTTGCATTAAAAAGGTGTTATGATACATTTCGTTGTCTTATGTTTAGACGTAAATTCGAATTTATAAAAAATATAAGGAGGTGCAGCTCAATGGCAAAATGTGAATTTTGTAACAAGGAAGTTGCTTTCGGCATCAAGGTTTCTCACTCACACAGACGTTCAAACAGAACTTGGAAGCCAAATGTAAAGAGAGTTAAGGCTATCGTTAACGGCTCTCCAAAGAGAGTTTATGCTTGCACACGCTGCTTGCGCTCCGGTAAGGTTACCCGCGCTATCTGAGTAAACCTAAGGTTTAACAAAAGCAATTCAGCCACGAAGCTTGCTTCGTGGCTTTGCTTTTTGTCTTTTTACTAAAATAAGTAATCTTTATTTGTATAAACATTCCAATTGAATTTGGAAACTTGCTGTACTATAATTATGTTAGTGTATTATATAATCCATTGAGGTGAATTATTTGTTTAATAAGAAGCTCCTTTGTTTTTTTCTTGCAGTTATGCTTACAATCGGCTGCTTTGTGTTTCCATCAAATAAGCAAGAACTTTCAGTTTCCGCTGCAGATGAAATAGTTACAGTTTCTCCGAAAGACTTGGAATACGATATTTATGACGATAATGGCAAGAAATATGTAGCAATATATTACTACTATGGCGAAGACAAAAAGATTGCCGTGCCTGATACTATCGAGGGTTATCCTGTTGCCTACCTTGAGTTCTCTTCTTTTGGCGACAGAAAGAACCTTGAATATATTCAGCTCCCTGCTTCAGTTGAATACATCTCTCCCGGTGTATTTGACTCAAGCCTTAAATTGAAGGAAATTGCAATATCATCTTCCAATAAATACTACACCTGCTCTGATGGTGTGCTTTATAATAAAGATATGACTACTTTGCTCGCTTTCCCGGCCGGCAGAGGCGGTTCATTTACAGTTCCTAAAAGCGTTGTTTCAATAGGCGACCAGGCATTTTTTAAATGTTACAAATTAACAAGCGTAAAAATGTACAACAATGTTCTTCATATAGGTTTTAACTCATTTGAAGATTGTTGGAATCTTAATAACCTTAAACTTAGCGACAATTTGGAGGTTTTAAGTTTTAGAGCACTCGCTAATTGTCGAAGTCTCAAGTCAATTCATTTACCATACTCTTTAAAGAACATCGGCAAACACGCCCTTCTTGGCGGTATTGATTCAGATGATAATATGTTCTACTATTACATAAACGGAATATATTATGTTAAAGGCTCATATGCAGAAACTTATCTGAAAACACTTCACTTACCATCTAACTACCTTAAGGCGGAAACAAGATGTGTAACTGATATCGATTCAAATGTTACCCTCTACGATTCGGCAGGTGTTTTCCCGAAGAACGAGAAGATTGACCTTTCAGTTTCTGTAAAACCCAACAGCTCATATACTGCTCTGCTCCCTGTAAGATACGCAACAATGAATGCCTATCAGGTTTCATTCTTACAAAATGGTGTATCAAAAGCACTTTCAAAGGAATGTGTTATAAGGTTCCATGGACTTCCCGGGAATACAATACCCACAGCTACAAAGGTCTATGTGCCTCGTGGAGGAACTTTAGTTGAAAAAACAAGAGCACCACAAGCAGCGTTTGTAGGAACAACCTTCTACGGAACTGATACTTTTGTAGTTATTTCAAATAAAGACTTTTCCCTCAAAGGTGATATAGACGGTGATGGTACCCGTTCAATTTATGATGCACGCTTCGCCCTTTGCCTTGCAGCAAACCTTGTTTCAAATGTTACAGAGGCTCAGTTAGCTACAGCAAACGTTGACGGCGTTGCAGGCATAAAAACAACAGATGCAACAGAAATTCTTCGCTACGCAGCAGGAATTAAATAATAAATAATTTTGGAGGAAATAGATATGATAGCTTTAGGAAAATACAAAGCAAAAATCAACAACATGTTCTTTAAGGGAGATGCAATCTTCGAAATCGAAAAAGAAGGCGACGCATACGAAATGGAAATCGAGCTTCAGGGCGCAGATTTTGATATGCCTGATTTCAAGCTTTCAAACGCAAGAGAAGAAGGCAACACATTCTATGCAAACGCTACTACTTCTCTTCTTCCCGGCAAGGACATTGATGTAGAGCTTACATTTGAAGACGGCAAATGCAATGGCTTTTTAAAGATTCCATTCATTGGCAAAATTAAGATTAAAGACGCAGAAAAGATCGCGTAAAATAAACTAATAAAAAACTCAGCTCATTAAGTAATGAGCTGAGTTTTTTATGTTAAGTTTTCAGTGGTTTCGAACCGTCATCTGTGTTATAATTGTTTGATAACATAATCCAAAAACTAATGTTCAATTTAGGCGCAGTTTCTGTATTATATGGAACTATAACAATTTTTTCATTATTAACTAGTTCTTTGCATACCTGACCTATGTTTGTAAAACTTTTGAAAGAATTAAATTTCTCGTTTGAAACAATTATAAATTGATTTTTGGGAACATACTTTCCGACAAAAAAACTCGCTATTTCATAATATACATCTTTGTTCATATCAACGATGTTTTTTTTCTTGTTTGAGGAAAACATAATCAACTCATTATCGGTAATAGTTATTTTTTTCATGAACAACGTTTTGTACTTCTTCTGTATATAAAGAAGACTAAATATAGAACTAACAGTAAGTATGAAATTCAATAGAACTAATTTAAAAGATATTCCATCTAAAACCGAAATACACACTATACTACCCGACATCAGTAAAACACAAAAAGCAAAAAAATAAAACAAATTGTAGTTTAAACGATAGTTTTTTAATAAATATACAGTCATTTTATCTCCTCAAAGTAACTCGAACGATATTTGTAATAAGTCAGGATTAACGTAACACAGGGAACCGTCCGAAACCACTGAAAAAGTGATGTTTTGAGCGGTTCTATGATTGGTTGATTTTTTATAAAACCATCCCTGATTTTAAATTTCAAAACACCTAAAAACCTTTAATATCAAAGGTTTTTGGTTCATTCATAGTACCGTCCCCTGTGTTACCGGTGTTAAAATACTTGATTTTTGCTTCTTTCAGTTTATTTGTTTCTTTTAATTTATGTAACAAGAATTTTCAGTTAGCGTAATAGACCGTCTTACCCTCTTCAACAGAGCTTGTGAGCCAAGTGTTACCGCCGATAACGCAGTTATCGCCAATTTTTGTGTCGCCGCCAAGAATTGTGGCATTAGCGTAAATAACCACATTGTTGCCAATATCGGGATGACGCTTGATATCCTTAACAGGGTTGCCGTTTTCATCAACCTTAAAGCTTTTTGCACCGAGAGTAACGCCCTGATAAATTTTAACTCTGTTACCGATTGTGGTGGTTTCACCAATAACAATACCTGTACCATGGTCAATGCAGAAATATTCACCAATTGTAGCACCTGCGTGAATATCCACACCTGTTTTTTCGTGAGCGAATTCCGTCATAATGCGAGGAATGAGCGGAACCTTTAACTCATAGAGCACGTGAGCAATTCTGTAAATAGAAATTGCATAAAAACCGGGATAACAAATAAGTACTTCTTCGTGGCATTTAGCTGCAGGGTCGCCCTCATAAATCGCTTCGATATCCTTTATAAGAAGGGTTTTAACCTTTGGAAGCTCATTTATAAATTTATCGCAGATTTCCTGTGGCGTGCAGGTCATAGCTGTACCGTTGAACTGGCAAGCGCCCTCAATCTGACTTGCAAGTCGTGAGTAAATATTTAAAAGAAGCTCTGTCTGAGAAAGCACATTTTCGCTACCCTCGCTATGCTTGAAGTAGTTAGGAAAAAGAAGAGACTGCAGGTCTTTTATGACCTTTATAACCTCTTTTCTGTTAGGAATAAGCAATCTGTTTTTATCGTTTTTAAGAAAACAATTATTGCTTATTTCTTCAAGCCCTTTTACTGTGCCTGTTATAAGCTCCATTGATTCTAAAAATTTATCCATAATAATCACCTTTCATAAAGGGTAGTTGATAAATATCTCTCACCTGTATCCGTAAATACAGCTACAATTGTCTTTCCTTTGTTTTCAGGCCTGTTTGCAAGCTCCTTTGCTGCAAAAAGCGCTGCACCTGAAGAGATACCTACCGCAACACCTTCCATTGCTGCCATCTGACGCGCACAATTATAAGCATCCTCATCGGAAACCGTTACTATCTCGTCATATAAATCCATATCAAGATTTTCAGGAATAAAGTTAGCGCCAATACCCTGAATGCCGTGAGCCCCTGCCCTGCCTTCTGTAAGAAGTGGGGATTTTTTTGGCTCAACGCCAATAACTTTTATATTACGATTTTTCTCTTTAAGGAATTTACCTGTACCCGAAAGCGTACCGCCTGTACCGATAGTTGCAACAAAAATATCAACCTTACCATCAGTATCTGCCCATATTTCAGGACCTGTAGTGTTGTAATGGGCGTCAGGGTTAGAAGGGTTTGAAAACTGGTCAGGGATAAAAGCACTCTCATATTGTGATGCAAACTCATACGCTTTTTCTACAGAAGCTTGCATGCCCTTTGAACCATCGGTGAGCACAACCTCCGCGCCGTATGCTTTAGTAAGCAGAATTCTTTCTCTGCTAACTGTTTCAGGCATAACTATAATAACCTTATAGCCTTTTGAGGAGCCTATTGCAGCAAGCCCTATGCCCGTATTACCGCTTGTTGGTTCAATAATAACAGAGCCTTTTTTAAGAATGCCTTTGTCTTCGGCGTCCTTTATCATCTGCGCTGCAGGTCTTGCCTTTGCGCTACCTGTTATATTAAAAAGCTCAAGCTTGGCAAAAATTGTTGCTTGAAGATTTTCATTTTTTTCTATATTTGAGAGCTCTAAAAGAGGTGTATTACCTACAAGCTCGCATATATTTTTAAAAATTCTCATAAAACCGCTTCCTTCTGCAACATTGTAGCACAACGAAAAAACTATTACAAGTAACAAAAAAACTCTTATTATTCTCAGTTTTGCCTTTTTTTAATAATTTATTTTAAATTTTTTATTTATCCGTCGAAATAAGACAATTATCGACACTACATATATGTATAATAAAGCACAAGGACACAATATATGTCAAAATCGTGTCCAAATCTAAGAAAAAGGAGTTTTTATGATGATGAATCAAATCCTACTGGCAGCAAAAATTGAATATCATTGGTGGAGAATTGGTGCTTTGAGAAAAAAGAAAGCCTTCGCTTCAGAACGCCGCAAGCAGAATCTGTTTGCCTCAGAAAACCTCCACAGACACAAAGCCGAAATTGCCTCAGTTCAATATGAAATCTCACTTGGACTCAGAGACCATCAAGGATATTTAATTTAATTGCATATTTGCGGATGACATTGTTGTCATCCGCTTTTTTATATGTTATAATCAAAAAAATTTATTCTTGGAGTTAAAATGGATTTTGAAATTCACTCCCCTTCTGTATGGGAGAAGCTTAAAAATACAACTGAACCCGTTATTATGTACGGCACCGGAAACGGTGCCGATAAGGTGCTTGATATTTTTCTGAAAAAAGGAATAAAAATCTCAGGTGTTACTGCCAGCAGTACCTTTGTACGAAACAGAACATTCCGTGGTTTTCAGGTTATGCCACTATCATATTTTGAAGAAAAATATGATAGTTTTACAGTAATTATTACCTTCGGCACATCTATACCCGATGTAATGGAGAATATTTATAATCTTGCAGGCAAGCACCACGTGCTTGTTCCTGTGGTTCCCGTTATAGGTACTGAAATTTTTGATGAAAACTTTTTAAATGCCTATGCAGAAGAAATTAATTATGCATATAATTTAATGGCAGATGATTTTTCAAAAAAGATTTTTGCTGGATATATTAATTTCCTTTATGGCGGAGATTTAAAAATTCTTCAGGAAATCACAACTCCCGAAGAAGAAGCCTTTACTGATATTTTAAAATTAGGTGAAAATGAGACGTACATTGATATCGGTGCATATCGCGGTGATACTGTTGACACATTTTTAAAATATGCAAAGGATAACTATACCGCAATTATCTGCGCCGAGCCTGACACAAAGTCCTTCAACAAACTAAATCTTCATTGTGAAGGTCTTAAAAATTTCCAAACCTTTAATGTGGCTGTTGCAGATATTGACGGCAAAATTGGTTTTTTTGACCTTCACGGTAGGCAATCTGCAGTAGGTGGAGAAAAGCTCACTCCTTGCGTTACTTTACCAACTTTGTGCAGTGAAAGTGTGCCCACATACATTAAAGTCGATTCCGAAGGATGCGAAAACGAAATTCTTTCCGCAGGACAAAAAATCCTAAAAGAATATAAACCGAAGCTTAATATTGCCACTTACCATAAATGTGCAGACATTTTCACTCTGCCGCTGTTAATTAACAGTATAAATCCTGATTATAAAATCCACCTGAGGCACCATCCCTATATTCCTGCATGGGATACGCTTTTTTACTGTGTTTAACGTGATTTTTCGTCTTATTTCTGCAAAATTAAAAATATTTTTACACAATTTCAAAAAATTATTGACTTTTTCTATAATTGTATATATATTTAAGTTTAGTAAATTAAATTTTACTCTTTAGTAAATTAATATTTCGTGTCAGCCGTCACGGGTTCAAACTTTGTTGATGCCACGGACAAAACAAAAATTCACCAATTTGAAGAAAGCATTTGCAAAAAATGCGCTTTGGGTAGGTGGTTTTTTCTTTTGAATGAAACATTTTCATTCTATTACTTTACAAGGGGGTTCTCTGATGTCCAACCATATCATTGAATTAAAAAATATTTCTGTTGCCTTTGATGGTCAACAGATTATTGAAAATATGAATTTATATATCCGCGATAAGGAGTTTATTACCTTTTTAGGCCCTTCAGGTTGCGGTAAAACCACTACCCTCAGAATGATTGCAGGCTTCCAGGAGCCTGATTCAGGTGATGTTTACTTTGAGGGTAAAAAGATTAATGGCGTACCCCCTCATAAAAGACAGCTTAACACTATTTTCCAGCGTTACGCTCTTTTTCCTCACCTTAATGTATATGAAAATATAGCTTTCGGTCTGCGCCTTAAAAAGACTCCCGAGAAGGAGATTAAGGAAGCAGTTACTGAAATGCTTGAATTAATAAACCTTAAAGGCTTTGAAAGAAGAAATATATCATCTCTTTCAGGTGGTCAGCAGCAGCGTGTTGCGATTGCACGTGCTCTTGTTGTTAAGCCTCGCGTGCTTCTTCTTGACGAGCCTCTCGGCGCTCTCGACCTTAAGCTTCGCAAGGATATGCAGGTTGAGCTTAAAAACATTCAGAAGCGCCTCGGAATCACATTTATTTACGTTACCCATGACCAGGAAGAAGCTCTTTCTATGAGCGATACAATCGTGGTTATGGATTCAGGTGTTATTCAGCAGATTGGTACACCTACAGATATTTATAATGAACCTAAAAACGCTTTCGTTGCAGATTTCATTGGTGAAAGTAACATTATCGAAGGCGTTATGAAGGATGACTTCTGGGTTGAAATGGCAGGCCACAAGTTTAAGTGCCTTGATAAAGGCTTCGGCGTTGACGAAGAGGTTGACGTTGTTGTGCGTCCTGAAGACGTTGACGTTGTGCCTGTTGACAAGGCTATGATTTCAGGCGTTGTTACATCTATTACCTTCAAAGGTGTTTACTACGAAATCATTGTAGAAATAAAAGGCTTTAAGTGGATGATTCAATCTACAGATTACCAGGAGGTTGGTTCAACTATCGGCCTTGTTATTGAGCCTGACGCTATTCATATTATGAAAAAATCACAGTACTCCGGTCTGTATGGCGACTACAGCTCCTTTAGTGAAGAGTTTGACGAGCTTTCAGTTGCAGAAATTGATGAGGACGAGGAAGAATAATTTTCCCACCCCAAATTTTGAAAGGAGTGCTTTAGATGAACAAAAAATCATCTCTTATGTCAAGGCTTGCAGGCGCTCCGTACATTGTGTGGGCAGCATTATTCATAATTGTTCCCCTTTGTATGGTTGCTTACTACGCCTTTACCGATAACACCGGTACTTTTACCTTTAACAATATGGCAGAAATCAGCAAATATGCCGATACCTTTATTCTTTCCATCTGGCTCGGCCTTTTAGCCACCGTAATATGCCTTATTGTTGCTTACCCTCTTGCATACATTATGGCATCCAAGGGTCCCGAAAAGCAAAGCACCATGACTATGCTTATTATGCTCCCTATGTGGATGAACTTTCTTTTAAGAACATATTCCTGGATGACAATTTTAGAGGATAACGGTCTTTTAACTACAACTATTAATTCTGTTATAGATTTTATAAACAGCACCGCAGGACTCAGCCTTGACCCTGTTCAGCTTATAAACACCCGTGGTGCAGTTGTGGTAGGTATGGTATATAACTTCCTGCCATATATGATTTTACCGATTTATACCGTAATGCTTAAATCAGACCACTCGTTAGTAGAGGCTGCACAGGATTTGGGTGGTAACAAGCTTGATGTTTTCAAAAACGTAACAGTTCCGCTCAGCGTTCCCGGTATTGTTTCAGGCTTTACAATGGTTTTTGTGCCAAGCGTAAGCACCTTTTACATTTCTCAGAAATTAGGTGGCACAAGCACAATCCTTATCGGCGATGTTATTGAAACACAGTTCCAGACGGCAAATAACTTTAATTTGGGTGCATCACTTTCCTTTGTTTTGATGATTCTCATATTTATCTGCCTCGCTGTTATGAATCGCTTTTCTGATGATGACGGAGGTGTTATTATATGACAAAGAAAACCTCCCTCGGCTCAAAGCTATACACAGCCCTTGTGTTCGTCTTCTTATACGCACCTATTGTCGTGCTTATAATTTTTAGCTTCAACTCGGGCAAAAGCACATCTGTTTTTGAAGGCTTTTCGCTTTACTGGTACAAAGAGCTTTTTAACGATGCTGCTACCCTTGATGCCTTCAAAAACTCTATGATTGTTGCAGTTGTTTCATCAATTATTTCAACAATTATGGGCACTGCGGCAGCAACTGCCATTTTCGGTTATAAAAATAAGCTTCTCAAAAGTAGCATTATGACTGTTACAAATATACCTATGATGAACCCAGAAATCGTTACAGGTATTTCTATGATGCTTCTTTTTGTTTTTGTTGGCTCACTTTTTGGCAAAACGGGGACTCTCGGCTTCGGCACACTCATTATTGCCCACGCCACATTTGAGCTACCATACGTTATTCTCAACGTCTTGCCAAAGCTTAAGCAGACGGACCCCCACCTTTCAGAAGCGGCCCAGGATTTAGGCTGTACACCTCTGCAGGCCTTCTTTAAGGTTATGCTTCCTGCTATTATGCCGGGTATTATTTCAGGTCTTATGATGGCATTTACACTTTCCGTAGATGATTTCATCATAAGCTACTTTGTAAGTGGCACTACATCACAGACCCTGCCAATACGCATTTTCTCTATGACAAAGCGACGTGTTACACCTGATATGTATGCGCTTTCTACTCTTATTTTCCTTGCAATCCTCGTGCTTCTCATTGTATCAAATGTGGTAAGCGCCCACGGAGATAAGAAGCTTTCTAAAAAAGGCGGTGTAAAGAAATGATGAAACGCCTTTTATGCACACTTACAGTGTGCCTTGTGATTTTCGCCACCCTTTGTCCCGTTACTTTTGCACAGGGGGAAAAGGATTACTCTCACCTTAAGGGCACTTCTCTCAATGTATATAACTGGGGCGAGTACATTTCCGATGGTGCAGACGGTACTTTAGACGTAAACAAAGAATTTGAAGAGCGATACGGAATCAAGGTCAATTACACAAACTTTGAGAGTAACGAGAATATGTACAACAAGCTCATAAGCGGTGGCGCTAATTACGACGTAATTATTCCGTCAGACTATATGATTGCAAAGCTTCGTGACGAAGGCTTGCTTGCAGAGCTTGATTATTCAAATATCCCTAACTACAAATACATCCTCGACAAGTACAAAGGTCTTTATTTTGACCCTGAAAACAAGTACACCGTACCATACACGGTTGGTATGGTTGGCCTTATTTACAACACTAAAATGGTAGATGGTACCCCTGACAGCTGGAGTGTTTTGTGGGATGAAAAATATACAGGCGAAATACTGATGTTCAACAATCCCCGTGATACCTTCGGTATTGCACAGTTCCTTTTAGGGCAGAGCATAAACACTACCGATTTAAAGGAGTGGGATGCTGCTATAGCAAAGCTCAAGGAACAAAATCCCCTTGTTTCCAGCTACGTTATGGATGAAATCTTCGGTAAAATGGAAAAAGGTGAAGCAGCACTTGCACCGTATTATGCAGGAGACTTCCTCACAATGTACGATGTTAACCCCGACCTCGCTTTGTGCTACCCTAAAGAAGGCGTTAACTTCTTTGTGGATGCTATGTGCGTTCCGAAAAATGCAGAAAACAAAGAGGCTGCCGAATTGTACATCAACTTTATGTGCGAGGAGGAAATTGCTGTAGCAAACGCAAATTATATCTGCTACGCCACACCTCATGCTCTTGTTTTAGAGTCCGATAACTACGATTTAAAAGGAGACCCTATTCTTTATCCTGATGAATCAGAAATGCCGAAAACACAGATTTTTGAAAACCTTGATTATGACACACAGCAATATATGTCTATGCTGTGGAACGAATTGAAAATTGAGGGTAACTCAAACCTTGATGCTTATATCGGTCTTTCTGTTTCACTTGTGCTTATAGTGATTTATCTTATATATAAGTTCATTAAGAAAAAGAAACGAGAAAAATATTATTAAGCTGCCAGTCATCAGATGCCAGATGCCAGAGAAACAAATAGCAACTAGCGGTGATGCGAAGCTTATAATTGCAATGCAGTTCCGAAATTTTTCATTTTAATTTTTTAATTTTTCATTTAAAAAAGCACCTGCTTGGGCAGGTGCTTTTTTTACCATTTTCTCATTATTTCAGGATTTTGGAATATTTCATCAAGCTTCTTGATAAATGGCATAACATCGTTGAATGCGCCTATTCTGTGGTCAAACATAAGTGTTATAGGCAGAAGCTTTTTTATTCCTACATCAACTACACCCTGTTCGTTCTTGAAGGCGTATTCTGTATCTCTTATGCTTCCCATAGCCATTAAGAAGGTCTGCGGAAAAAGAAGAGGTGTATATGTTACATTGCCGTTAAGACCCTCATACAAAGGACCCCAGTTTGTAAGGCAAACAGTACCTTCGCTAAGCTCTTCCATAAGAAGAATGGAGCCATCACGAGGATTACGGCGGAAATGGTCTTTGACCTTAGCAACCTTGTGCTTGCCAACATAGCCTGTAACAGTCTGTGCAATTGTTGGAACAACTGCACCGCTGAGCATAAGGCCAACTGTTCTTTGGGCTATAACCTCAAACATAACCTTATCTATATCCGTCTTTTTAAGACGCTCTACAAGGTTATCTATCTGAGCGGAAAGCTCCTGAAGTGTTTTTCCTTCTGCTGCCTCCACCTTAAGCGGAAAGGTTTCGCCGTTTTCAAGAACAATAGGCATTGCAACATCAATATGCTTCTTTAAAATAATTGTACCGCAGGAAGATGTTGTGTTGAATTTAAGGTGAGCATTAAGCTTTGGTGCTTCCTTTAAGCCTTCAACAAGCACCTTCATCATTATTGTATTAAATGAAATGTGATAACCGCATTCCTTTTTTAAGTTCTGAAATTCTTCCCAGAACTTTGTAAGGTCTGCTTCATAATTATATCCGCAAGTGGGAATATTACGCTGCGCCTTTGTAAGAATATAACCTGACACTCTGCCTCTTAAGCTGAAAGGCTTAACTGTGTCTCCTTTTTCAGGTCTACCTAAAGCACCATTTATAAATTTCTTGAAATCCATAATTATTTTTCCTTTTTGTTTCCTGATTTATTAAGGATTGAAACTGAAAAGATAATTATACCTATAACAATGAATATACCAACCATACCGGCAACAGAGCAGAGAAGCGCTTCGCCGAAATTCTTTGTTGTAAATTCAAGTCCTATAGACTCTAAAAAACTCATCATAAGAAGATTAAACATACATATACCTCCTATTATTTAGCAAAGAAGCTAAGAATCATACCGCCGGCAATAACCGAAGCAACCTGACCTGAAACGTTAACGCCTGTTGCATGCATGAGAAGGAAGTTCTGATTATCTTCCTCAAGACCAAGCTTATGAACAACACGGGATGACATTGGGAATGCAGAAATACCTGCAGCACCAATCATTGGGTTGAACTTCTTTCCTTCGGGGAGGAAAATGTTGAGGAGCTTTGCAAAAAGAACGCCACCTGCTGTATCGAAAACAAAAGCAACAAGACCAAGGCCAAGAATAAGAGCTGTTTCTATTGTAAGGAAATCCTGAGCGTTCATATTTCTTGCAACAGTGATACCGAGGAGAATTGTAATAAGGTTAGCAAGTGTTTTCTGTGCTGTTTCTGAAAGTGAATCAAGAACACCGCATTCTCTGATAAGGTTACCAAACATAAGGAAACCGATAAGAACTGCTGACTGAGGTGAAACGACACCTGCAATAATTGAAACAACGATTGGGAAAAGGATTCTTGTTTTCTTGGAAACTGCCTTACCCTCGTATTTCATACGGATTTTACGCTCTTTCTTTGTTGTAAGGAGCTTGATGATTGGCGGCTGAACCATTGGAACAAGAGCCATGTAAGAGTAAGCCGCAACGATGATAGCGCCGATATATTTAGAACCGAGTGTTGCTGCAACGAAGATAGATGTGGGGCCGTCTGCCGCACCGATAATAGCAATAGATGCTGCTTCGTTGATTGGGAAGAAAAGTGATGCAACTGAAAGTGTAAAGAAAATACCAAACTGAGCTGCAGCACCGAAAATCATAAGCTTTGGATTTGATAGAACAGGTCCAAAGTCAATCATAGCACCGATACCGATAAACAACAGAAGCGGGAATAATTCATTTGCAACACCGGCATTGTAAAGAACTTCAATTGCACCGTGTTCAGAAATAACACCTTCTGTAAGAGCGAGTGGTAAATTTACAAGGATTGTACCAAAACCCATTGGTAAAAGGAGTGTTGGCTCCATATCCTTAACAATAGCGCAGTAAATAAGCACGCCGCCTATTGCCCACATAATAAGCATAGGTATAATTTCACTTACAAAATCCATACCCATAACGGCTTCGAAGATACTGATTATTTTAGTACCTAACTCCATTATAGTTTCCATAATTTTCCTTCTTTCTTTTCAGAGTATTGTATCCACTCTAATTTGACAATAACCATGTCATATGTTAGTATTTTTCGGCGAGGTGATAAAAATGAAAGAAGCCAGAAATAATTTAAAAAGTTATATTTTAATTGCTTTGTTTTCCGCAATTATTGCAGTTTCTGCTTTCATTACTATTCCCTCACCCGTACCCTTTACCTTGCAAGCATTAGGCGTTTTTTGCTCCCTTACTGTTCTTGGCGGAAAACGAGGATTACTTAGCATTTTTCTTTACATTTTTTTAGGAATAATCGGGCTTCCTGTTTTCGCCGGTTTTTCAGGTGGCCTAGGACACCTTATGGGTGCTACGGGAGGATACATTTTAGGTTTTATTCTCACAGCTTTAATTTATTGCTTTGCTACACATTTTAGTAGCTCTTCAAAAGCCAAAGCTGTTGGGCTGGTTTTAGGGCTTATAGCCTGCTATATTTTCGGAACCTTGTGGTACACCCTTCTTTATCTTAAAGAATTCAACCTTCAGAGCTTTATGAATGCTCTTCTTATTTGTGTTGTACCTTTTATTGTTCCGGATTTAATTAAAATCTCCGTTGCAATTTTAATAAGCAACAAGCTATCCGCATTTAAAAATTGACTTTCCTGCTTCCCCGAAGGGAAGCAGTTTTTTATTTTACAATAGCCGAAAAAAGTTGAACCCCGTACGCCTAAAATTCAATTCTTTCGGCACATCATGGCGTTTTTCGCCTTAATATACGCCAGTATAGCTATGCCGAAGAAACACCCTGCTGCACCAAAATCTTTGGAATTTTAGGTGCGAGCAGTTTATTAAGGCAAAATTTTTGCAATAACAAGAAAAAAAGTGAAGGAATACTGTCGTATTTCAAACTTTTTGACGTAGTTAGTGCGGAAATTTGCCTTAATAAACCGTGCGGTGTTTAACTCTTTTCGGCTATACCTTCAAGGAAATTGATTTCGCGAACCTTTGTTTCCCTATCTACTCTGAAGGTTTTGATTTCGTGCTTCTTAATGTCAAACCAGAAGCCGTTATCGAAAAGCTTACTCATCAGATAGCCCTTTGAATCTTCAATACCCTTTGTTTCGTAAAGTCTTATAATAAGGTCGCCTGAGCCATCCTCACATCTCTTTAATGCAGTAATCTGAACATTATTAAGATTTGTGTAAATAAAGCAATCCTTCTGAGGAAGCTCGCCCTTATGATAGCTTTCAGGAACTGCAACTACATTGTTATTGAAAATGTGTGCTTCTTTAACTACATCGCTGTTTTCAGCCTCGCCTGAGTGAAGGTAAATGCCGTACGAGAAGCGGTTAAGACCTTCGTCAGTAAAGTTAAAGTCTGCAGCAGGTCTGTCAGAATAATGATCTGCAAAAATTACATTTCTGAGAGCTGTTAATCTTAACTCTGCACCGGGGCAATCGTAGCTGTATTTAGAATCGCTCATAACAGAGAGACCTACGCGCTTGCCATTCCTTGTAACTGTAAGGTCTGCCCAGTTAAGTGCAGGCTCTTCTTCTCCATTGCAAGGTCTCTTGATAAAGCTTGCAGGAATTTCATATGTGCTGATTTCTTCTTTTCCGCCAACAGGGAAAGCAAATTTAAGTATTGTAAACTTTTCCTGCCACATAGCCTTACAATCCACACGAAGTGTTTTCTGCTTCTTTGCAAGGATAAATTCCTGAGTAAGATATGAATCATTGAACTTATGCTTTGTGCGGATAACTGAACGAAGCGCACCGCTTTCAACGCGCTCAATGCTTACAAGCTCCATAAGACCTTTTACCTTGTGGAATTTGAAAACATTATGAGCCCATGTATCGGTAGTTTCATCATCAATAACTGTAGGAATTGCAAGGAAGTTATCGCTTGCCAAATCCTCACCTGTTGATTTATCTACAAGGCTCTTGATAAAGCCTGTTTCCTTATCAAGCTCAACAGCAATATATTCATTCTCCATAAAGAAGTCCTGCTCACCGCTAAGCTCCTTCGGAGCTCTTATATCGCCATCAGGCTCAAGCCAATATGTGTTATAACCAAAGCCCTGAACCTTTGCAAGGAACAGTGTATCAAGATGGTCATCATTTGTTCTTGATGAGCGCACATTCTGGAATGAAACGTCGTTACCTTCGCTATCTGTAACACTCTTTGACGGGTGATACATTCTTACAGGGATTTCAATATCATATGAATGAGGGTTGAATACAACAACAGGTCTTGGGAAGCCGTTGTCTGCACCGGTGTAGTGGCGTGTTTCAAGAACCGGCTCGCTTACGCCGTCAACCCATGTATCTATTTTTCTTGCTATTCTGAGAATTGCATTATTATAAGCCTCAGACGCAATATTGAGAGCATAGCCCTCAGACTCCTTAACATCCTCATAGCTTTCCATAATTGAGCATCCGCAAAGAATATCATGGAACTGATTGAAGCAAACCTTTTTCCATGCATCCTTGAAGCGCTCTGTAGAAGGCTTTGAGCCTGTAACAAGAGAAGCAATTGTATCCCATTTCTCTGATGCACCGAGAACATTTTCTGCCTTACGGTTAAGTGCCTTTACAAGAGATGTTGCGCTGTAACAACCGCTTGCGTGGTGTTGAAGCTCGTCCTTCCACGATGGAATATTGAGGAAATCGTTGTATATATCATCAAAATAATCCTCAGGAGATGAGAACTCAAGGTCGTTAAAGCCTTCTTTTTCAAGGTTTGCCTTTAAATACTCAATATCGCCCTTTGTAGGACCGCCACCGTGGTTACCAACGCCATAGAACATCATCATTCCGTGGCCTGTTTCTTCCACTCTCTTGTTGATTTCTTCAAGCTTTCTGTCTATATCCTCTTTGCCGTGAGCAGTGTAGCCTGTAGGTGTTCTGTAAGTAAGAACTCTTGAACCGTCTTCGCTATCCCACCAGAAGAGGTTTTCGGGAATCTCGCTGTTTTCGCGTATATCGGGACGTTGCATAACATAAGAATACATTCCGCCCTTGTTAAGAAGCTGAGGCATCATTGCATTGTGGCCAAAGGAATCCACATTGTAACCTGTTCTGCAGGTGATACCAAATTTTTCGTAGTAATAAAGCTGGCTGTAAAGCGCCTGACGGGCAAAGCTCTCTGCCGACGGCATATTGCAGTCGGGCTGCACCCACCATCCGTTTACAGGCACCCATCTGCCTTTTTTCACCATTGCTCTGATTTCCTCGAACATCTGAGGGTCTATCTGCTCAACCCATTCATAATAAGCAGCAGATGAGCAGGTGAAAACGAAATCATTATATTCATTTAATCTGTCGAGAGCGCTTCTGAAGGTCTGAAGAACCTCTGCGCAGCCCTCTTGCCAACGCCAGAGCCAAATTGGGTCAAGGTGGGCATTACCGATAAGTTTAATTGATTTTGACATTAGTTTGTGCCCTCCTCAATAAATCTGAAATATCTGCCTAACCAATAGGCAAAGGTGTATGGATAGCAACCTTCCACACATAAAGCTCCGCCACTGTCCTCATCCTTGAATTCAAGCGGGTTTCTGTCATACTTAGCAATAAAGTGCTCATCGTTAGGAAGCAGGCATGAGGTTTCATTATAATCACCCATCAATTCCTTTTTAGGAATATCGCGACGGGCGCTGAGAGAAACCTTTGCGGCAAGGCGTGAAACATTGAAGCGGTAGAACCATGTTCTGATTTTCTCTGCATCAGGCTTTGCATTCTCTGGGTCGCTGAGGAAGTATGGGAAGTCGTAACCCGGGTTATATTCCGGAGCGAGAGAATATCTCCAGCTTCTGAAAGCAGCTCTGTATTTTTTGAGAAGCTCTTCATCCTTTTCGAGCGTGCAAAGACCCCACAGAGAAAGAACTGCAAGCATATGGTCTCCATACATAATCTCAACTCTGTCTTCAACGCCACCCTGAACGCTTACGTGGTGGAAGCGGTCAAAGTGCTTATATGTTAAATCTGCATATCCTTTTTCTATAAGCTCATCATGAGTTTTTCTGAAAATACCCTGTTCACCTGTAAGGTGCATTGTAACATTAAGGTACATAAGCATCTGGCCTGCGTTAAGGCAAGCATCTGCCCAACCCATAGGGCTGTTGAAATATTCAAGATTCCACTTTGCCCATGTTGTGTATTCACCATTTGCTTCTCTAAGAGCAAAGTTATTTGTAATCATGTGCATCATTGTGTTTCTTGCAGCATTTTTAAGAAGCTCATCATATTCAGGGTCCTCAAGGCCTAAAAATTCGTGGGCTACGAGAAGATGCATATAATGATGTGTGATTTCATCACTGCTTGTGTCGCCTTTATATGTAATGTCTGTATCTTCATTACCCTTTTCAGCGTAGTATTTACGAAGCCTCTCAGGAATAGGAGCATCTGCCTTAACCTCTAAACCCACAATCCCCTTTTTGCGAGCGTCTGTTGTGTTAACACAAGCTGCAGTAGCGCCATTCTTTTTATAAAAAAGACCATCGTCAGGTATAGGCTCATCCTTGGTGTGATAGCTTCTTGCAACAAAGCCATCTCCTCTACCTGAAATATACATAAGAAGAAGGTTCGCTTCACTTGCTCTCAAAGCGCTCTCGCGAGCCTTTATTGTATCCTCATGATATTCTCCAAGCTCTCTTTTAAGCGTAGCGTAACGGAAGATTTCACCCATTGCGTGAGCAGATGAGAAGCTACCGTCATTATCACTGCTGCCATAAGGAAGGATTGAATCAAGGTTACCTGCCTCTGAAAGATACTTCTGGCTATACATTCCATGGCGAGCAACATATTTGTGAGATTCTTCGAGAAGCCTCTCAGCCTTATCCTCCATAGACATAAGCACCATTGCAATGTGAGTTGCACCATTATCTGTAAGCACCCACACACCGCAATCACCATCAGGCACAATAGCAGATACGTGATTATCAAGTAAATCTCTGTGAGCGCTGAAATGCATTACCACATCTGAAAGACTTTCTGCCTTGCTGTCGTAGCGCGTTACACCGCCGTTTGAGCCGTACCATTGGGCACCATCTGCACTTGTGCAAAAGCAGGTATAATCCTTTTTGCGCTGTGGAAGAGGATACGGAAAATCTGACAAATCAGGCTTCTGAGGCTTCGACTCAAGAAGAGCCTTAGGCACCTCAATATCGAATTTTTTAAAATGTTTTACTACCCTTGTAAGCTGAGGGTAGAGCTTGATTGCTTCGGGCATCATAAAACTCCTTTTTATATTACATATTAAATGAGTCCAATTTTTGACATATACATTCTACCAAAAAGCTTTGTAAAGTGCAACATATAAACAAAAATAAAAATCACCTTTTTCAAAAATCTTTGAAAAAGGTGATTTTTTCCATTTTCTTATTTTGTAACTTTAACCTGCTGATACACTATACCTTCGCGTTGGTGAGTATATGTAATATGCAAAATATCGCCATCTGCCACCATTGCAGGATAACTGAATTCGTGGTCGCCCTCGGTAGGCTCGCATTTAAATATTTCGGTAAAGGTATCGCCACCATCTGTTGATGCCATTAAAACAAGGGGTGCTCTGTCGCCCCAGTTTTCAAATATGGGGTTCATTATAAGAACAAGTGTACCATCATCCATTTTAACAATATCAATACCGCTGTTAGGATTGCCCATTGGTGTTTCATATGCCTTGCACCACGTTTTACCGAAATTCTTGCTGTCGCTTCTATAGATATGACCCATATTTGTTCTTATAAGCATATGAAGACCATTTTCACTTTCCCACAATGTAGGCTGAATCATACCAACAGTTTTGCCATTTTTCTTGCTTCTTAAAACAAAATTTGAATGCTCAAAAGAAAGTCCGTCATCCTTTGAAATATCAACAAAGCACTTCCATGATTTTCTGAGAGATTCCTTTGAAGCAGGCGCAACAACAGTGCCGTCAGAAAGCCTTATTGCCTTATTTTTGACAGGCCCTCTGCCTCCGTCATCGTCTCCCGGAACAAGCACCTGTGGCTTTGAAAAGCTTTTGCCGCCATCCTTGGAAATTGCGTAGTATGTAACCCACTTCGGAATAGGCTTACCATACTTAAAATACAGAATAATTTCCCCGTTTTTTCTAAGAAAAAGCACAGGGTTCCAATGGGGAAGAGCTTCTCCGTCAACAGCTATGCTGTAGGGCTGTGTCCACTTACCGTTTTCACGCACGCTTACCCATATTTTCACGTCATCGTTACCCTCTTTTGTACCACCGAACCATGCAGAAACAACTGTTCCGTCAGCAAGGGGCAAAACAGTTGAAGCGTGGCAGCTGTCTGTTACGCTTTTTGGTGGATAAATAAATTCATTAACAAGAAATTCGGCTTTCATTTCAATCATCCTTTTCATCAGTTTTTTCGTCCATATAATCAAAGGCGTTCCATGGGCCATCGTCTTTTTTAGGCTTATTGTCGTAGCCTATATCCATAACCCTTATAACTCTTTGAGAAGGGTCTTTTTTCTTTATAAGCTCTCGTTTTTCAACAATATACATTTTGTCTGCATAAAGGTCAGCAGTTGTTCTTATAAATGTGGGGAACCCTGCTTGCTTTGATAATATTTTATAACTTTTGTAATTAAGAATATATCGTATTACTCCTGTAAACATTCTGAATCCAGCCAGATACGCGCCTATGAGCATAAGCACGGATATATCTGAGATTGCAAGGGACAAGGAATATATTATTGCAATAAGCATTGTAATTGGTGCATACCATCTACCCATTTTCATATGGTTTGTAGCAATAATAAATACTATAATTACAGCAAAATTCAGTATTCCCATAATAGAACCAAAGCCTGATGTCATAGCCGCCATTGCAAGGAACAAAGCAACCATAGGAAAATTATTAGTTGCTTCCTGAACATTTTCTCGCCATTTACCCATAAATTGACGTTTCTGGTCGCTATCCGCAACAGACCAATCTCCATGGCAGAAAATAAGCTCGTAGTTTCCTATGAAAAATCCGCCTTCTTTTGCTTTCTTTTCCTTGAGCCTGCGCTTTTCTTCCTCTTCATCGTGTGAAACAAGGTTGCCATTCACACCGATATCCATTCGCTTCGGTTCATCATTCCTGTCAAATTCATCAAACCTTGCTTCCTGGTGGCGTCGCACCTCTTCCGCTTTCACATCTTCTGCAGAATTAAACGGATTATATGACGCTTCGGTTACATTTTCCAAAATAGTTTCCTCTTCATCCTGAAGATAAATTTTCTCGCCGTATAAATCTGCAGTGTTAGCAATAAAATTGGGAAAGCTTTTCTCTTTTTCAAGTTCTTTGAATATCGGTGTGTAGTTATAAATACACCTGAAAGCAAAATATGACGGTATCAATCCCAAGACTGCAACTACTATTGCAATACCGAAAACCGCTTTGTTTTCAGGCATCTCAAGATAAAACCTCACAAGGCTCAGCACCTCACCTGCAAGAACTGCAAGATAAGCTGGATAAAGCCATTTTTTACATAGTAGCGCACCTATGAGAAAAACCAATGCGCAGCCGATATAAATAAAGAAAAAATCATCCTTAAATGCTAACGTCGAGACAACTGCACCGACACAAGATACTACTGCTACCCAAGAAAATTTGGCGGCGTTTTCGCTTGTTGCTACCCAATCAGCCATCATTTCTTTTTTATGATGAAATTTCGCTTCAGGGAAATACATTGTTTCCATGCTAAGCTTCATTTTTCCACCACCTTAAAAACAAAAAATCTTAATTAATAGCCTTCGCCCTGCTCGCTTTTTGCAATAGCAACAATTCTGCTTGTACCAAGTCTTTCGGCTCCGAGAGAAAGGAATTTTTCTGCATCGTCAAGAGAGCTTATGCCCCCTGCCGCCTTCATTTTCACATTCTCACCAATATTTTCAGAGAAAAGCTTGATATCCTCAAAGGTTGCACCTGCAGATGAAAAGCCTGTAGATGTTTTAATAAAATCTGCTCCTGTTTCTGTAACAAGCTGACACATTTTTATTTTCTCTTGGTCTGTAAGAAGGCAGGTTTCAATAATAACCTTTAAAATTTTGCCGTTACACGCTTTTTTTATTTCCTTGATTTCATTAAGAATAAGGTCATATCTTTTATCCTTAAGCCAACCGATATTTATAACCATATCAATTTCATCTGCACCGTTTTTCACTGCATCTGCAGTTTCAAAAACCTTGCAGGCAGTAGTGTTATAGCCGTTAGGGAAGCCTATAACAGTACAGATGCTTAATTTATCACCACAATAATCTGCACATTCTTTAACGTAAGAAGGCGGAATGCAAACGCTTGCGGTACTAAACTTTATTCCGTCATCACAAATCGCTTTTATCTGGTCCCAGGTTGACTGTTGCTTTAAAAGTGTATGGTCAACATGGCTGAGAATCTTATTTAATTCCATATTTTTGCCATCCTTTTGCAAATCTTTTGTATATTGTAGCATTTTTATCTAAAAAGGTAAACAGTATTATTAAATAATCATACTATTTAATAATTGATTTCAAACTTTTATTGTGTTATTATTTAAAATGTAGTTTTATGCGGTTTTATATTTTTTTATAAAAGGTGATTTTTTTGAAAAATTTACTTGTTATTTTTGGCGGTTGTTCAAGCGAATATGAGGTATCTCTCCGCTCAAGTGCATCTGTTTTAAGAAATGTAAACAGAAATAAATATAGTGTTCTTACCCTCGGTATTACTAAAGATGGCAGATGGCTTTACTATACAGGTGATATTGACAGTATCGAAAACGGCTCATGGGCAGAAAGTGGCTTCACTTCTTCAGCAGTTATTTCTCCTGACAGAAAGGATAAAGCCCTTCTTGTTATTAAAGATGGTTGTGTAGAAAAAATTGATATAGATGTTATTTTCCCTGTGCTTCACGGCAAAAATGGTGAGGACGGCACAATTCAGGGTCTTTTTGAGCTTGCAGGAATCCCTTATGTTGGTTGCGGCCTTCTGGCAAGCGGTATGTGTATGGATAAAGCCGTTACAAACACACTTGCAGACGCGGCAGGTATTCCTGGTGCAAAATGGGCTGCTTTTACAAAAACAGAATATGAAAGCGGTAACGTTGATTTAGAGCCAATTATTGAGAGGTTAAGCTTTCCTATTTTCGTAAAACCGGCAAACGCAGGCTCTTCAGTCGGCATATCAAAGGCACATAACCTTGAAGAGTTAAAGGTTGCTCTCAAAGTTGCTTTTGAAAACGACTACAAGGCAGTTTTAGAGGAAACTCTTGTGGGCAGAGAAATCGAATGCGCAGTTATGGGTAACGAAAATCCTGTTGCTTCCTGTATCGGCGAAATTCTACCCACTGCAGAATTTTACGATTATGACGCAAAATACATTGATAACTCTACAGGTCTTGCAATTCCCGCTGATTTACCTGAGGAAACAAGCGAAAAGGTGCGCCAAGCAGCTGTGTACGCATATAAGGCTTTAGGCTGCGAGGGTTGCTCACGAGTTGATTTCTTCCTCGCAGAGGACGGCACATGCTACCTTAACGAAATAAATACTCTCCCGGGCTTCACATCAATTTCAATGTTCCCCAAATTATTCGGTCAGGTAGGTATTGAGTACTCAGACCTTATAGATAAGCTTATTGAGTATGCTGAGGAACGAAACCGATGAGAAAAGTTGAAATAGAATTTGTCAGTGAACAGCAATATCACGACGACAGAGAAAGCAGCAAGCTTAAAGCTCTCGGTGCTTTTGAGGAAATTGATGGTATCAAGACAATTTCCTACACCGAGCCTGATACAGAAATGGGCAAGTGCGAAACAGTTGTTAAAGTAATAAACAACCATTTTATAGAAATGAGTCGAAAAGGCGTTTACGAAACATCCTTTCTTATTGAAGAAGGTAAAACTCATTCCTGCATTTACAGAACGCCTTTCGGTGAAATGAGTATGGATATTGTAGCTCAGAGAGTAAACGCTCTGATTCCCGATGTTTCAGGAAAAATTCTTCTTTGCTACACACTACAGAGCAACGGAGAAATTATTGGAGAAAACAATCTTTTAATGAAAATAAATGAGGTTTAAATATGTCTAAATTAATTAAACTTGCAGAAGAACAGATTATCAGCGCTGTAACAGACGCTATAAACAAAAACATCGCTGACGGAGTTTTCATTGAAGCAGAAATTCCTGCATTCAAAACAGAAATTCCTGCAGACAGAAACAACGGCGATTATTCTGCTAATGCGGCATTTATGCTTTCAAAGGCTCTCAGAATGCCTCCAAGAAAAATCGCAGAAGAAATCCTTAACAAAATCAATATTGACGGAACATATTTCAAAGAATGCTCCGTTGCAGGTCCGGGCTTTATCAACTTCTTTTTAAAACAGGATTTCTATGCAGAAATTCTTCTTGATGTTGATGCTTGCGGTGATAGCTACGGAAGAAGCGATTTTGGTAACGGCAGAAAAATTAACGTTGAATTTGTTTCAGCTAACCCTACAGGACCTATGCATATGGGTAATGCCCGTGGCGGTGCTTTAGGCGACTGCCTTGCTGCCGTGCTTGATTGGGCAGGCTACGAGGTTGAAAGAGAATTCTATGTTAACGACGCAGGTAATCAGATAGATAAATTCGCTCTTTCTCTTGATATACGCTATCAGCAGATTATTAACGGCGAAGATTCAATAGAGCTTCCTGAGGACAGCTACCACGGTGACGATATCCGCGTGCTTGCTCAGAGCTATATTGACGAATTCGGCACAGGTCTTCTTGAAGCCTCAGAGGAAGAAAGAAGAAAAGCTCTTGTAGAATTTGCTCTTCCCAAGAACATTGCTACAATGAAAGCAGCTATGGCAAAATACAGAATCGACTACAACACATGGTTTTCAGAGCTTACTCTCCACAACGGTGGCGAGCTTAAGGAAACAATTGATATACTTACAAAGAACGGCTACACCTACGAAAAGGAAGGCGCTCTCTGGTACAAAAACATTGAGGTTCAGACAGAAATTCTTAAGCGTCAGGGAAAAACTCAGGAATATATTGATAATCTTGAGCTTAAGGACGATGTTCTTATCCGTCAGAACGGCAATCCAACATATTTTGCAGCAGATATTGCATACCACAGAAACAAGTTTGAAAAACGTGGCTTCGATAAGGCTATTGACGTTTGGGGTGCAGACCACCACGGCCACGTTGCACGTATGAAGGGTGCTATGGAGGCTGTTGGCATTGATGGAGACAAGCTCGACGTTGTGCTTATGCAGCTTGTTAACCTTATGAAAGACGGCAAGCCTGTTAAAATGTCAAAGCGTACAGGTAAGGCTATTACTCTTGTTGACCTTCTTGACGAGGTTCCGATTGATGCAGTTCGTTTCCTCTTTAATATGAGAGAAGCAGGCTCAGCAATGGACTTTGACTTAGGACTCGCCATTGAACAGTCAAACCAGAACCCTGTTTACTACTGCCAGTATGCCCACGCAAGAATCTGCAGTATTCTTAAAAAGCTTGCAGGCGAAGGTATTGTTTCTAGAAAGCCTTCTAAAGAAGAACTTACTCTTCTCACAAGCGATGAAGAAACAGACCTTATTGCTCACCTTGGCGCTCTTACAGGCGTAATTGTGAATGCGGCAAACACTTACGACCCTGCAAAGATTACACACTACGCAACAGACCTTGCAACAAAATTTCATCGCTTCTATAACGCTCAGAGAGTTATGGTTGAGAATGAAGCTCTTATGCAGGCAAGAATTTTCCTTTGCGTTTGTGTTCGCAACACAATGAGAAATGTGCTTTCAATGCTTAAAATTGAGACACCTGAATCTATGTAAAAAAGATTTTATGAATAAAAGCAAAAACATTTTTTCTACAACCCATATAATTATGCTCAGCTTTTTGGGAGTAATTTTTGTAGGCACGGTGCTCCTTATGCTCCCCATAAGCTCTGCTGAAAAAGAATTTACCCCCTTCATTGATGCTCTGTTTACCGCAACCACCAGCACATGTGTTACAGGCTTGGTTACTGTACCCACCTATTCACATTGGAGCCTTTTTGGGCATATTGTGATTCTTCTTCTGATACAAATCGGTGGTTTGGGTATTATCACCTTAATGTCCTGCTTTGCTTTTTTCCTTCACAAAAAAATCGGTCTTTCCGACAGAATACTTTTGCAGGACGCTTTCAACCTTAATTCCCTATCGGGATTAACCTCATTTGTTAAAAAGGTTGTGGCAGGCACATTTGTTGTTGAAGGCATAGGCGCACTTTTATATATGACGGTTTTTGTACCGGATTTTGGTCTGAAAGGAATATGGATTTCCGTTTTCAACTCTGTTTCTGCCTTCTGCAATGCAGGTATTGATATCTTCGCCACCGACAGCTTGTGCAGATACGTTCATAACCCCATAGTAAACCTTGTTACATGCTTGCTTATAACAATCGGCGGTATCGGCTTTATTGTATGGTGGGACATACTCCGAGTGCTAAAATCAGGAGAAAAAAAGAAGTTAAAACTTTTCTCCTCTCTCACTCTTCACAGCAAAATAGCTTTAAGTACAAGTGTTATTTTAATTATTGTGGGAGCATTACTTACATTTGCTTTCGAATACAATAATCCTCTTACTATGAGAGATTTTTCTCTCTTTCAAAAAATTCAGGCATCGTTCTTCCAATCTGTAACCACAAGAACGGCAGGATTCGCAACGATTCCTCAGGAAAATCTTTCCTCAGGCTCTGCGCTTACATCTCTTGTGCTTATGTTTACAGGTGGCTCCCCGGTTGGTACTGCAGGCGGTATTAAAACTGTTACATTAACTGTTTTACTCGCGTCTGCAATAGCATCTGTTAAAAACGAAAACAATGTTTCACTTTTCAACAGAACCGTGGGCGCAAAAGCAGTCAGCAAATCAGTCGCAGTTACTGTAACTGCTTTTGCCATAATGCTTTTTTCCACATTGCTTCTTTCTGCAGTAACAGATGCAGATTTCTTGGATATTATATATGAAACAGTAAGCGCTACTGCCACCGTAGGTCTTACAAGAAACCTTACACCACAGCTTAATACTGTAGGAAAGTTGATTATAATTCTTACCATGTATTTAGGCAGAGTAGGGCCCATTTCTTTGGCGGTTGCACTTAATCTTAAAAAAGATAATAAAAATATAATTAAAAATCCCACAGAAGATATCAGCGTGGGATAAGAAAAATTCGTCCGAAAATCAGAGGTTATATTATGAGTATTAATAAAACATACGCCGTTTTTGGTTTAGGAAAATATGGCAGAGCAGTAGCAAAAGAGCTTACCCTCAATGGTATTGACGTTATTGCGGTAGACAAGTATGAGGACATCGTAAATGAGGTTGCATTAGAAATCCCCGTTTGCAAATGTGCGGATGTTACAGACCCTGAAGTTATCAGGCAACTTGATATGGAAAATGTTGATGTGGTCATCATCTGTATGGCAGAAAGCCTTGAAGCAAGTGTTATGGCTATTACTCTCTGTAAGGAGGCAGGTGTTCCTACAGTTATCGCAAAATGCAGTGATGAAGTGCACCAACGCATTTTCAGCAGAGTAGGTGCAGATAAAGTAGTTTTCCCCGAAAAAGAATCCGGCACCAGACTTGCCAAAAATCTTCTAAGCAATGGTTTTATAGATATAATCGGATTATCAAAAGATGTTTCAATGGTTGAAATCCCTGCAAAACCTGAGTGGATAGGAAAAAATCTTATTGAACTTAATTTAAGAAAAAAATACTCGATAAATGTTGTAGCCATTCTGAACGACGATGATGTTACAACAGATATCGACCCCACAACACCTTTGGTAAAGGATACAAAGCTTATCGTTATCGCAAACACAAGCAAATTAAAAAAGTTATAACAACACAAAGCACTCAAAATTCACCTGCCGAATTTTGAGTGCTTTTTAAATTCTTATAATCTCAGTATAAACGCCGAAAGAATCAGTCTTTAAGAAAGATTGGGTTTGTCCACGCTCTATTACCATTTCCGTCAATTACTGTTGCGCGTATATAGTCGTATTCATCTTTCAGGTTCCACTCTGCGCTTGTGAGCGGTTGACCTTGTGAAACAACCATTCTTGACGGGTGCTTATCGCATTGGAAAATTATTTTTTCGCATTCGCTTGTTTGAATATGAACAATGTTCTCATCATTAACATAAAAATCCTTGATTACAGGACCGCATGAAGAGTAGAATGCACCATTTTCTAACGCTACAAGGATTGATTTAACATTGTTCTCAGCGTTTACCATTACCCATCCGCAACAATGCTGATACATTGCGTGACCGTCATCCGTTGCCACTGCAAAAAGCTTTTTACCCATACCTAAAAGCTCATCCCAATACATACCATTGTCGGTATCCATAAGGTTTTCAATAGCGCAACCGCTGTTCCAGATTTCGAAAGCGAAGTTGCCCTTTAATTGGTCAAAATACCTTGTAGGAGTTGAGCTCCATTGAGGATGGCAATAAATTGTAAGATTGTTTTTAGCGTGAGCTTCGTCAAGATATTTTTGAAATTCCTGTTGATTAGTAGCCTCGCCTCTTGGCATTTTTTCATCCTGACCATAGCCATTTGTTTCGTCATCGGGACCGATAAAAACAGTATGGTATGTTCTGAAGCCGTTTTCTCTTACAAAGGTGTTATCAAACTCCATACCGGGAATTATTGTTATATCAACATCCTCTGCAAAGTTTTTGTAGTTATATATCTTGTGGTCTGTAAGAGCAAGAAAATCATATCCGTTTTCTTTATGAAGACGTATAACCTCTTCAGGTGTACCATCACCATCTGAACGGGTTGTATGGCAATGAAGACCACCTTTAAGCATTTTTTGTGAATCTATAAAAGCATTCTGACGTTTCATAATTATCCCTCGGTATCTGTATTTTCAGCTGTTTTGCTTCTTACAAGCCATGCGTTGGGAAGGTATCTGCCTGTTGGCATATTAGTTGAAGGCTCGTTTATTATTTCACCCTCATAGCCGATTACGGATGATGAACCACCGTCGCAAGCTGCTGCGGTTACTGCGCCATACTGCAGAAGAATATCTGCGCAGTCCTCCATTGTAGCACCTAAAGAATAGCCAACCTGCCTGCCATCTACAACAAGCATAAGCACAACGCCATTAGCGCACTGACCTATAGTTGTTCTTGGCTGAAGACCCCATCCTGCAGAATCCTCAACTACCTTTTCACCATTAAGAATAAGTGTTGGTCTGAACTGCATACCATCGCGGATATTGTATTGCTCCCAATCACCTGTTCCGCCAACAATCATTCTGTCATCCTTATCAAAGCCTAAAAGGGTGTATTTTGATTTGTATGAACCCCAATACTCACCCTGAGAAACGCACATACCTGAAATCTGACCGCCAAGGCTTACTCCGCCTGTGTCAATAAATCCTGAAGCGTTTACGCCTACTACTGCATTTTCTTTTTCAAGGTAATCGCAGATAAATTCTCCTCTTGAGCCCTTATAATCGGTTACACCCAGGAAAACTCTTGACGGGTCATCAATGATTATCAATTTGCCCTTAAAGTTTGTATCTTCAACATTAAGAATTACAATACCCTCTTCAATGTTGTTGGCATAAACAATATTACCTTTTGAATCAGGCTCACCTACAACAAGCTCTGTAGGGTCAATAATACCGCCAAACAAGTCCTTATTAGGGTCAATTTCTGTTATACCCATATCCTTTATATCAACCTGACGGGACATAACATCTTCAATAAGCCATTCAGGGAAAAAGCTTTGAGCAAGCCATTTATGCTGGTCGGTAGTCATAGCTGTTTCAATCCATATGTTTCTCCACTTTTCTACAAAAGGAATATGTCCGAAAGCAACAACGCTATAGCCAACAACAGTAATAAAGAACAAAATTGAAATTATAAGGGCTACTATTGAGCTATCCTTTAACTCACTACTTGATTTCTTCTCTTCCTTGGCAATTTTTTTGTCTTCTTTTGCGACTTTTTTCTCTTCTTTTTCTTCTATTTTTGCCTGCTTTGATTTATATGGACGAATTTCACTTACGCCGTCATTAAGACGATCTAAATCCACATGTTCTTCGGTTGTTCTTTCGACCATAAAATCACCTCTTTTAATCTATTTTATGTTTCTGATTATAGCACAAATTGACGACAAAAAAATACATTTCGTCGTCAATTCATATTTTTTTTACTTGTTGTCTATATATCTGCAAGCTGCAAGGGCTGCAACAGCGCCATCTGCAGAAGCAGTTGTAATCTGGCGTATGCTCTTCTGACGGCAGTCGCCTGCAACAAATATACCTGCGGTTTTAGTAACACAACTTTCGTCTGAACCGAAATAGCCGTTTTCATCAAGGGCAGCAACATCTGCAAAAGCAGAGTTTTTAGGCTCAAGACCTATAGCAACGAAAAGACCGTCTAACTTTACTTCCTTTTCGCCCTTTACAGTGTTGAGCGCAACGCTTTCAAGCTCGTTTTCACCTTTAAGCTCTTTGACTGTAACCTCAGTCATAAGCTCAACGTTAGGCTTGCTGTTAAGAATTTCAAGAAGCTTTTTCTCACCTGTGAAAAAAGCAAGATTTTGGAAAACATACACCTTTTCGCAAAGATCAGAAAGAAGAACCGCTTCCTGCAAAGCAGAGTTTCCGCCGCCCACAACACCTGTAACCTTATCCTTAAAGAAAGCTCCGTCGCAAACAGCGCAATATGACACACCGTTACCAACAAGCTGATTTTCATTAGGAAGTCCAAGCTGCCTGTGATGAACACCAACAGCAACAATAACTGCCTGAGCCTCAAAAAGCTTGTTGTCTGCAAAAACAAGCTTTCTGTTGCCTTCATCAACAATGCCTGTAACCTTTTCCATTTCAACATCCGCACCCATTGAGAGCACCTGGTCGAGAAGCTTGTCCGCAAACTCGTTACCACTCATTTCAGGGATACCGGGATAATTTTCAATTTTGGGAGAAAAAGTTACCTGACCGCCGAATGTAGACTGTTCAATAACAAGCACGCTTTTTGATGCTCTTAGAGCATAAAGAGCAGCAGTAAGTCCAGCAGGGCCTGCACCTACAACTATAATATCGTACATAAATTTCACTCCGTTCAGAAGAATTTTAAATTCAAAATTTAAAATTAAAAATTTCGGAACGCTACGCGTTGAATTATAATCGGCGCAAAGCGCCCCTTAATTTTGGATTTTGAATTTTTTATTTTAAATTCCAAAAAACACCGCCCGTGAGGGCGGTATTTTGTGATTAAAGGCTTTCTATAAACTCTTTAACTGCAGGAAGGTCTGCAATTTTTTCAAACACATCGCCCTTCTGGATAACAAGTGTGGGAGCCTGCTTTAACTCAAGCTGAGTTGCAAAGTCTCTGTTCTCTTCAACGAAGAGTTTTTCATAAGAAATACCCTTCTTATCAAGAAGCTGAGCAGCTATTTTACACTTAGGGCAAGTTTTTGTTGCAAAGAGAATGAATTTTGAATCCGCGTCAACTGTAACTGCCTCCTCTTTTTTACAGCAATCGCAATGAGCGTGGTCAACAGTTCTGTCTTCTCTCTTAATGTGAGAGTTTGCAATATCGTAAACTCTTCTGTCCTTAAACTCCTGAGCTTTACCATCGTTAAAGTTCTGAACAGGACGATAGTAACCTGTAATACGGCTGTAAACCTCTGTTGAGTTACCGCAATCAGGACATTCATACTCCTCACCTGCAATATAACCATGGTTGCAGCATACTGAGTATGTTGGAGAAATTGAGTAATAAGGAAGTCTGTAGTTAGCTGCAATCTTTCTTACGATTTCTGCAGCAGCCTTCCAATCAGGAAGCTTTTCGCCAAGGAATGCATGGAAAACAGTACCCGATGTATAAAGTGTATGAAGCTCATCCTGAGCATCAAGTGCTTCGAAGATATCTGCTGTGTAACCAACAGGAAGATGTGAAGAGTTGGTATAGTATGGTGTGCCGTTTTCGTTTGCAGTGATAATAGCAGGGTATCTCTTCTTATCGTGCTTTGCAAAACGATATGTTGTAGACTCAGCAGGTGTTGCTTCAAGGTTGTAAAGGTCGCCATAAAGCTCCTGATAGTCTGAAAGTCTTTCTCTCATGTGGTTGAGAACGTCTTTTGCAAACTGCTGTGTTTCAGGATTTGTCATATCCTTACGCAACCACTTAGCGTTAAGACCAACCTCATTCATACCGATAAGACCGATTGTTGAGAAGTGGTTTGTAAATGTGCCAAGATATCTCTTTGTGTAAGGATAGAGGCCTTCTTCAAGAAGCTTTGTAATAATATCTCTCTTAACCTTAAGTGAACGAGCTGAAATATCCATAAGCTTATCAAGACGCTTGTAGAATTCCTCTGCAGTCTCTGAAAGGTAAGCAATTCTCGGAAGGTTGATTGTAACAACACCGATAGAACCTGTTGACTCGCCGCTACCGAAGAAGCCACCGCTCTTTTTGCGGAGCTCACGAAGGTCAAGACGAAGACGACAGCACATTGAACGAACGTCGCTTGGTTCCATATCAGAGTTAACGTAGTTTGAGAAATATGGTGTACCGTATTTTGCAGTCATTTCGAAGAGAAGCTTATTGTTCTCTGTTTCGGACCAATCAAAGTCTGCTGTAATTGAATAAGTTGGGATAGGATACTGGAAGCCTCTGCCGTGAGCGTCGCCTTCAATCATAATTTCGATGAAAGCCTTGTTAACCATATCCATTTCTCTCTTACAATCGCCGTAAGTGAAATCCATTTCCTTACCGCCAACGATTGCAGGCATATCCCTAAGGTCAGCAGGAACTGTCCAGTCGAGAGTAATGTTAGAGAATGGAGCCTGAGTACCCCAACGAGAAGGTGTGTTCACACCGAAAATGAAGCTTTCGAGGCATTTCTTAACCTGCTTGTAGTCAAGGTTATCAACCTTAACGAACGGTGCAAGATATGTATCAAATGAGGAGAATGCCTGAGCACCTGCCCACTCGTTCTGCATAATGCCAAGGAAGTTAACCATCTGGTTGCAAAGAGTTGCAAGATGGCTTGCAGGAGCAGATGTAATCTTACCGGGAACACCGCCAAGACCTTCCTGAATGAGCTGCTTTAATGACCAACCTGCACAGTAACCTGTAAGCATTGAAAGGTCATGAATATGAATATCTGCATTACGATGAGCGTTTGCAATTTCCTCATCATAAACTTCAGAAAGCCAATAGTTAGCAGTAATTGCACCTGAGTTTGAAAGAATAAGACCGCCAACTGAATAAGTTACAGTTGAGTTCTCCTTAACACGCCAGTCAGTAACCTTAACATAGCTGTCAACAAGCTCCTTATAGTCAAGGATTGTTGATTTCATATTACGGATTTTTTCACGGTTCTTTCTGTAAAGAATGTATGCCTTTGCAACATCTGCGTAGCCAGCCTGAACAAGAACAGACTCAACACTGTCCTGAACATCTTCAACTGCAACAAGATTGTTTGAAATCTTTGGTTCAAAGTTTGCTGTAACCTTGAGGGCAAGGAAATCAATTATATTGTCGTTATACTGTTTATTACATGCTTCAAAAGCCTGTTTGATAGCAATAGCAATTTTTTCAATATTAAAATCTGCAATTTTACCATCACGTTTAATTACCTGATACATAGTTCTCCCTCTTTCTTATAAATTTTCTGACAAAGGCACCCCGCCTCCGTCGCTGCGTAAATGATAATAGCAGATAAACTAGTCAATGTCAACCCAAAAACACAATATATTGTGTCAAAACTAAAATATTTTTTTGCTCAACACAAGATATTGCGCTCATTTTGTTAAAATATAGCAAACATTCACATATATGTCCTGTCCGATTTGTGCATTTTTACTTTATGTTGATATTTAACATAAAAACAGCCACTATATATTGTGGTATCGAACACAACATATAGTGGCAAAAGCATCAATACATATTATACATATTATATATCTTATATTCCTCGTAGGTGAGCCTTTGGTATATAGAGTTTCACTCTTTGGAGCATCTCATTCATTTCACTTTTAGAAACACCCTTGCAGGCAGAATCTATAAGGCTTCCTGAATCCACGAAATTCTGAAGGAAATATTTAGGGGTGCCCTCTATCCACATAGCAAGTTTTTCTATATCATCTATTGTATGAAAGTTTTGCGTAACAGTAGTGCGGAATTCATAATCCACTCCGCTATTGCGTAAAAGCTCTATACTTTCTTCAACAGGCTGTAAATCAAAATTCTTCACACCGATTGTTTCTGCATAGCGTTCCTTGCAATTTTTTATATCCATTGCAACATAATCCGCAAGGCCTAAAGAAAGAATATCCTTAAGCTTTTCAGGGAAACTGCCGTTTGTATCAAGTTTTACAGCATAACCTTTGTCTTTTATTTCATACAGAAACCTTTCAATATCCTTTTGCAAAAGAGGCTCTCCACCTGTTACAGCTACACCATCAAGAACATTTTTGCGTTTTTCAAGATGTTCAAAAATTTCTTCCTCTGTATACTGGGCATCGTCCATATCTGTAACGAGCAAAGCATTATGGCAAAAAGGGCAACGGAAATTACATCCGCCTGTAAAAACAGTGCAGGCAGTTTTGCCCGGAAAATCCAATAAAGTAAGTTTCTGAAAACCTTTAATAAACATAACAAACTCCTAATCAAACGAACCTGAATCAGATTTCAGATAATCCTTTTCCGACTCTAAATAAATTCAAGAAAATTATAATAACACTTTTTTTACAAGTCAACCTGATTTGTAAAAATTACCTTAAATTTCCACATTTTTGATAAAAACACAATTTTTATACATTATATATAATAAAAACACTATATTTTGTGTATTTACATTTGGAAATCTTTGTGTTATAATAGCATCACTAGTAGTGTCTACTAATATGCATTATGGAGGAATTTATCATGAAAGCAAAAAAAGCACTTGCTGTTTTACTCGTAGCAGTTATGCTTCTTGCGACCCTTTCGTTCGGTGCTTCTGCAGCAGATGAAGCTATCGTAAGCGGTCCTATTAAAACAGCATACACAGACAGTGAATATTTCAACCCACAGGGTCTTGTTATCACTGTTGACGGTAAGGAAATTGTTTACACCCCTGTTAACGACAAGTTTTCCTTCAATCCAGGACTCAACGAAAAGCTCACAACTGCAAACACACTTCTTGATGACAATGGTGAGCCAAAAAGAGATGAAAACGGCTACAAAATTCACACAGCAGATGTTGTTGTTTACTACGATAATATTAAAGTCGGTACAATTACCGTAGATGTTTCTCATATTTGGGGCGAAACAACATATATGGATAATAATTACCACGGAAATATTTGTTTAGGTTGCGGCATTGTTGATGAAAACACATTCGTTGCACACAATGTTCCAGAATACATACCTAACGATGACGGTGGAATCTTTGTTCAGCAAACAGAAACCGGTGTATGTGCAGATTGCCATTGTGAAGTTACAAGATACATCAAAAACTCAGAGAAATTTGACTCATTGTTAACAGGCGATTTTTCTCCCACTGAATCTGAACTTCTTACATACATCAAATTGATTCTGGTCGGTCTTATCCAGCTTTTTGTTGGTATTAAATAAGGAGGTTATATAAAATGAGCAAGAAAATTTTATCATTAGCTCTTGTTGCTGTTATGCTTTTTTGCCTTGCGGGCGTATCAGTTGGTGCAGCTGAAGAAACTGAACCTCCAGCACCTGAACTCACCTTAAAGAAAAAAGTATCAGTTACTGTTCTTGATACCTATACACTTACGGAAGGCGCTCTTGCCAATTTTGGTGTAGAAGTTAAAATTAACAGCAAAAATATTGTTGCCCTCGATGGTTCAACAACCGATTATACAACAACCATAACAGAAATCTCATCAAACCGTTCAGGTGAGGCCCCTGTGATTTATGATGCTGAAAACCCAGATCCATTCCTTGATGTATTCAGATTTGAGAGCGAAAAGGACAAAGCTTCTCTCCCTATAAATATTTCATTCCAGGTGGATTTCGTTGACGCAGAAGTTTTTGGTGAACTCGGTTATGAAATCGTTATTAATGGTTTCTCTACTCCACCTAATTTAGGTATTAACCTTGGTAATGCTGTTGCAGTTCCTACAGCAATTACACAGTCAGGTTCCTTTGATGAATTCCCTGAACTTAAAGAAGGATCTCTTGTTGTTATAAATGCATCTAAAAAACAGTTTTATTTAGACTCAGAAAAACCTGAACTTGAAGGCACTTCTCTTCAGGTTAAAACTGTTGATATCCGTCGCGATAACAAAGGCATTGTAACATACTCAAAGGATCTTCTTGAAGGTACAGTAACATATTCTCCTGCTAACGCACATATGTTTACAACTATTCCGGAAAAAACTGAGAACGTTCCTTTCGGCACACAAGAAATTGCTACATTCTTCTTTGGCAACAAGTTCTCTGTTATCCCTGTAAATGTTGAACATGCCTGGTCTTCAGGGCCTGTTTGCATAACTACAGATAAATACACCGACAACAAACCTGGCTATCACGCTATCGTTTGTAATGGTTGCGGAGAGACACACTCACATGACGAGCATCATCCCGAAATAGAGGTTGATGCTGCAGGTAATCCTGTTCTTGATGCAGATGGCAATCCTGTTCAGAAATGGACATCTAACGATGATGCGTCATTCGTTGGTAACGGAACAGCTTCTTCAACATGCCAGGATTGTGGCGCTACCCTTACAAAAGATGTTCATAGCTCTGCTAAATACAATACAGCATTTGCTAACTACCACTTCCTTATTGTTGTTTTCGATTGCATTAACTTAATTCTCAGATTCATCGGCGCAGCTGTTGGTTGATAAATTCCATAATATATAAATACACCGTGTAACTTTAAGTTACACGGTGTTCATTTTTTATGATTTACTTTTTAGGACTTACTTTCTTATAACGCCTTCTTTAATCGCCGCAGATTTAACTGCCTGAGCAATCTCGAAAGCCACGCTTCTGTCTAACGCGGAAGGAATAATATTTTCTTCGTTAAGTTCGCTTTCAGGAATATGATTTGCCAGTGCATAAGCTGCAGCAAGCTTCATACCCTCGGTAATCGCTGTTGCACCGCAATCAAGAGCACCGCGGAACATTCCCGGGAAAACAAGAACATTGTTTATCTGATTAGGGAAATCAGAACGCCCCGTTCCCACAATTCTTGCCCCAGCCTTTTTTGCAATATCAGGCATAATTTCAGGTGTGGGATTTGCCATTGCAAAAACTATTGCATCCTTATTCATACTCTGAACCATTTCAGCAGAAAGAATATTTGGAGCAGAAACACCCACAAAAACATCTGCATTCTTAATAGCAACAGACAAATCGCCTTTCAGCTTTTCCGGATTAGTGCTCTCTGCAAGAGCCTTACGTTCTTGACCAAGGAATTCGTCCTCAGGAGAAATAATTCCTTTTTTATCAACAAGAACCATATTCTGCGCACCTGCAGCAATAAGCATTTTTGAAATTGCTGTACCTGCTGCACCTAAACCGTTAACAACGATTTTTACATCCTTTATATCTTTCTTAACAACCTTGAGTGCATTAATAACACCTGAAAGCACCACCACAGCCGTACCATGCTGGTCGTCGTGAAAAATAGGAATATCGCAGATTTCTTTCAGTTTTTTCTCGATTTCAAAGCATCTTGGAGCGCCAATATCTTCAAGATTTATTCCACCAAAGGAACCTGAAAGAAGATATATTGTTCTGACAATTTCGTCAACATCTTTTGACTTTATGCATAAAGGGAAAGCATCCACATCTGCAAAAGCCTTGAAAAGGGCGCACTTACCTTCCATAACAGGCATTCCTGCTTCAGGGCCAATATCGCCAAGACCTAAAACAGCTGTACCATCTGTTACAACTGCAACAAGATTACTACGGCGAGTAAGCTCAAAGGATTTATTAACGTTATCCTTTATTACAAGGCAAGCCTCTGCAACACCGGGGGTATATGCAAGAGACATATCCTCCCTTGTTTCAACAGGGCAACGAGATACAACCTCAATTTTACCCTGCCACTCATAATGTTTTTTTAAAGATTCTGCTTTGATATCCATTATTATTCCTTGTTTGCCTGCATTTTAAGATATGCGTTGATGAAGCCGTCAATATCGCCATCCATAACAGCATTTATATTACCATTCTCAAAGCTTGTTCTGTGGTCTTTTGCAAGAGTATATGGCATAAATACATATGAACGAATCTGGCTGCCCCATGCAATTTCTTTTTGAACACCTTTAATATCACTGATTTTATCAAGGTGCTCACGCTCTTTGATTTCAATAAGCTTTGATTTAAGCATACGCATAGCAACCTCGCGGTTCTGATGCTGGCTTCTTTCAACCTGACAGGAGCAAACAATACCTGTAGGAATATGTGTAAGACGAACTGCAGAAGATGTTTTGTTAACCTTCTGACCGCCTGCGCCTGATGAACGATAAACGTCCATTTTAATATCCTCAGGAGCAATATCCACTTCAATACTATCATCAATTTCAGGCATAACCTCAAGAGAAGCAAAGGATGTATGGCGTCTGCCTGACGCGTCAAACGGAGATACACGAACAAGGCGGTGAATACCACTTTCACTCTTCATATAGCCGTAAGCGTTTTCGCCTTCAATAAGAATAACTGCGGATTTAAGGCCTGCTTCATCGCCATCAAGGTAGTCAAGGGTTGAAACCTTAAAACCATGGCGCTCGCCCCAACGGTTATACATACGGAAAAGCATCTGAGCCCAGTCCTGAGCCTCTGTTCCGCCTGCACCTGCGTGGAATGTAAGAATAGCGTTATTTGCGTCGTACTCACCAGTAAGAAGAGTAGAAAGGGTCATAGCGTCAAGCTGTGAAATAAAGCTATCAACGCTTTCACGGCACTCGGAGAAAAGACTCTCATCCTCTTCTTCATTTGCAAGCTCAATAAGAGTCAATGTATCTTCAAAAGAGCCTTTAAGGTCTTCATACGCCTTGATTTTATTTTTAAGGGATGCCATATGCTGAGTAATTTTCTGTGAACGCTGAACATCATCCCAGAAGCCATCTTTAGCACTTTCTTCCTCAAGCTCTGCAACCTCGTCAACCATCTTTTTAAGTCCAAGAGCTTCCGCTAAATCAACAAGCTTATCTTCATAGCTGTTAAGTTCAAGTCTTAATTCTTCAAACTGAAGCATAATAATATTCCTTTCAATTATTAATTGATTACATATTTTTACGAATAATTATTATACCTTAATATATTAAATATGTAAAGGAGAAATTAAATTAAAAATTTAAAATTCCGGAGCGCTACGCGTTGTTATAAATAATAATTAATAAAAAAAGAACAAAGTGCAAATCAGGAACAGTGTTGCGACTAAAAAGCTTTGTAAAAAATTCTCCTTTTTCTCTATTCTTTATTATTTATTCCTTTTGAAAAGCGATAACCATCAGATACCGAAAAAACACAGCAGAAGGGCACCGCCAAAGACGGTGCCCTTCCGCTGTGGATGTGGGGTGTGAAAGAGAAAGATATGGCTTCGAGTGGATTACCACTCTATATAAACTCCTTTCGGAGATTATACCAAATTATACTGCCTGAGTTGTGATTTTACTGATTTCTTCAGGCTTTGAAATACGGATTACATATTCAAAATACTCGTCCGTTTCGCTTTTAGCAGTATCTGCTTCAATTCCCGCTTTGCGTATTGCATCAACTGCGTGATTAAGGGTATTGAGGAAAATGCGCATATCCTTATAGCCCTTCATTGATGGCTTGTTTTTTGATTTTTTACGACGGAGCACATCTGCCGCAAGACGCTCCGCCTCAGAAACCGTTAAATGCCTTTCGATGATAATGTCAAGAATTCTGCTTCTTGTTTCATTATCAGGAAGGGTTAACAACACACGTGCATGGCGCTCGGTAAGGCCGGCGTAGGCAATACGGTCCCTCATCTCCTCAGTAAGCCTCAGAAGTCGCATTTTATTTGATAGTGTAGATTGCGCTTTACCTAGCTTTTTAGCAACCTCTTCCTGCGTTAAGCCGTGGATTGTAATAAGCTTTTCTATAGCAACCGCTTCCTCGAAGAAGTCAAGGTTTTGTCTTTGCACATTTTCAATTATGGCAAAAAGGGCGGATTGCTCGTCCGAAACATTCATAACCACGCAAGGAATTTTATCAACACCTACCATTCTTGCTGCCCTGAGCCTTCTTTCACCTGAAATAAGCTCATATTTCCCCTCAGACAGATAACGAACATTAATAGGCTGTAAAATTCCGTTTGTGCGTATAGAGCTTGCCAAGCCTTCAAGCTCGTTATAATCAAAACGAACTCTTGGCTGATAGGGATTTGGTAAAATAACATCGTGAGATAAAAGCTGAATCTGACAATTAGCTTTATTTTTTGTTGTGTTTTTTAACATCTTTTTCCTCGCTTGAAATTTTGTTCCGTATCCCTCTCTGTGATTACACTATACCACCACAGAACAAAAAAATAAAGCATTTTCGGTCGGGTCAATTCGACTGAAAATGCTTTGTTTCGTTGATTTTATAAGGGTTTTTTAGCGATTTGTGCAGATACTCGTGGATACTTTGGCGGAATCTGCGAAATCTTTTTCACATTTATTATTGCCCTTTTATCTCCCCCGGGCAGAGAAAACTCATTTATCTCGTTTATTTTACCGCCCAAGGTCCTGAGAGCACCTTTGGCTCCATCAATTTCATCAATTGCAGAAGCGCCTTTAAGAGAGAGGAATGAGCCACCAACCTTTACAAAAGGAAGAGTATATTCCAAAAGAACTCTCAATTCAGCAACTGCTCTTGCCGTTGCATAATTATATTGCTCGCGGAATTCAGGCTTTTTGCCTGCATCCTCTGCACGCATATGAACAATCTGAACATTATTCACACCCATATTTGACGCAATATCCTCTACCGCCTTCAGCTTTTTGCCTGTTGAATCGAGAAGAGTAATCCGGCAATCAGGGTAAGCAGCCGCAAGCACAAGGCCGGGGAAGCCTGCACCTGTACCCACGTCAATTATTTTATCGTCTTTTTTAAATTCTGCATATTTCCCCACAAGTAAGCAATCGAGAAAATGCTTTACGGCAATACCCTCATCATCCAATATGGCAGTAAGATTGATTTTTTCATTCCATTCTTTAAGAAGAGATGCGTATATATCAAGCTTCTTAAAGAGCTCCTCATCAACCTCTATACCATATTCTGTAATATGATTTTTTAATATTTCTGTTACTGACATATTAACCTCTGTAAAGCTTCATAATCTCTCTGATTGGCCCTGCAAAGCTTTCCGCCATAGGTGGAAGAGGCTTTTCATTCTTAAGGAAATCTGTAAAGAGCATACCTTTATAGTCATTTGCCATCTGGAATTTAGCAATAGTCTGAATAAGCTCCTGCTTTTTATCCATATTAGTAAGATATGTGCAGCCTTCAAAAAAGATTTCAACTGTAGCATCGTTTTTCGCGGATACTGTAAGCTGAAGAGCTTTGCCGCATTTCTGGAGCTTTGGCTCAACCTTTCTGCCGTTTACGGATACCGTAACATCGCCATCAACAATATCCTTGAATTTAATAACATATTTTCTCTTTTCAGGAGAAACTGAGCTGTCGCCCTCTGCTTTTGCAATTCTGAAAGAAACTTTTGAGCCATCTTCGCAAACGGTGAAAGCAGTTTTAAGATACTCACCATTCTGATATGAAAGTGTTTCGCCATCATCCTCATAAAGAGTAAATGTATTAGTGCCTCTGTATACCCACAGTTCAAGCTCTTCAGGGTTAGAGCAATCGTTAGTGCGGTCATTTACGCTCATAGGAATAATAGCACCTGCTTTAGCAAGAACAGGAATATTTTCAATGTCGCGATACATCTTAATAAAATGATTTCCGCTATAAATTCTGCCTGTAAAAATATCTGTGTATCTTCCCTCAGGTACCCAGACATTTACGCCTGCAAGGTTTGAGTCAGAGGATGTGTGCTCTGTAATAGGAGCAACAATAAGTTCTGTACCAAAGAAGAACTGATTTTTACACTCGTATGCTCGCTCATCCTCGGCGTAGTGATAGTACATAGGCTCACAGATAGCTCTGCAATCTGTATGAGTACGATAGTTCATTGTGTAAATATATGGAAGAAGCTTATGTCTCAGGCGAAGCGCGTCTGTTGCCACACGAGCAACAGGACCACTGTAGTTCCAAGGCTCCTTGCCCATAAACTCATTGTTAGTTGAATGAAGGCGCATAACAGGGCTGAACACACCGAGCTGAACCCAACGAAGATAAAGCTCATCGTCCTTTTTACCCATACAATGTCCGCCAATATCGTGGCTCCACCAAGGGTATGCAATGTTTGATGCAGTAGCAGTAAAGCCCGGCTGGAAATCAAGGCTTGACCAATTCTGCACCGTATCACCGCTAAAGCCTAACGGATAACGCTGGCTACCTGCACCACAGAAACGGGAAAGGATAAGTGGTCTGTGGTTATCCCTGGCATTATCAAGGAAATGGTAGTGGTTAAGAGCCCACAACGGGTCAAGACCCGGCACATTGGTTCGAGTACCCTGCTGCCAGTCAATCCACCAGAAATCAACACCCATCTTTTCAAAAGGATGGTGGAGAATATCGAAATAGTTAAGAGTGAATTTCTTATCTGTAATATCAAATTTAACAGGCTCTTTCTTTGATGGGTCCTGACCCATAGCCTTACACATATCCTCATACTGGTCCTCAAACCAACGAACGCCCATGGATGGGTGAAGGTTAAAGGTAACCTTGTAGTTATCATCCTTAAGCTTTTTAAGGAAGCCTGCAGGGTCAGGGAAAAGGTCTGTATTAAAGCTGTAGCCGGTCCAACCTGTTGACCAGAAGTCATATACAAATTCCCAAAGATTTTTGTGTGGGTGAATTTTATGACTGTCCTTACCAAATTTGCCTTTAATATCAACCCAATGCCAATCCATATCAACTGTGGCAACGGTAATCGGAATTTCTTCCTCTTTGAATTTATCCATAAGAGAAAGGTATTCCTCCTGTGAATATGCCTTATATCTGCTCCACCAGTTAGAAAGAGCATACCGAGGAATAAGCGGCACCTTACCTGTTAATTTATATAAGTCTGTAGTGGCACCGATATAGTTGTTGCCGTATGCAAAATAATATTCGTCTGTTTCTTTATGAGCACGAGGAAGAATTGAGCCATCAGCCTTTAAAACCAATGTATCGCTGTCATCCATTATTGCAACGCCGTTTTTTGAGCAAACGCCATCACCTAAAGTGATAACACCTGCAGTAATATCAAGTGTACGGCAAGTACCCTTAAGATTTCCGGCTGTAAAGTTTGTAACAACTCTGCCGTCGCGCAATTTAATGCGAACCATTTTCTGAGTTTTATAAGAATAAAGGAAGTTAGCCTTTGTTGTTTTTATTTCAATAGTATCCCTTGATTCGTTAACCTTGAATTCCGGCGCATCAAAATCACGGAACCACACGCTCTGTGTCGGTTCATCACAGAATTTGCCCTTGCTTTGCACCTCTACTCGAAGAAGGCAAGGGGTAATAACCGTAAATCTTATATTTTTTCTCACTATTGTGTGGCTTTCATGTGCCACGGGTGAACAATCGATTTTGAATCGTTTTGCAAACTGTTCCATAGTGTACTCCTTTTGTCGAAAATTTCCTAATATTATAATACATCTTATAGGTCTTAAAGTCAATAAACCTATTTCTTAATATGTATTATTACTAAATAGCTTGATCTTTTTTAGGTAAAGTGTATCGTTGACAAAGCACCTTCTATTTGATAAAATTATTGTTTGTGAAGGAGATGTTTTTATGGCTTTCCAAAGAAAAATCGGTTTCGATAACGATATGTATATCGAAAAGCAATCCGAGCAGATTTTAAAGCGTGTTGACGATTTCGGTGGCAGGCTTTATCTCGAATTGGGCGGAAAACTTTTCGACGATTTTCACGCTTCAAGAGTTCTTCCGGGCTTCAAGCCTGACAGTAAGCTTCAGATGCTTCTTAAGCTTAAAGAGCACGCTGAGGTTGTTATTGTTATATCTGCAGGCGACATAGAAAACAACAAAATCCGTCGTGATTTGGGCATCTCCTACGATAGCGACGTTTTAAGACTTATGGACGCTTTTACAAGCGCAGGTCTTTTTGTCGGCAGTGTAGTTATTACTCAGTTTGACGGGCAACCTGCTGCCCTAAAATTCAAAGAAAAGCTTATGGGCCTTGGTATAAAGGTGTTTATGCACTACCCTATTGAGGGCTACCCTTACAATGTAAGAAAAATTGTTAGTGAAGATGGCTTCGGCAAAAACGAATATATTGAAACATCTCGCCCTGTTGTTATTATGACTGCTCCCGGTCCCGGTAGCGGAAAAATGGCAACCTGCCTTTCTCAGCTTTACCACGATAACCTGAGAGGTGTTAAAGCAGGATATGCAAAATTCGAGACATTCCCTGTATGGAATCTTCCTCTCAAGCACCCTGTTAACCTTGCATACGAGGCAGCAACAGCAGACCTTAACGACGTTAACATGATTGACCCGTATCACCTTGAAGCATATGGCATTTCAACTGTTAACTACAACCGTGATGTTGAGGTTTTCCCTGTCCTCAATGCAATGTTTGAAAAAATCGAAGGCAAGAGTCCGTATAAATCACCTACTGATATGGGTGTTAATATGGTTGGCTACTGTATTACAGATGACACCGTTTGCTCAAAGGCTTCCCACGAGGAAATTGTAAGACGCTTCTTTACAACTCTTTGCGATAAAAAGCTGGGTCAGCAAAACGACAAAGCAATTGCAAAAATTGAAAGTCTTATGAATCAGGCGGGTATTTCCGTTGAAAACGTACGCCCAACAGTTAAAGCCGCAATTTCAAAGAGTCAGGAAACTGGAAATCGTCCTGCAGTTGCAATTGAGCTTCCTGACGGTCAGATTGTTACAGGCAAAACAAGTGACCTTTTAGGCGCCGCATCTGCTGTGCTTCTCAACTCCCTTAAGGTAATTGCAGGCATCGACGATAGCGAGCTTCTTATTCAGCGCGAAATTATCGAGCCTATTCAGTCTCTTAAAACAAGCATTCTCGGCAACCATAACCCAAGGCTTCATACAGATGAAATCCTTATAGCTCTTACAATGAGTGCCGTAACAAACGAAAATGCAAAGAAAGCCTTTGATGTACTCAAAGAGTTAAAGGGGAGCGAGGCTCACGCAACTGTTATTCTCTCTCAGGTAGACAGAGATACCTTCAGAAAGTTAGGTATAAATCTCACCTGCGAGCCTCACCACGAGAGCAAAAAGCTTTATCATAAATAATATTTTTCACAAGGCGCAAAGGTGTGCGCCTTGTGTTTTTTTACGCTTTATGTTATTATAACTTCATCGGTTTATGGAATCGGGTGAAAATCCCGGACGAGCCCGTCGCCGTGATATGCAAAAAGCTTTTTCTATGAGAATACCGCAATTCTCAGACAAGCCATTGAAGAAATTCGAGAAGGTGAAAAAAGTGCATAAAGTCGAAATACTTAGCCGATAATTGCCGTTTCTGAATGCGAGCGCCTGAATGAAACAGACTAAAAAATATTTCTTAAAGGAGAAATCATAATGAAAAAGACAAACTTCAAACGCAAGTTGTCTGTTATCCTTTCATTTGTGCTTATTGCGGTTATAGCACTTACAATGTTCGGATGTACCGGCAACACAAACGAGGACACCACAACTACACAGGCTCCTGTAGATTCCACAGAAGCTGCTAAGCCAACCTCATTAGGTGAGGGCGCTGTTCAATTCAGCTTCAGCGTTACCCACAAGGATGGCACAGTTGCAGAGTTCGTTATCAACACCGATAAGAAAATAGTCGGTGAGGCTCTTCAGGAATTGGGCGTAATCGCAGGTGATATGGGCGACTACGGCCTGTATGTAAAAACAGTTGATGGTGAAACACTCGACTATGACACCGATGCTATGTATTGGGCATTCTATGAAAACGGAGCATATGCTTCAAAGGGTGTAGACCAGACTGACATTGTTGCTGATGTAAAATATGAATTCAGAGCAGAAAAGTAAGGTTAATGTAAAAGAGATTGCCGTTTTCGGTATGCTTGGTGCATTGATGTACGCCTCAAAGGTAATAATGGATTTATTGCCTAATATACATCTTATCGGTGTTTTCACTGTTGCAACAACAGTTGTTTACCGAAAAAAAGCATTATACCCGTTATATATCTTTGTGCTTCTCACAGGTCTGCTTAATGGCTTCGGTACGTGGTGGATTCCCTATTTATATATCTGGGCAGTTCTTTGGGGAGGGGTTATGCTCTTACCCCAAAACCTTGAAGGCAAAAAAGCGGCAATAGTTTATGCCGTTGTCTGCTCTCTTCATGGTTTCCTTTATGGTGTTTTATATGCACCTTTTCAGGCAATTATGTACAACCTGAATTTAGAGGGCACTCTTACATGGATTGCAACAGGCCTTCCATTTGACATCACCCACGGAATAAGTAACTTTATAGCCACACTTATTCTTTCAGTACCGTTTATAACAGTGCTACAAAAAGCAGAAAAAATGGTTAAATAGCGCTAAAACCCTTTACGGACAAATAGTCCGTAAAGGGTTTGTTGTTTTTCAGAATAATCCACCATTGTATTTATACTGATATTTAAAAATAAATGCACATCCGATAATCAAACTGACCACAAGCACAACCATGCCTGCCGATTCTATAAACGGAATTGACGGAAAAAGAGCAGAAAATGCGCTCAATGCAACAGGAATACCCATCAGCATAATTGTTCTGCCTACCGCCTTGCAGTAGCCCTCTTTATCCGTAACCCTGCTGTAGTGATACGAGTGCATAAGAGAAATATTACCCATTCTCACAGAAAAGCCAGAAGCACATAACAGCAGACCCACAGTAAGAATAACAATAAACTGTGTTATATTCTCGGTTGATGCTGCAGAAACAGCACTATCTATAAAATAAATAAAGGTTGGTATGGTTGCAGGAAGCAGTAAAACAGTAAAGACAATTAATACAACGATTAAAGATATGTTTTTCTTTTTATCTGATTTTTCCTTTGATACTATGACATCAATTACATTTTTCTCTGCCACAGCAACTATTTCCTTATCGCAGAAACTTTTCCCTGCAAGCAATTCATTAACTGTAACACTAAAAAATCCACTTAATGCTACAAGGGAGCTTACATCCGGATAGCCTTTGCCGGTTTCCCAACGTGAAATCGCCTTATCAGAAACATTCAATTTCTCTGCCAATTCTTTTTGTGTAAGGTTTTTCTGCTTGCGTAGCTCAGCAATAAAAGCCCCGCTCTCTTTTGTAGTCATAGCCTCACCTGCTTTCCGATTTCATTTTATCAAAAAACATACATACAGGTCAACCTATGAATCGTAGAATAAAGCTGTTAGCAATCAGCCATTTTATAATTGCCAACGCAGTTCCGAAATTCTGAATTTTGCATTTTAAATTTTCAATTTATTGTAAATTCCTTCTCCAATGAAATAAGTACTGCTGTGCAATACCCTGTGTTTCTCTATACTCTTCAGGGAAGCCATCGGGATAAAGCTCGGCTAATATGCGCTTAACCCAAACATCAACAGGGAATGCCTCTACTCTGCCGAAGCCGTAAAGAAGAGCACATTGAGCAACCTTTTCTCCAACGCCTTTGATTTTAAGAAGCTCTGCCTTTGCATCCTCAAACGGCAGGTTTTTTATTTTTTCTATACATACTTCATTTGATGCTATCTTCTGTGCGGCATCAATAATGTATTTTGCTCTGAAGCCTGCGCGTATGGGCGCTAAATCCTCAACTGTAAGCTTTGAAATTCTTTCAGCAGTGGGGAATGAATAGCTCTCCCCTGCCTTTTCACCAAAATTTTCGCAGAAGCGTTCAATTATACCTTTGATACGAGGGATGTTATTATTAGCTGAAATTATAAATGAACAAATTGCTTCCCACTCGTCCTGCTTTAAAATTCTGATTCCCGGAAACGCCTTACATGCAGTAGAAATACTTTCATCTTTATATGAAGCTATTATTCCTTTATAGTCCCTGTCCAGGTCAAAATATATTTTCCATATATTCCGAAAATCTTCAACGGATGTATTAAAAAACGTTACTGTGTTACCCTCTTGTAACAAGCTAAGCTCTTTTCCCATTGCAATGCCTTGCCACACTCCGTTTTCGCATTCTCGCCAACGAAACGCCTGACCGCAATCAAGAGAAAGGGCTATATTGAGGTTATCTGTATTTTCTAAAATAACATTATTTCCATTGATTTTTACATCCATTTTTATCACCAATATTATCATACATCAACATCCTTTTTTAGTAAAGTTTTTTTGTCAAGGTGTTTTATGAAAAATATGGTTTTTCTGCTTTTTTAACAGTATTTTCAGTATAATTTTAGCGTATTTTTCTTTGTTGATTTTTACTAACGAACATTTATGTTTTTACCTTTTTTTGCCTTTCCATTTTGTATAATCCAAAAACTTCTCAACAAATCGTATATAAAACGGCAAAAGAGAATTTTGTCAAAAAATATATAGAAAATGTCGAAAACCTATCTGTATAGCGCATTTCGAGGGTGGTTTGTAAACATTTTGAACATTGTTTTGAACATTTTTTCGAGAAAAGTTAATTATACTTTTTGTATATTTTTCGGATTGTCATTTTAGACAACCGTCTTTTTTCGTTTTTTCGAAAACGAAAATTTCATTTTTAATTCGTTAAAAACACTCTCAACTTACACAAATTTTTAACATTCTTTTGTGAGGGTTATTTTTTGTATATTTCCACAAATATGTTGCATTATATTTTCATAAAAACGAAGGAGTGATTTTATGATTAAAGGTGTAAATAAGCAGGTTTTAGAAATAAACGAAACTCAGAACAGTTTTTTTGAAAAAGCGATCTTTTTTGTTAAGCCCGAATATTGCGGTATGTCTGAAGGAAAGCTTCGTGAAAGTGCAAAAAAAGAGTTTGAATGCGCCGGCTCTCCACCAAATCAGAAAACCAGACGCAGATTCGACAGAAAAGCCTTGCTTGTTTTCGGTTGTTGCTTCCTTTTAGGTCTTGCAGTAGGTTTTTTGGGTTCTTCCTCTTTTTGATTGTATTTATTTCTGAAATATGATAAAATTTCTGAAGAAATAAATCAATCAGGAGTAAACTATGCGCTACCATCACATATTCTGGGATTTTAACGGAACAATTATTGATGATGTCAACAATGCTTTAGGTTGTGTCAACGATTTACTTGACAGAAAAGGCAGACCTCACATCACCCTTAAGGATTATTATAACTATGTGGAAACCCCTATAATTGGTTTTTACAGACATATCCTTCCACCTGAAGAGCTGAATTTTGAAGAAATCTCAAGAGATTACCATACAGATTATGCAAAAAGAATTGATGAAACCTACCTTGCAGAGGGTGCATATGAGCTTATGCACAAATTAAAATCCCAGGGAGTTCATCAATACATAGTTACCGCCAACATAATAGATGAGGCGCAAGAGCTTATCGAAAAGTTTGGTATTGATGATTGCGTAGATGTTATAATCGGCGCTCGGAACACTCTTGCAGAGAGCAAAACCGAGCGTGCAAAAAAGCTTTTTGATTCTTTAAACATAGACAGGAACGACGCCATTTTCATAGGCGACACACTCCACGATCTTGAAACTGCTAACGCTTTAGGTATTGACTGTGTTCTTGTTTCTTACGGTCATCAAGGCAGACGTCTTTTAGAGGAGAAAGGCGCGTTCGTGGTTGATTCTATGAACGAAATAGAAGCTATTCTTCAAGATAACAGATTTGTAGATTTCCACACTCACTCCACCTGCTCCGACGGAACTCTTACACCAACGCAGCTTGTGCATCACGCTTATAGCAGTGGGTTATCTGCATTCGCTCTTACGGACCACGACAGCGTTGACGGAATAAAAGAGGCTTGCGCTGCCGCAGAGGGCCTGAACATTGATTTTATTCCCGGCATTGAGTTTTCTGCTGCAGACCGGACTGAGACACATATAATCGGTCTTTTTATTGACCCTGAAAACGAAATGCTTTTAAAAACGATACAAAAGCTTAAAGACAGCAGAAAGCGCAGAATGGAAGATGTTTGTGCAAAGCTGCGTAGTTTAGGGTTTGACATCACCCACGACGAAGCGCTTGATATTGCAGGCGGTAGCTTTGTTGGCAGAGCCCACATAGCAAAGCTTATGGTAGATAAAGGCTACTGTGAAACAGTAAAAGAATGTTTTGATAAATATATTGGGTTGGGTAAACCTGCATATTCCGAAAAAAACGAGCTTACTGCAGAAGAAGCGGTAAAAGCAATAAGAGCATCAGGTGGCCTTGCTTTTTTAGCCCACCTTAACCAAACAAAGTATGATATAAATCAGCTTGAAAATCTTCTTTTTAAATTAAAAGAGGCAGGGCTTAACGGCATAGAGGGTTATTACCCTGAATATACTCCTGAGCATATTTCCCAATACAGAGCATTGGCAGAAAGGTTGGGATTAGCTCTTTCAGGTGGCTCTGATTACCACGCAGATATGAAACCTCATATAAAAATCGGTGTAGGAAGTGGCACTTTAAAAATCCCGTATTTTATTTACAAAAATCTTAAAAACTTAAAAAACCGTATGAAATAATTAAAAAAGGCAAAAATAACTCCGAGGGATTTTCCTCGGAGTTATTTTTATCAGAGTATTTTTAGGGTGATTTTATGAACACTTCAGTCCGACTTGAAGCGAAAGCCTTGCTTTCAGGACATACCGCAAAATTATTTTTTATTTCCTTTTTCAGCTTTCTTTTAAGATATGCCGCTTTATCCTCATTGGCTGTCTCTGTTGCGCATTATTATAAAAGCGCCCTCTTTTCATTTTTTATAAAAAAATACGGCAATGTTACCACTTATAGCGTATGCGCCCTTGTATTTTTACTTATAGCATTTGGTCTTCTTCTATTTATAAGCGCAGTCAAATCAGGAGAGCGCTTCGCTTACCTTATAAGAGCCAACGGCGGAAGCGGCAGCTTCAGGTTGCTTTTCAAATTTATGCACCCCAAAAACAGCCTTAGATGTTTGGTTTTATATACTAAAATACATCTGTTGCAGGGTATGTGGAATATTTATTTCTTTCTGCCAACCGCTATTTGTGTTTTATGCATTTATTACCTTAAAAACATTGTTTTCACTATTGATTTTGCCTTTATAATTTTATTGGCAGGCACTACCATAACTTTTTCTGCCGCTGTCGTTATGAGTAAAACAAACAGTCTGCGATATTCTGCCGCTCCTCACTATCTTTTTCTTAACAAAGCCCTTTCACCTGAAGAAGCGATAGAAAAAAGTCTTTATTTTACAGACGGTTTTCTCTTAAACGGTACTGTTTTAGATTTTTCCTTTACAGGCTGGCTTCTCAGCTGCATTTTTATTATTCCCGCTTTCTATGTTGTTCCGTTTATAAAGCTTGCAAAAACAATTTATATAACGGAAGCGTTGCTTTCACCTATAATGTCAAAAACTGAATATCCTGTAAATATTCTCGGTCTTTCTACACACGGTTAAAAACAGCTATCCGATCACCCCAACATATAAATAAGAGCCATAATAAGAAGCTCATCCGCCTTCTCTTCCGAAAGAAGCATTATAAGAGAAAGAAGCAGGGCTTTGTCGCTATCTATGTTAATATCCCCAAAACCTGTTTTCAGCTTTTCTGTAAAATCTGTCTGCTGATAATTTTGGTTTTGGGGTATATCTTTTTTACCTTCTTTTCCCAGATACCCTTCAGGCATAGGTATGCGCTTGGGCTCCTGAGGTGCGGAATTTGTTGCGTTAGGTTGCTCCTTATGCTCATCGTCAAAGCCTGCGGTTTTTCTTGCTCTCGCCTGCATATCCTCTGCCCGCCTTATAGCATCATTCTGCATTCTCATAAGCTCTTGATAAGTATAGTCCGCCACTACATTATCCCCCTTTCACGAAGTAAAGGAAGAACTGAAACAAGCCTTACAAGCTTCATTGCTTCGTCTGCTTTCTGCCGTTTTTCAGGGGAAAGAAGAGGCTTCAAAGCGTTTATGAATTCCAGCCTTTCATCAGGCATATTAAAAGCCTGTAAAACAGGCACAAGAGCAGAAAGCTGAGATAAATCAGGTAACCCTAACCCTGATAAATCGGGCATATCGGGAACACTTTTTTGTTGCGGTGGTTGTTTTTTCTCTTCAACACCACCGCTCATAAAGCTTGAGGCAATATTTTTTATGTTTTCCATATCCTCAGGGGATAAGGAATTGAGAATTGAGCTTATATCAAAATCAGCCATTTCCCTTTCCTCCAAAGAATTTCTGAAAAAGGGCTTTTGCCGCATCGCTGTTTAATATAGCCTTTGTTTTCTCTTCATCCTGAAGAATGTTTTTAACCGCATTTGCCTGATTTTCAGAAAGATTTTCGTTTATAAATTTATTTACATCATCTTCTGACTGAGGCGCTTTAGTGCCGTTTTTAATCTTTTTGTAAAGCTCGTTTACATCAATATTATCTTTTTTCATTTCACTCATTGAAATCACCAAACCTAAATTATATAATGTAGTAAATTATATTTTTAGATTGGATTGATTATTCTGAGAATATTAGTTATATCGGATTCCCACGGCAACCATCTGAATCTTTATGAGGCTGTAGAAAAAGAGCCTTCTGCAGAGGTTGTTTATTTTCTTGGTGATGGCTACAGAGATTTAGAATACGCTACTATTGCTTTCGGCGACAAAAAGGCATTTATCTGCGTGGGCGGAAACTGCGACCTCGCCTGTGATTTTCCTGCAAAGGATATACGTACAGTAAGTGGTGCAAAAATTTACGCTACCCACGGTTATATGGAAAAGGTGAAATTCGGTCTTTACAATTTAGAACATGAGGCTCGCAGAGAAAACTGTAAGATTGCTCTTTTTGGTCATACACACGAGCCTTACACAAGCTATTCTGATGGTATCTATCTCTTTAATCCGGGTAGCATAAAAGACGGCTTTTATGGTGTAATAGATATTACCGATAATGGTATTATATGTTTTAATAAAAACCTATATAGTTATTGACACAAATAAAAAAATTCCTTATAATTTTAGTATTAAAAAAGAAGGTAGTGATACTATGGATTTCAAAACAGATACCGGTCTGTACCTTATAGCCGGTGCAGTTATCCTTTTTGTCCTTGGTCAATCTCTTTTCTTCCTTATCAAAGCGTATAAGCATGGTAAAGAGCTTGGTATCGACAAATCAAAATTACGCAATGCTATAACATCAAGTGCTCTTTTCACTATTCCGTCATCTCTCTCGATTCTGGCAACAATTATAGCTCTTGCTCCTGCCCTTGGCCTTGTTATTCCTTGGGTTCGTCTTTCCGTTATCGGTAACCTTATGTACGAAACAACAGCCGCAGAAGCAGCTATGGAAGCTTTCGGACATCAGGGTGGTATGGCAGTTCCTGTTACAGACCCTGAAACCTACGCAGGCGTTGCATGGGTTATGACTTTAGGTATATGCTTCTCTCTTATTATTCTTCCGTTCGTTGCAAAGCCTTTACATAAAAAGTTTTTGTCAGCAGGCGCTAAGAAGGAAGAGCCTAAAGAAGCCGACGAAAAAGCTCCTGCAGAGGGCAAGAAAAAAAGAGGTCTTAACGGCTTTATTAACGACCACGCTACACCGGCAATATTCATTGGTCTTATCGGTGCGTTCATTGCCCGCGCAATAATCGGTGGCGGTAAGCCTGAAACATTTGGCGACGGCGCAGGTGTTCTTTCAATAATTACTCTTGTTGTTGCTATTGTAAGCTCAATTCTTCTTGAGATTTTTGCAAAGAAACGAAATCTCACATGGTTAGAGCCATTTGTTATGCCTATCGGTATGATAATTGCTATGATTGCTGCAATCGCTTTCTTCAACATTCTTCCTGAAGAAATTGCAATGCTTGAATGGAGGGGTTAATTATGTCAAAGAAAAACAAAGCTCCTAAAACATATTACGACAGAGTACATAGCTGGGGCAGAATTTCAACAATATCAGCCCTTTGTGTTCTTTTAATGTTCCCTATTGCAATCTCCCTCTACCTTAATGTTTTTCCACCTATAAATGGTGTGCTTCAAGGTCTTCTCAAGCTTATTCCGACTTATTGGACAGTTGCTGTTGTTGAGGTTCTTGTATACACCCCTATGCTCGGTGCAGGCGGTACATACCTTTCATTCGTTACAGGTAACATTGCAAACCTTAAGCTCCCTTGTGCTATCAGCGCTATGGAGGGCGCAAATGTTAAAGCAAACTCCGAGGAAGGCGAGGTTGTTTCAACAATAGCAATTGCTACATCTTCAATTGTAACAACTGCTGTTCTTGCAATAGGTATCCTTGCTTTCGCACCTTTCCTTGATGAGTTTACAAACAGCCCTCTTCTCAAGCCCGCTTTTGCACAGGTTCTTCCAGCGCTCTTCGGTGCATTGGGCGCAGGCTATTTCATAAAGCATTGGAGAATTTCCTTCTTCCCGATTATTGTTATGATAATCGTGCTTGTTTTCTCACCCGGTATGGGTGCAAGCACACTCCTTTTCGTAGGTATCGTGGCTTCCGTTGGTGGCGCATTATTTATGTACAATAAGGGTATGCTTGATAAAAAATAAAACTTAAAATTATAAGAGTCCAATCGCAAAAGATTTGTGATTGGACTCTTTTTTATTTATTGCTAAAATACTTATCGGCTTTTAAAATCATTGTCTGCGTTTTCGCATCTCTTATTTCGCCGTTCATTACCATTTCAACAGCTTTATCAAGAGGTATTTTTATTGCATTCACAAATTCATCCTCATCAAGATGCTGTTCGCCTTGTGAAAGGTCTGTGGCAATATACATATATATTATTTCATCCATAAGAGCAGGTGTGGTATAGAGAGCACCCATAGGCACTATTTTCTTTGCCTCAATTCCTGTTTCCTCGGAAAGCTCTCTGAGCGCCCCTTCCTGAGGGTCCTCACCCTTTTCAAGCTTACCTGCAGGCACCTCAAGAGTAACCTTATTTAAAGCATATCGGAATTGGTTAACAAAAATCACCTGACCATCATCAGTCAAAGGCAAAACGCATACTGCGCCGGGATGGCGTACAATCTCCCGAACGTCTTTTTTTCCATTAGGAAGCAGAACCTCATCTCTGAAAAGATGAATAGCTACTCCGTTGAATATCTCTTCAGAGGCAAGCCTCGTTTCTTCAAGTTCCATTTATTACACCTCGTAAATAATCTTTTTTATTATTTTACCTTAAAACAGTTATATAATCAATATTAATTGAAAGATTATGGAAATTGGTGTATTATTTAAGTATTAACAGAGGTGATTTTATGTTTATTTATATTATCCGACACGGAGAAACATATGGCAATCTTAATGGAGATGGCTTTGCGGAAACTGATTTAACGCCAAACGGCAGAAAACAGATTGCTTTTTTAGGTAAGCGTTTTAAAGATATTAATATAGATAAAATCTATACAAGTCCTCTCATAAGGGCACTTAAAACCGCAAATGCTGTAAAAAGCTTTCACCTTGATACACCTATTGAAATAACATCTATGCTTTTGGAAAAGGGCACAGCACCTGACTACATCGGTCTTCCTGATGACGAATTACACGCTCTTTGTCCTCAGGCAACAATATCTTCCCGCTTCCCTCTTGGCGAAGAGGATGACGATATTGCGTATAATCGTGCCGTAAATTTCATTGATAAAATCAAGGCAGAAAATGATTTCGAAGATACAATTGTAGTAGTAGCCCACGGCACATTCAATTCATACCTTGTGCTTGCCGCCTTAGGCTTTCCGTTTAAAGAAAATTTTAATTTCTCACACCTTAACACAGGCGTTACACTTGTGCAGTATCTTTATGAGAATGATAATCTTAAAACAAAGCTGAAATATCTGAATGATACAAGCCACCTTGTGTAGCTGCCAGATGCCAGTAAACAGCAAATAGCAAGTAGCGGTTAGCAAACAGAATTTTACATAGAACAACCGTAGGGCACGGATATCAGCCGTGCCGTTTGGCTTTTTAGTCGCTTTGCGGTTATCCAACTGAAGAATGTTGGTTTACAGAACTACCCACCACCGCTAACGCGGTCCCCCTCCCTATCCGCCTTCGGCGCACAGGGATGATAGGCTTCGCGAAGCTTATAATGTTCAGTTCCGATAATTACGCATTACGCATTATGAATTACGAATTATAATAACGGCGTAACCCCGAAACTCCTCACTCCTAACTCCTCGCTCCTAACTTTAATTCAAACCTCTTGACTAAACAAAAAGAATAATGTAAAATACCCTTTGGTAAAATGGGCAGTCGCGGAGGCGCTTTATGCGCAGACGAGGAAAGTCCGGGCATCATACGGCAGGGTAACTGCTAACGGCAGCCGAGGGTAACCTTAGGGAAAGTGCAACAGAGATATACCGCCGATTTTTTCGGTAAGGGTGGAAAGGCGAGGTAAGAGCGCACCGGCGCGGTGGAGACATCGCGGCCATGTAAACCCTACCCGATGCAACACCGACCGGGGAGTTTGCCGGACAGCGATTTTTTCGCATCCCCAACGGGTGGCTAAAGCGTTATGGCAACATAACGCGTAGATAGATGATTGCCTTAAACGACAGAACCCGGCTTACAGTTTTACCATTTAAAAAAGAGAGGCTTCTGCCTCTCCTTTTTATTTTGCAATTTGACATAATCTGTCGTATCTTGTATAATTTTGTCATTATGTCGCAAGGTAGGTAAATATATGTTTGAAGAAATTATTGCAGGTATAAGTAACGCTTTATACAGCTATATACTTATTATTCTTCTTGTTGTTGGCGGTCTCATATTCTGTTTTAAAACAAAATTTGTTCAATTCAGACTATTTAAGGAGCAAATAAAAGCCGTAACAGAAAAACCAAAAGACGGTAAAGGCGTTTCTTCCTTTCAGGCTCTTATGGTTTCAACTGCTTCCCGAGTAGGAACCGGTAATATTATTGGTGTTTCTACTGCTCTTTGCCTCGGTGGCTTCGGCTCTGTTTTCTGGATGTGGGTTATCGCTATCATAGGTAGCGCTTCTGCATTTATAGAAAGCACTCTTGCGCAGATTTACAAAAAGAAAAACGAAGATGGTACATATTCAGGCGGACCTGCTTACTATATACAAAAAGGCTTAAAAAACAAGCCTCTTGCTATTATCTTCACTATTCTTCTTATATTCACCTATGGCGTTGGCTTTAATATGTTGGCTTCATACAATCTTCAATCAACATTTTCCTCCTACAGCTTCTATAATCCTGCAACAACACCTTGGATAATCGGCATTATCTTAGCTGTTATCTGCGGATACTGCCTTATAGGTGGCGGTAAAAGAATTATCAGCGTAACAAGCTTTTTAGTTCCTTTTATGGGCTGTGCATATATTCTTGCATCGCTGGTAATTGTTGTTATAAATTTCAAAATGCTTCCTGATGTTTTCAGAACAATTTTTACAGAAGCTTTTGATTTTCAGGCTATATTCGGCGGTTTCTCAGGCTCCTGCGTAATGTTTGGTATCAAGCGTGGTCTTTTCAGCAACGAGGCAGGTGTCGGCTCAGCGCCAAACGCTTCTGCTTCCGCAGACGTTAAGCACCCTGTAAAGCAAGGTCTTGTTCAGGTGCTTTCTGTATTTATTGATACTCTCCTTGTTTGCTCCGCATCATCATTTATGTGCATGTGTTCAGGTGTTGAGCCTTCTGCTGAACTTTCAGGTGCACCATATGTACAGGCAGCTCTTTCTGAAACACTTGGTGCTTTTGGTCCGATATTCATTACTGTTGCAATGATTTTATTTGCCTTCACTACCCTCTTAGGCAACATTTACTATGTAGATATGGCAGTTATCTTCCTTTGCAGAGAACAGCCTAAAAAATGGGTTATGAACGTTTACCATATAGTTGCTGCACTTCTTATTTTCGTAGGCGCAGGCCTTAGCGCAGACCTTTTATGGAACATTGCAGATATTGCAATGGGTGGTATGACAATCATAAACATCCCTGTTATATTTATTCTTAGTAAATACGCAGTTGCCGCTCTTAAGGATTACGACAAACAAAGAAAGCAAGGTCTGAACCCTGTATTCAAAGCAAAAAGCATAAACCTTCCACACGATGTAGATTGTTGGAAATAGCAAGATGCGTAGCATCTTGCAACTAAGTTTGCCCTATGGGGCAAGTGAAGTTGCCTTTGCAAATATTTAGTCATACATAAAAACCGTCTTGAGAAAATAACTCAAGACGGTTTTATTATACAATGCTTAATTATTCTTCAACTTCTACGCCACGTTCTTTTCTGAGCTGTGCAAGCTCTTCAAAAATCTTCTTTTTCTTTTCACCTGTAAGGTTGTAGAAGAATAATGGAATTGCACAAAGGAGAAGACTGATACCCGGAACAATAGTTACAAGGGCGAACATACCGAACTGCTTTGTTGCATCAAGGTTCATAGCAATATTCACTACGCTTTCAGCTTTGCTGTTAAGTGTTGCAACGTCAAGGTCTATTAATATGTACATTCCAATAATCATAACTGTTGCAAAGGCGTTACCAATCTGGTTAACGAACGCCTGACAGGATGAGCCCAAGCCTGTATCACGAAGACCGGTTTTCCACTCAAGGTAGTCAAGACAATCGCACACCATAGCGAAGGATACGTTGTTGATAACACCAAGAGGAACTGCAGAAATCAACATAAATGGAATGCAAAGAAGAAGATTCTTTGTTGTCCAACCAATAGCAATTGTAAACAAGCTTGCTACAAAGCCACCTAGGCAGGATACAAGCATAATTCTCTTATACTCAAATCTCTTGTAAAGCTTTGGTAAAACAAGCATTGCGCCAAACATACCGAGAGCCGCACAAATCTGAATAACAAGTGCTACGTTAGAAATATTTGTGTTATACTCTTCAAGTGTTGTTGGCTTGCTGCCGATATAAAGACCTGAATAACGTGCAACATGAGGTGCTGCCGCCTGAAGCATATATCTACCAAATGAAAGAACACCTGCAAGAACAACAAGCATTAAAGGCTTGCAGCTGAAAAGGCGCTTGAATGTTGATGGCTGACCATCATCCTTTTTAGTAACATTTGGAAGCTGAACTCTTTCTTTAACCTTGAAGGAAGCCATTGAGTAAAGAGGCATACCGATAACAGACATTGAAATTGCCATAATAGCGTATTTTAAAATGTCTGCATTTTCTCTGCCTGCAACAAAGTAACCTACAATAATAGGAAGGGCAACCGTTACCGCACTGCCGATACCACCAATTGTTTTACCGTGAGAAATAAGCACACCGCGCTCTTTTGCGTCCGGTGTCATAACATTAGGAAGACTCCAGAATGGAACATCACTTATAGAGTAAACCATACCCCAAAGTACATAGCTAATACCAACAAACACATAAAGACCGATAGTCTGATTCTGTGTATCAAAACCAGGGTTAACAAACATAAGTATTGTAAGTATTGCAATAGGAATTGCAGTAATTACAGGGTAAGGCTTCATTCTGCCCCACTTAGTTTTCTTCCTATCCATTGCCATACCAATGAATGGATCGTAAAGAGCATCAAAAACACGTGCAACAAGCATAAGAAGAATAACGAACATCGCATCAAGTGCTAAAACGTTCATATAATAGTCTGTTACATAGCTGGACATACAGCTATAAACAAGACCCTGACCTAATGCTGCAATTGCATATGTTCTGACTTCTTTTTTGGGAACATAGTTTTTAGTTTCTTTTACTGCGTTTGCCATAATATCCCTCCAAAAGGCTTTACTGATATTTTACACTTTCTGACTTCGTTAGTCAACTATTCAATCATTTTGGATTTTAATTGTTTTTCTGTTTTCTCCCCACACAATTTCGAGGGTAACGGGGATATTTGATTGTACAGTTATCTGAGGCTCTTGATCCTCACTTTCTCTTGCTTCGCACAAAAGAGTCAACTCGCCGTTGACACCAAACGGATATTTCTCTATACCATGGCGCTCTGTAAGGTTTACATGCCACTCAATTTTGTTGTTTGAAGCATCAGGCTTTATGCCGAAAACATACTCAAACATTATGGAAATAGGGATAAGACCTGTCCAGCCTACAAAATTAGGCATTGAAGAGCTACCTCTTGTAAACTCACCCTCTGTTTTTTCGGGTGCGTAGTTTTCAAATAAAGTGCCTGTATTTATAAACACCTCAACTGCTGCATCAAGATGGGTGCATGCAATTTCGTAGGAAAGGTCATATTTTCCGTAGTTGTCGAGGCCTTTAAGCACCATATAGTTTGTTGGTGCCCACACAGAGCCACACCAATAACCGCCCTTAGGATTGTATTCAGGGTGGTCTTTTGAAAGGGTCGGCACTCTATGCTCTGTTTTAAACTCATTTTCATTATTAAGGTGAGCAATAAAGCTTTCGGCTCTTTCATCAGGCAAACACTTTGCAAGAAGAGCCCAGAATGCACCTATATGCTTTACACCGTTAAAGGTATCATCATTCTTAAGATCATAATAAAACTTTGTTTTTTCATCCCACAGTTTTTCATTTATGACCTTGAAAAGGTGATCGCTTTCTGCCTGAAGCTCAGGAATAAACTCCTCTCTGCCAAGCTCCTTAGCCATTTTTATAAGAAGGTTGCAGGCATTAAGCTCCTGCATACAAGCATCCACCCATATCATATGACCATGACTGTAGCAAACATGGTATTTTTCATCAAGACGAGGGCAGTTATCCATACCGCAGCCGTAACCCGAGGAAAAATATGTACCGTCACGCCATGTGAAATGCTCCTGCATCCACTGGTGATATGCTACAAGGCATGGGAAAACGCGGGAAAGTCGATCCTTATCACCGAAATTAAGGTAGTATTCCCACTCACACCATGTCATAACCTCAGGGCCTGTTGAAGCAGGATCGTGACGTGCAAAAACATCGTTACCTGTATCCTCCTCAATCTGACGGCAGATAAATCCGTCAACATGCTGATGTGAATAGAAATTATCAAAGGTTTTTTGGAATTTAAAAATTCTGTCTGCATACTTGCCGAACATAAGCATAAATGCAGAATCCCACATAAAGATGCAAGCGCTGAAGGCTGCATCTATATAACGGCTTACAAAGCCATTTTCCTTTGTGGGCATTCCAAGATTGCTGAAGGCAATTTCCCAAGCCTTCCAATAGCAATCAAGGTAATCCTGATGATTATCCCACAAGGGCTGAGGAAGCTCACCCTTTATATCTTCAAATTTCGGAATAGGTGTCATATCGGGTTCGGCACCTATAAAGGAGTTTTCCTCCATTAAGTCCTTATCATCATATGTGATTTCGCTGTTTTGTCTGAATATACCTGCCATAGCTTACACTCCGAAATATTTAACCGCGTTGTTATATGAAATATCCTGAACAACCTTTGATAAGAACTCAATGTCATCAGGATATTTACCCTCTTCCACAAGGTCGCCTAAAAGCTCGCAGAGAATTCTGCGGAAATATTCGTGGCGTGGATATGAAAGGAAGCTTCTTGAGTCGGTAATCATACCCACAAACTTTGAAATAACACCCAAATTCATAAGTGTCTGCATCTGTGTGCGCATACCGTCGTAGTTATCGTTAAACCACCAAGCAGAGCCGAACTGAATTTTAGATTCAGCCTCGTCTGACTGGAAGTTGCCAAGCATTGTGCCGAGTACATAGTTATCCTTCGGATTGAGGGTAAATAAAACAGTTTTCGGAAGACCTGCCCCACAAAGCATTGCATCAAGAAGCCTTGAAAGGCTTACAGCGATTTCGTAATCTGCAACAGAATCATAGCCTGTATCAGGGCCTAATTTCTTGAACATAATGCCGTTGTTATTACGCATAGCACCGATATGGATTTCCATACCCCAACCAAGGCGGTTATATTCCCCTGCAAGGAAAAGCATAAGCTCTGTTTTATATTTATCTATTTCATCCTTCGAAAGAGCTTCACCCTTAAGCTGACGAGCAAAAATATCGTTAAGCTCATCTTCCCCTGCTCTGTTATATGGAACATAAGTGAAGGCGTGGTCGGAAGCACGGCATCCCATTTCTGCAAAGAACTCAATTCTTTCAAGAAGAGCTTTTTTGAGCTCTGTGAAAGAAGTAACCTTTCTGCCGATTACGTTTTCGAGAGCTACTACCCATTCGTTGTAGCCGGGAAGCTCAATTCCGAGAGCTTTATCAGGGCGGAACGCAGGAAGCACCTTGCATTTAAAGGATTTATCTTCTGCTAAAAGCTTGTGGTATTCGAGTGTATCTGCAGCATCGTCTGTGGTGCAAACGAATGCTACATTACTTTTTTCAATAAGCTCTCTCGGAGTAAAGCCACCTGCTTTTATTTTCGCATTTGCTCTTTCCCATATATCATCGCAGGTAGCAGGTGAAAGAGGCTCATAAATATCAAAATAGCGCTGTAATTCAAGGTGAGTCCAATGGTAAAGAGGATTACCTATTAAATTAGGCATAGCGCTTGCCCAAGCCTTGAATTTTTCATATGGTGATTTATCACCTGTAATATATTCTTCACTGATACCACAGGAGCGCATACCTCTCCATTTATAGTGGTCGCCGCCAAGCCACAATGCTGCAATATCTGAAGGCTCTTTGTTTTCGTAAATCTCCTTTGGCTGGAGATGGCAGTGCCAGTCAAATATAGGAGTATTTTCGCAAGCAGCATAGAGTTTTTTTGCTGTTTCGGTTGAAAGCAAAAAGTCTTTATCCATAAATTTTTTCATTATAAATCCTCCGAAAGATTTTCATAAATACATACTGTCAATATATTATCACACACAGCTATACTTTTCAATTATAATAGTGCAAAAACATTATCTGCTTTTACTGAACAAAAATTACAAAAACAAGTTTAAAAATTACATTTCCCCGTAATTCTCTTTTCTGTTTGATATGATAAAACCAGAAAAGGAGTTGATTTTATGACAAATGTATCTAAAGCCTTTAAATATATTAAAGCTTTGTGTTTTATAACCTTATCTTTTTTCGCTCTTTTAATTATAGCTTATGTTAGCTGTATATTATTACAAACTGTAAATAGCAGTACGCTAAATCACCTTGGTGAGCTTTGTGCGACTCTTGCAAGCTATCTTATATATGGATGTTACTATCTTTCTCATATATCTTTTTTAGTTACATCCATATCGTGTGCTGTTATTTGCTTACACGAACACACTATAAAATATTTTCTTAAACCCTTTGTAATTGTAAACTTACTGATTACGCTTATTTATCATTTTGTTATTTCTCATGGCTTTTAAAGGAGATGATTTCATGAAAACTAACTCTGAAAGATTTGAACAACTGAAAACCTTTTGCATTGCAACCTTGTCCTTCTATTGTATCACTTTCGTACTATACATCTTTGCCGCTATCTGCTGGTTGATACAAGGTGGACTTTCTCTTCAACTTTACGAAGTGTTTATGATGGCTTTAAGTTTACTTACTACCATTGGTGCTGTTCTTTCTTTTTTATGGTTATTTATTACGCTTATTTGGTGTGCAATTATTTGCAAAAAGGAGCACAACAACAGGTTTTTCTTTAAGCCCGTAATCATCACTAACCTTGTTCTCTCAACCATTTTTCCATTGATT
>JAZNME010000007.1:0-85353 GCA_045579445.1 Acutalibacteraceae bacterium | reverse complement strand
GTGTTGCTTTTGAATCTTTTTCATATCTAAAATTAGGTTATGAAGATTATAAAGAATTAGGCCCAGGTGAAATTGTAGAGATTACATGTGATTCCTATACTCAACTTGCAAAGCCTGGTAACCAAACAAAAATATGCGCTTTTCTTTGGAGTTATTACGGTTATCCAACCTCATGCTATGAGGGGGTAAATGTTGAAATCATGCGCTACCGCAACGGTAAAATTATGGCAGAGCATGATAAAATAACCGGAGTTTCAAATGATGTTGATTATGTAGGCGGTGTTCCTGATTCAGGTACTCCTCATGCAATAGGCTATTCAAATGAAAGCTCCGTGCCTTTTGCAAGGCCTTTTATTAAATATACACCTACATGGCCAAGAAGCTTTATGCCATCTAACCAGAAGGAGCGTAGCAAGGTAGCTAAAATGAAGCAGATACCTGTTCACGACCTTATTAAAGACAAGAAGCTTCTCTTTGTGGATGACAGTATCGTAAGAGGTACACAGCTTCGTGAAACAGTTGAGTTCCTTTATGAAAATGGTGCAAAAGAGGTGCATATGCGCTCTGCTTGCCCACCAATTATGTACGGCTGTAAATACCTTAACTTCTCAAGAGCTACCTCGGAAATGGAGCTTATCTCAAGATCAACCATTATGGAGCTTGAGGGTGAAGAGGGTTTTAAGCATTTAGATGAATATAGCGATGCTTCTACAGAGCGCGGTCAGAAAATGCGTAAAGCAATTTGCGAAAAGCTTAATTTTGCATCTCTGGAATTCCAGACTCTTGAAGGCATAATTGAAGCAATCGGTCTTCCTGCAGACGAGGTTTGCACTTACTGCTGGAACGGAAAAGGTTAATTATTACTTTTAATAAATTTTAAGGAGAACAGATATGAAAAACTCAAGATCAGAAAGCTATGCAGCAGCAGGTGTTGATATTACAGCAGGCTACAAGGCAGTTGAACTTATGAAGAAACACATTGCCAGAACACGTAACGAAGGCTCAATGGATGATGTTGGCGGCTTCGGTGGTTGCTTTGACCTTGGTTTTGCTAAGGGTATGGAGCATCCTGTATTGGTTTCAGGTACTGACGGTTGTGGTACAAAGGTTAAGTTAGCTATCCTTATGGATAAACATGATACAATCGGTATTGACGCAGTAGCTATGTGCGTTAACGATATCGTTTGCGTTGGTGCAAAGCCACTTTATTTCCTTGACTATATCGCTTGCGGTAAAAACATTCCTGAAAAAATTGCTGAAATCGTAAGCGGTGTTGCAGAAGGTTGCGTTCAGTCAGGTTGCGCGCTTACGGGTGGCGAAACTGCAGAGCATCCGGGCTTAATGCCTGTTGAAGATTATGACCTTGCAGGCTTTGCAGTAGGTATAGTTGATAAACCAAAAATGATTGATAACAGCAAGATGTCTGTTGGCGACGTTGTTATTGCTCTTCCTTCAACAGGTATTCATTCTAACGGCTTCAGCTTATGCCGTAAGGTGTTTGATATTGATAACAACAATCCTGAGCTTTACGTAGAGCGTGAAGAATTAGGCGGCAAAACAATTGCAGAAGCATTGCTTGTTCCTACAAGAATTTATGTTAAATCAATCCTTGCTCTTATAGAAAAGGTTGATGTAAAGGGTATTTCTCATATTACAGGTGGCGGCTTCTACGAGAATATTCCTCGTTCAATTCCTGATGGCTTGTGCGCAAAGATAGATAAGTCTGCTGTTAAGGTTCTTCCTATTTTTGATGTAATTGCCAAGTGGGGCAACGTTCCTGAAAGAGATATGTTCAACACTTATAATATGGGCGTTGGTATGAGCGTTGTTGTTCCCGCTTCTCAGGTTGAGGAAGCTATTGAAATTCTCAAGACAAATGGCGAGGATGCATACGTAATCGGTGAAATCATCGAGTCAGACGAAAAGATTATTCTTGAATAATTGAAAGAAGATTTTATATGAGCAGAAAAGCAAAAATTGCCGTACTTGTTTCAGGCGGCGGCACAAATCTTCAGGCGCTTATAGATGCACAGAAAAGCGGAGTAATTTCAAGCGGTGAAATTACACTTGTTATTTCAAATAACGCTAATGCTTATGCTCTCGAAAGAGCTTCAAGAGAAAACATAAAAACTGCAGTTTTCCTAAAAAAAGAGCTTGGTTCAAGAGAGATATTTGAAGAAGCAATTAAAAATGCTTTAACTGAAAATCAGATTGACATAATTGTTCTTGCAGGCTTTATGTCAATCCTCAGCGAAAGCTTTACAAGCGCATATCCCAAAAGAATTATTAATGTTCATCCGTCCCTGATCCCTTCATTCTGCGGTGAAGGCTTCTATGGTCTTCGTGTGCACGAAGCGGCCCTTGAAAAGGGCGTTAAGGTAACGGGTGCAACAGTTCATTTTGTTAATGAAATTCCCGATGGTGGCGAAATTATAATGCAGAAGGCAGTTGATATTCTTCCTGAGGATACTGCTGAAACTCTTCAGAAGAGAGTTATGGAAAATGCAGAATGGATTATTTTGCCACAGTCAGTTGAAAAAGTTTCAAAAGAAATAATAAGTAAATAAAGCTTGAAAGGATAGATAGTATGGAAATCAGAACACTTAAAGAAGAGCTTAATTCTCTCCCATATCACGGCAGAGGTATTGTAATCGGTAAAAGCGCAGATGGCAAAAAGGCTATCACAGCTTACTTTATAATGGGTAGAAGCGAAAACAGTCGTAATCGCGTATTCATTGAAGATGGTCAGGGTATCAGAACTCAGGCTTTCGATGAATCAAAAATGACTGACCCACACCTTATTATCTACGCTCCTGTAAGAGTTTTAGGTAATAAAACAATCGTTACAAACGGCGACCAGACAGATACTATCTACGACCTTATGGATAAGCAGATGACCTTTGAACAGTCTCTTCGTACAAGAGAATTTGAAGACGATGCTCCAAACTATACTCCTCGTATTTCAGGTATTATTCACCTTGAAAATGGCGATATGAATTATGCTATGTCCATTCTTAAATCTGCAGATGGCGACGGCTCATCCTGCCAGAGATATACATACGCTTATTCAAATCCACTTGCAGGCAAAGCAAAGTTTATTCACACATATAAGTGCGACGGTAATCCTCTTCCAAGCTTTGAGGGTGAGCCCAAAACACTTGAGCTTCCAGATATGGATATTGATTCACTTACAGACCTTATCTGGACAAATCTTAATGAAGATAACAAGGTTTCACTTTTTGTAAGATACATTGACCTTGCAACAGGTGAGTATGATTCAAGAATCGTAAACAAAAATAAATAAGGAGAAAGCGAAATGAAAGAATTTGAATTAAAATACGGCTGTAACCCAAATCAGAAGCCATCTAAAATTTATATGCAGGATGGTGCAGAGCTTCCTATAGAAATCCTCTGTGGCAGACCGGGTTACATAAACTTCCTTGATGCATTCAACTCATGGCAGCTTGTTAAAGAGCTTAAAGAGGCTCTCGGACTTCCTGCTGTAACATCTTTCAAGCATGTTAGCCCAACATCTGCAGCGGTTGGTGTTCCGCTTTCAGATAAGCTTAAAAAGGCTTGCTTCGTAGACGATATTGAAGGCCTTGACGATTCTCCTTTAGCTTGTGCATACGCAAGAGCAAGAGGTGCCGACAGAATGTGTTCTTTCGGCGACTGGGTAGCTCTTTCAGATGTTTGCGATGTTACAACAGCTCTTATGATTAAACGCGAGGTTTCTGATGGTATCATAGCTCCAGGTTATGAGCCTGAAGCACTTGAAATTCTCAAATCAAAGAGAAATGGTAACTATAATATAGTTAAAATTGACCCTGACTACGTTCCTGCACCAATCGAAACAAAGCAGGTTTATGGTATTACCTTTGAGCAGGGCAGAAATAATTTTGAAATCAACAGAGAGCTTCTTTCAAACATTGTTACAGAAAACAAGGATATGCCAGAAAGCGCAATCCGCGACCTTATAATTGCTCTCATTACTCTTAAATATACACAGTCTAACTCAGTTTGCTATGCTGTAGATGGTCAGGCAATCGGTGTTGGAGCAGGTCAGCAGTCAAGAGTTCACTGCACACGTCTTGCAGGTACAAAGGCAGATACATGGTTCCTTCGTCAGCATGACAAGGTGCTTAACCTTCCTTTCAAGGATACACTTGGCAGACCTGACAGAGATAACGTTATTGATGGCTACATCAACAAAAATGAAGAGGATGTTTGTGCAGATGGTAACTGGCAGAAATACTTCACAGAACAGCCTGATCCTCTTACAGATGAAGATATTAAAGCATACTTTGCAACTATCGATGGTGTTGCTCTCGGCTCGGACGCTTTCTTCCCATTCAGTGATAATATTGAACGTGCAAAGAAGAGCGGTGTTAAGTACATTGCAGAACCAGGCGGCTCAATCCGTGATGATATAGTTATTGAATGTGCTAATAAGTACAATATGACTATGTCTTTCACAGGTATGCGTTTATTCCATCATTAAAATTTGAGTAAAATCGCACATAGCACCGTTCTTGTGTTTCGGGGCAGTATCTTTATACAGCACCACTCACACAAAACGGCACTCTGAACGATTTTCTTTCAAATTTTTATAAGTTTTAATAAAACAAAATGGTGATTTAATAATGAAAATAATGGTTATCGGTGGTGGCGGTAGAGAACACGCTATCATTAAAAAAATCAAAGAAAATAAAGATGTTACAGAAATTTTTGCTCTCCCCGGTAACGGCGGTATGGCAAAGGATGCAACTCTTGTAGATATCGGTGCAAAGGATATTGAAAAAATCGTTGAATTTGCAGTTGAAAACAAGATTGATTATGCAATTGTTGCTCCCGATGACCCTCTTGTGCTTGGTTGCGTAGATGCTCTTGAGGCGAAGGGCATATCTTGCTTCGGTCCTCGCGCCAATGCAGCTATAATTGAGGGAAGTAAGGTTTTCTCCAAAAACCTTATGAAAAAGTATGGTATTCCTACTGCAGCTTATGAAGTGTTCAATGATATGGATAAAGCTCTTGAGTATCTTGAAACTGCACCAATTCCAACAGTTATCAAGGCAGACGGTCTTGCTCTCGGTAAAGGTGTTATAATCGCACAGACTCGCGACGAAGCAAAGGCAGCGGTTGTTTCAATGATGCAGGATAAGGCTTTCGGCTCAAGCGGTGATAATATTGTTATTGAGGAATTTCTTACAGGTCCTGAGGTTTCCGTTCTTGCTTTCACAGACGGTAAAAAGGTTGCTCCTATGATTTCCTCTATGGACCATAAGAGAGCCGGGGATAACGATACAGGTCTTAACACAGGCGGTATGGGTACAATTGCTCCTAACCCTTATTACACAAAAGCTGTTGCTGAGGAATGTATGGAAAAAATCTTCATTCCTACAATGAACGCTATGAATGATGAGGGCAGAACATTTAAAGGTTGCCTTTATTTTGGCCTTATGCTTACTCCGAACGGACCAAAGGTTATTGAATATAACTGCCGTTTCGGTGACCCTGAAACACAGGTTGTGCTTCCTCTTCTTAAAACAGACCTTCTCACAGTTATGAGGGCAGTTACAGAAGAGCGCTTAAGCGAAATTGATGTTGAGTTCAGCGAAAAGAGTGCCGCTTGCGTAATTATGGCTTCAAAGGGTTACCCTCAGAGCTACGAAAAAGGCTTTGAAATGACTATCCCCGAAGATATTGAAAATAATGTTTACGTTGCAGGCGCCTCTCTTAAAGACGGTAAGCTTCTCACAAACGGTGGCAGAGTTTTAGGCGCAACTGCAGTTGAGAATGATTTAAGGTCTGCAGTTAAATCTGCATATGCCCTTGTTGAAAAGATTCATTTTGATAATGCATTTTATCGCAACGATATCGGTGCAAAAGCCCTTGCGGTATTGGAGGATTAAGAAATGGTATACAGAGTATTTGTTGAAAAGAAAAAAGAGCTTGCTAACGAAGCAAAATCTCTTTTAGGTGATGCTCGCACTCTCTTAGGTATCAAAAACCTTGAAGATGTAAGGGTTATTAACCGCTATGATGCTGAAAATATTACAGAAGAGCTTTTTGGATATGCTATCAAAACAGTTTTCTCAGAGCCTCAGCTTGATATTGCAACAGAAGATGTTGATTTAAGCGGTGCTACTGTTTTTGCAGTTGAATTCCTTCCAGGTCAGTTCGACCAGAGAGCAGACTCTGCAGCGCAGTGTATTCAGATTATTTCTCAGGGCGAGCGCCCAATAGTAAAGAGTGCAAAGGTTTACGCTCTTTACGGTAACCTTTCAGCAGAGGATATTGCTGAAATCAAAAAGTATGTTATTAACCCTGTTGAAGCAAGAGAGGCTACTCTCGAAAAGCCTGAAACACTTGCAATGAAATACGATATTCCTACAGAGGTTGAAACTCTTAATGGCTTTATTGCTCTTGATAGAGCAGGTCTTGAAAACTTTGTTAAGGATTATGGCCTTGCAATGGATGCAGATGATATTGCATTCTGTCAGCAGTATTTTAAATCTGAAGACAGAGACCCAACTATCACTGAAATCAGAATGATAGATACATACTGGTCAGACCACTGCCGTCATACAACCTTCCTTACAGTTATTGATAACGTTACATTTGAAGATGAGCTTCTTCAGTCAGCTTATGAAGAGTATATCAATGTAAGAAAAGAACTTGGCAGAACAAAGCCAATCTGCCTTATGGACTTGGCAACAGTTGCAGTTAAGTATCTTAAGGTTAACGGCAAGCTTGATAAGCTTGATGAATCAGAAGAAATCAATGCTTGTACAGTTAAAATAAATGTAGATGTTGATGGCGTTTCAGAGCCTTGGCTCCTTCTTTTCAAGATCGAAACACACAACCATCCAACAGAAATCGAGCCATTCGGTGGCGCGGCAACATGTATCGGTGGCGCTATCCGTGACCCGCTTTCAGGCAGAGCATATGTTTACGGTGCTATGCGTGTTACAGGTGCGGCAGACCCATTGAAGCCTGTTTCAGAAACAATCAAGGGTAAGCTTCCTCAGCGTACAATTGTTACAACTGCAGCAGCAGGTTATTCTTCATACGGTAACCAGATTGGTCTTGCTACAGGCATTGTTGACGAGCTTTATCATCCGGGCTATGCTGCAAAGCGTATGGAAATTGGCGCGGTTGTTGCAGCAGCTCCTCAGGAAAACGTTCGCCGTGAATGTCCTGACCCTGGTGATGTTGTTATCCTTCTCGGTGGCGCAACAGGTCGTGATGGTTGCGGTGGTGCAACAGGCTCTTCAAAATCACACACTGCATCATCGCTTGAAACTTGCGGTGCAGAGGTGCAGAAGGGTAATGCTCCTGAAGAAAGAAAGCTTCAGAGATTGTTCAGGAACAAAGAAGCTACACAGATGATTAAGCGTTGTAACGACTTCGGTGCAGGCGGTGTTTCTGTTGCTATAGGTGAGCTTGCAGATGGTCTTAAAATTGACCTTAACGCAGTTCCGAAGAAATATGAAGGTCTTGACGGTACAGAGCTTGCTATTTCCGAATCTCAGGAAAGAATGGCAGTTGTTATCGAAAAGGAAAATGTTGAAAAATTCCTTGCGCTTGCTGAAAAAGAAAACCTTCAGGCAACACCGGTTGCAGAGGTTACAGCTGACCCAAGACTTGTTATGACATGGAACGGTAATGTTATTTGTAACATCAGCCGTGAATTCCTTAACTCTAACGGTGCAGATAAGCACGTTAATGTTGAAACCTCAAAACCACAGAGCTATGAAAAGGAAATTTCAGGCTCATTCACAGATAATATGAAGGCTATGGCAGATGACCTTAACATCTGCTCAAAGCGTGGCCTTTCAGAGCGTTTCGACTCAACAATCGGTGCAGGTACAGTTCTTATGCCATTCGGCGGTAAGTATCAGCTTACACCAATTCAGGCAATGGTACAGAAGATTTCTGTTGAAAAGAAGCATACAGATGATTGCTCTCTTATGTCCTGGGGCTACAACCCATTCATTACAGAAAAGAGCCCATACCACGGCGCATATCTTGCAGTTGTTGAATCAATCTGTAAGCTTATTGCCACAGGTGCAAAGTTCGAGGATGTATATCTTACATTCCAGGAGTACTTTGAAAGAGTAAACAAAGAGCCTAAGCGTTGGGGCAAGCCTCTTGCAGCCCTCCTCGGTGCATTTGAAGCACAGAAGGAGCTTGGTGTCGGCTCAATTGGTGGTAAGGACTCAATGAGCGGTACATTCGAAGATTTAGATGTTCCGCCAACACTTGTTTCCTTCGCAGTAACAACCGAAAAGGTTAAAGATATTGTTTCACCTGAATTCAAAAAGGCAGGCAACAAGGTTTACCTTGTTAAGCCTGAGCTTGATGAAAACGGTCTTCCTGTTACAGCATCTCTTCTTAAAGTGTTTGATACTGTTTGCGCTCTTCTTCGTGAAGGTAAAGCAGTTTCCTGCTACACACCTGGTATGGGTGGCGTTGCAGAAGCAGTTATGAAGATGGCATTCGGTAACGGCTACGGCTTTGAGTTTGATGACACACAGACAGTTGAAAGCCTCTTCTCATACAACTACGCTACATTCCTTCTTGAAGCAACCGAAGATATCGATGGCGAATTCATCGGTACTGTTACAGAAAATGCAGTATTCTCACTTAATGGTGAAAGCCTTGATTTAACAGATGTTCTCAAGATTTATGAAGATAAGCTTGAAAGTGTTTATAGCTGTAATATTGCCGATACAGGCACAAAGGTTGAGAACTTCTCGTTCAGTGCAACAGAGCGTAAAGCTCCTGCAATCAAGGTTGCAAAGCCAAAGATTCTTATTCCCGCATTCCCCGGCACAAACTGCGAATTTGATTCAGCAAAGGCTGTTCGTGATGCAGGTGCTGAGCCTGAAATCATTGTTATTAAAAACAGAACATCTGCAGGCATTACAGAAAGCGTAAATGAGTTTGCCTCAAAGCTCAAAGATGCTCAGATGGTTTTCATCCCCGGTGGATTCTCAGGCGGCGACGAACCAGATGGTTCAGGTAAGTTCATTACAGCATTCTTCCGTAACGCAGCAGTTAAAGAGGGCGTAACAGACCTTCTCGAAAACCGCGATGGTCTTATGTGCGGTATCTGTAACGGCTTCCAGGCACTTATTAAGCTTGGTCTTGTGCCATATGGTAAGATTATTGATACAGACGAAAATTGCCCAACTCTTACTTACAATACAATTGCACGCCATCAGTCAAGAATTGTACGTACAAGAATTGCATCAAACAAATCTCCATGGCTTGCTCTTACAGAGGTTGGCGAGATTTACAATGTGCCGATTTCTCACGGTGAAGGTCGCTTCCTTGCAAGCGAGGAGCTTATAAGAGAGCTTGCGGCTAACGGTCAGATTGCTACTCAGTATGTTGACCTCCAGGGTAATGCAACAAGTGATGTTCACTTCAATCCTAACGATTCTATGTTTGCAATTGAAGGTATCACATCACCTGACGGCAGAGTATTCGGTAAAATGGGTCATAGCGAGCGTATCGGCGACGGACTTTATAAGAACGTTCCCGGTAACTACGACATTAAGATGTTCAAGGCCGCTGTTGAGTATTTTAAATAATTACATTAAAAAACTCTCAAGGATTAGTTCCTTGAGAGTTTTTGCTCTATTCATATTTCTTAAGTATTTCCTCTGCCTTTTGCTTAACGGAATTTATAAGCTCATTCGGCATTTTAACTGTAACTCTTCCGCCAAACTGAAGCACCCAAGCCGCCAAGCCGTCGCTGACAACTGCATTTGTGCGCAGAAGAAAGTTCTCATCATCAACCTTCTGCACCTTAACTCTGTCGCCAAAGCGGTCGAGCATTGTTTCGAGTAAATCGTTTCTGCAAATAAGCTCAACAGGCTTTTGTTCACCACTATACATATTAAAAAGCTTTGATGCGTAATCAGCAGAATCAAAGCTATTTTTATAGTTGGAAACCTCAGAAAAATGACGAGCTTTCTCGTTTGTTGTGCTAAGATGCTTGATTCTGTCAATGCGAAGATGCATAAGGTTATCGTATTTTTCGTTGTTGCAAACAACATAATAATGGTCATCTGACCATATAAGCGCATATGGGCTTACCTTGAAGCTTTTTTCTTCTGTAGCAGTTTTAAATTCTTCTGTTATTTTTCTTTTTGTGTATGTAAATGTAACCTTAACGCCTTGGGTAATAGCCTCGTCAAGAAGGCTGATAGTGTAAAAAATTTCTTCGTTTTTACATTTTGGTCTGTTATCAACATAAACCTGAGAGTGTAAAACCTTTGCCTGCTTATCACTTGCAAAGCTTTCAATTTTTTCAACAAGCTGATTAGTCTTTTTCTGTGAAATAAAGTTTGCAGCCTGTACCGCATCAGATAAAAGACGTATTTCCGCAAGCTCGAATTTTCTTGCACCTAAAAAATAACCGCCACTATTGCGAGTACCCTCATGAATAATATCGTAGCCATATTCACGAAGTACATCAATATCTTTATAAATTGATTTTCTTTCTGCCTGAATACCAAGTTTTTGTAATTCATCACAAAGCTGAGTTGCGGAAATATATGTGTTTTCGTCTGTTTTTTTCTCAAAAATTTCTGCAAGATACAAAAGCTTTAATTTTGAGTTTTTTACACCTGCCATAAAATCCACCTCTTGAAAGTGTATTAGTCTCATTTATTGTACTATATAAAAAGTGGTTTGTAAATACACGAATATGCTCTTTATTGTTTACAAAAACACTAACAAGGTGTATAATACTAAGTTAGATTAGTATGAAAAGAGGTGTAACAATGGTAGGATTAAAAATCGGTCTTGATATAGGTACAGGCTATATTACAGCCGCCGTTGAAGGCAAGGGTATAGTTTTGTGCGAGCCATCTGTGCTTGCTCTTGAAAGAGAAACAGGTCTTGTTCTTGAAGCGGGTAGCAAGGCTCTTGAAATGACAGGCAGATGTCCTGATGCAATCAAGCTTGTAAAACCGATTCTCAGCGGTGGTGTTTCCGAGCTTGAAAATACAGAAAAGCTTTTAAAGGTTTTTCTTGACCGTATATGTAAAAACAAAATATTCAAGCCTACTGTTGTTGCAACAATGCCTGCAGGTATAACAAATCTTGAAAAGCGTAATATTTTAGGATGCGTGTTAAGAGCGGGTGCCGGCAGGGCAACTCTTATAGAGGAGCCTCTTGCGGCGGCTCTTGGTATTGGCGTTATGCTTAATAAACCATATGGTACGATGATTGTAAATGTGGGTGCGGGTACAACAAGCGTTGCTGTTGTTACAATGGGCAGTATAGCAATTGCAAAAAGCGTTGCCGTCGGCGGCAATAATATGGATAAAATAATAAAAACCTATCTTAAAACCACCCGTGGTATTGCAGTTGGCAGACTGACAGCAAATGAACTTAAACATACGCTTTCAGGTGCTAAAATGCGAGATGAAACAATTGCTGCTGTTGCTAAGGGCAAAAATATGAAGGATGGTATGCCCGAATTCTTTGAGGTTACAGCAAGGGAAATAAACTTTGCTCTCAGAGATAGCGTTGATGAAATTTGTGCGGTAATAAAGAGCGTTCTTGAAATTACACCGCCTGAACTTGTTAAGGATATTACAGATGACGGCATTTTCCTTTGCGGTGGTCTTTCAAATATGTATGGACTTGATAAATATATTTCAGAGGCTACGGGTATAAATGTGCATATCCCGGGTAATACAACAGATGCCGCAGCATTAGGTTGCTTGCGGGCTCTCAGCGAAGAAAATTATCTTAAACAAAACAGCTACCATTTTGTTACATTAGAAACTCTCAATCTGTGAGGTAATTATGAAAATTCTTGTTATTGACGGCAACTCAATATTAAACAGAGCCTTTTACGGAATCCGTATGCTTACTACTAAAGACGGTAAGTTTACTAACGGTATTTTTGGCTTTATGAATATACTTTTAGGTCTTTTAGAGGAGCATAAGCCTGATTCTGTTGCCGTTGCATTCGACGTGCACCACCCAACCTTCCGCCACGAAATGTATGGCGAATATAAAGGTACACGTAAGCCTGCTCCTGCGGAGCTTATTGAGCAATTCCCCACATTAAAAGAACTTCTGACCCTTATAGGTATTTCTGTTATAGAAAAGCCGGGTTATGAGGCTGACGATATTCTCGGTACACTTTCTAATGCCTGTACCGAGGACGATTTCTGCTATATTTTAACAGGCGATAGAGATAGCCTTCAGCTTGTAAGAGATAATGTAAATGTTCTGCTTGCAACAACAAAAATGGGCAAATCCACTACAGTTGTATATGATAGAGCGAAAATAAAAGAGGTTTATGGCGTAACACCTGAAGAGCTTATAGATATTAAAGCAATTCAGGGTGATACTTCCGACAATATTCCCGGTGTTGCAGGTATAGGTGAAAAAGGCGCTCAGGAGCTTATTCAGAAATTCCATTCTATTGAGTATATATACGAAAATCTTGAAAGTCTTGATATAAAGCCGGGTATGAAGGTAAAGCTTGAGGCTTCAAAGGATAATGCTTTCCTCAGCAAAACCTTAGGAACAATCTGCCTTGAAGCTCCTGTAGACACAGACCTTTCAACATATAAAATCAAAGAGCCTGATGCTGTTAAGGCAACAAAGCTCCTTTCTTCACTTGAAATGTTCAAGATTTTAAAACGTCTTGATTTTGATGGTGCTATTGAGGAAGATGTATCTGACGGAAAGTCAGTTGCTCTTTTTGAAGCAGATGATTTTCAGAGCCTTTATGAGGATTTGAAATCTGCAGGTAAGGCATATTTTACAGTTAAGTATAACGATTGCGGAATTGAATATATCCTTTTCAAAACAGAAAAAGGTGTTGTTCTTACTGCAAATAATAACTTTATGTTCCTTTCATTTGTTTCAGATTTATTCAATGACGAAGGAATAGAAAAATATACCGACGATTCAAAGAAGCTTTACAGCTTTTGCGATTCAAGCGGTATAGAGTTAAAGAATATTAAGTTTGATACGTCGCTTGCCGCGTATCTTCTTAATCCTAATTCAAGCGATTATTCAGTTTCTGCTCTTAGCGGTGCTTATTCATTAGGTGCTGTTAAAATAGAGGCAGGAGAATTAGCAGATTTTTACGAAGCAGAGAAGGAATATGTTCAGAATGCTGCAGTAATTGAAGCACTTTCATTGAAGCTTTCTGCTTCAATTGAAGAAAAAAATCAAACAAAACTTCTCTACGAAATCGAGCTTCCTTTAGCAAGAGTTCTTGCTTCAATGGAGCGTGAAGGCTTTCTCGTGGATAGAGAGGGAATTGAAAGCTATAACGAAAAAATTTCTACCCGTCTTGAAGAGTGTCTTCACAATGTTTATGATATGGCAGGGTGTGAATTTAATCTTAATTCACCTAAACAGTTAAGTGAGATTCTTTTTGATGAAGATAAGCTTAACCTTCCTCATAAAAAGAAAACAAAAAGCGGTTATTCAACTAATGCAGAGGTGCTTGAATCTTTAAGAGATAAGCACCCTATTATCAATGAAATTCTTGAATACAGGGCTTTGGCAAAGCTTAAGTCCACATATTGCGAAGGACTTTTGAAGGTTATTGATAACGATGGAAGAATCCATTCAACTCTTAACCAGACAGAAACCCGTACAGGCAGAATTTCTTCTGCGGAACCAAATCTTCAGAATATTCCTGTTCGTACAGAACAAGGCAGAGAGTTAAGAAGATTTTTTGTTGCAAAAGAAGGCCATCTTTTAGTCGATGCCGACTATTCTCAGATTGAACTTCGTGTTCTTGCAGCACTTGCGAAAGATAAAAATATGATAGATGCTTTCGTTAATGGTGTAGATATCCACTCTGTAACCGCATCTCAGGTTATGGGTATACCTTTGGAGAACGTAACCTCTTCTGACAGACGAAAGGCAAAGGCTGTTAACTTCGGTATTGTTTACGGTATAGGCGCATTTTCTCTTTCTCAGGATATTGGTACCTCTGTTCAGGAAGCTGACCGCTATATTAAAGGTTATCTTGCCAATTATTCTGGTGTTGCTGCATTTATGGAAAATGCGAAAGCATCAGCCAAAGAGAAGGGCTATGCTGAAACATATTTTGGTAGAAGAAGGTATCTTCCTGAGCTTAATGAATCCAATGCTATAAGGCGTAGCTTTGGTGAACGAGTTGCTATGAATATGCCTATTCAAGGTACTGCGGCAGATATTATTAAAATAGCCATGATTCGTGTATACGACCGCCTTAAGGCAGAGTTTCCAAAGGCAAAACTCATTATGCAGGTGCACGATGAGCTTATTATTGAAGCTCCTGAAAATGAAGCTCAAAAAGTAGCAGAGCTCCTTAAGGGAACTATGGAAACAGCTTGTCAGATGGCAGTACCGTTTACAGTTGAGGTTGCTTGCGGAAAGACATGGTATGACACAAAATGATGGGTGTTGAAATTGTAAAAATGGCGGAATGCCATATAAAAAATATTGCTGAAATTGAAAAACTGTGCTTCAGTACTCCCTGGAGCGAAAGTGGTTTGAGGGAAGAATTATCAAACGATAACGCCCGTTTCTTTGTTGCGTTATCAGGAGATAATGTTGCAGGCTATATAGGCGCTCACAATATTGTGGGTGAGGTTTATATAACAAATGTTGCCGTTAACCCATCATTCAGGCGTCAGGGTATAGGCGAGGATCTGGTTTCTTACCTTGTAGAAATCAGTAGAGGTGAAGGTGCAGATTTTGTTACACTTGAGGTAAGGGAATCAAATGAGCCCGCTCAGAAGTTATATAACAAAAAAGGCTTTTGCGTTGTGGGTAAGAGAAAAAGCTTTTATGAAAATCCACGTGAAGACGCAGTTTTAATGACGATTGATTTAAAGGACTAAATTAGTTATGAAAATTCTTGGAATTGAAAGCTCTTGCGATGAAACTGCCGCAGCTGTTGTTGAAGATGGTAGAGTGGTTCTGTCTAATGTGATTGCATCACAGGTTGAAGAGCATAAAATTTATGGTGGTGTTGTGCCCGAAATTGCATCACGTCGCCATACAGAAGCAATTTGCGGTGTAGTTGAAAAAGCCTTAAGCGACGCAAACTGCACTTTAGCTGATATAGATGCAATTGCGGTTACATATGCTCCCGGTCTTATAGGCGCTCTTTTAGTTGGTGTAAACTATGCAAAAGGTCTTTCTCTTGCAACAGGTATACCTCTTGTGCCTGTTCACCATTTAAGAGGTCATATTGCGGCAAACTACATTTCAAATAAAGAAATAAAACCACCCTTTCTTTCTCTTGTAGTTTCAGGCGGTCATAGCCATATTATAAACGTTAAATCTTATACTGAGTTTGAGGTTATAGGACGAACACGCGACGACGCTGCAGGCGAGGCTATGGATAAAGCCGCCCGTACAGTGGGTCTTCCGTATCCCGGTGGCGTGAATCTTGATAAAATATCTGTTAACGGTGATGAAAATAAATATAAATTTCCAAAGCCGAAGGTAGCTGATTCTGAATATGATTTCAGCTTTTCAGGGCTTAAAACCTTTGCGGTAAACCTTGTTCATAATGCTTCACAGAAGGGTGAAGATGTTAAACCTGAGGATTTAGGCGCATCATTTATAAAGGCTGTTACAGACCTTTTAACCTCACACACAATGAAGGCGGCTAAGGATTTTAATGCAAAGGAAATAGTCCTTGCAGGCGGCGTTTCTGCAAACTCCCGCCTTCGCAGAGTGATGGCAGAGGAATGTGCTAAACGCAACATAAAGCTCTATATGCCTGAGCTTAAATATTGTGGCGACAACGCGGCAATGATAGCTTCTCAGGGTTACTACGAATTCCTTGCAGGAAAAACTGCAGATATGTCCCTGAATGCTGTGGCGAGTATGCCCATAGATAAATGAAAAGGTGGAGACGATATATCGTCTCCACCTTTTTTCACCATCTGTAATTATGCAATTGTCCCATATTTTGCAGAGTAGGGTAGCCCATCTGCCTTAGTGCTTCGTATGCGCCGATTGCTACAGCATTCGAAAGGTTAAGGCTTCTTGCATCGTCAATCATAGGTATTCTCACACACTCCTCGGGGTGCTCTAAAAGGAGCTCCTCGGGGAGTCCTTTTGTTTCTTTGCCGAAAATTAAAAATGATTTATCGGTATATTCAACATCCGAATGTGTTCTTTGAGCCTTTGTTGTGAAAAAGAAAAATTTTCCATCTTTGTTTTTCTCAAAAAAATCGTTTATATTTTCATAATACGTTAAATCAAGCAAATACCAATAATCAAGGCCTGCGCGCTTTAATTTTTTATCGTCTATGGCAAAACCCATAGGTTTAACTATATGCAGCCTTGCGCCCGTTGCAGCGCAGGTGCGGGCAATATTGCCTGTGTTCTGTGGTATTTCAGGCTCAACTAAAACAATATTCAATTCACTCATATTAAACCAAGTTCCTTTATGTAGAATGGGATTCCGCGCTCGAAATCTACACCGTATTTTATAGGTCTGTCCATAGTCTGTGTGCGGGCAATACAGTTGCAGACATATCTTACTGCAATAGCCATAGCTTCGTGAAGTGAAAAGTTATTTAAAATAGCACCGCAGAATGAGCTTGCAAAAACATCGCCTGTTCCGTGGTAAACGCCATTAAGACGGTTTTCAAAATAGTAGTGAGGAACTTTGTCCTGCCCCATGCATGCTGCGCCTAATTTGCCATCTTCAAAGCATACGCCTGTAAGAATTACGTTTTTGGCACCCATAGAGAGAAGCTTGTTTAAAAGATTTTCAATATATTCCTCTGTCTGTACTCCTTCAATTACTTCTTCACCAACCATAAAGCAGGCTTCTGTAATATTTGGAAGAATAATATCTGCCTTTGCGCAAAGTGAAGCCATAGCTTTAGCAAAGCTTTCGTCAAAAACAGAATACATTTTTCCGTGGTCTGCCATACATGGGTCTGCTATGAAAAGTGTATTTTCTGTTTTAAAGTCGTCAACGAAATTTTTTACTATATCTATCTGGTCAAAGGAACCTAAAAAGCCTGAATATATTGCGGCAGGATTAATGTCGATTGTTTTCCAATGTTCTGCCATTTTGGGCATATCTTCAGTCAAATCTCTGTAGGTAAAGCCTTCAAATCCACCTGTATGGGTAGAAAGAACTGCAGTCGGCATACAAACAGTTTCTATGCCTGCGGCAGAAATTACAGGAAGAGCAACTGTAAGCGAGCACTTACCGAAGCCTGATATATCGTTTATGGCTATAAGTCTTTTCTGGCTTTCCATTTGAACACATCCTTTTTTTACAGGGAATATTATACTACAATTTGTTTTATAATCAATATTTATTTTGTTTAAATTTAATTTTAAATTCATTCTTTTTTATGGTTCATATTCCATTATATTATTCCTTTTTGAAAATAGATTTTGTTCGTTTTCGGGAAAACTTTAATTGAGCAATCTGCTCAAAAATCTGCGGAGGTGAAAAAATATGCAAATAAAAATGAGTACTGAAAATATGGCGAAAGTCGGTGGCGCTGCAATGGCTATAGGGGCGGTTTCTGCGGTTGCGGCGGCAGTGGTGAATAGCAGGAGCACAAAGTCAAAAATGAAAAAGCTTGCAAAAAAATCAATAAAAACAATGGATAATATTGTAGGTAACGTAAATTCAATGATGAAGTAAAAAACAAAAGCAAGCCTCGGTTTTTCGGGGCTTGCAATATATGATGGTGATAAAATTGAAAAAGTTTATAGCATTAATACTTACATTAAGTTTTAGCATAAGTTTATTAGGGTGTGGAAGAGAAGACGATTCGTCCTCCAAAACCTATATCTATGAAGAAAATCCTTCGAATCTCACAACCAATGAAACAAGTACAACCTCTCCAGATCCTGCACCTATGATAAGTGGCAATAAAAAAGGTTCGGTATTATACGGTAAAAGAACCGATACAGATAAAACATATACAGGGCTTGACCCATTACCTGAAACAAGTCTTCCTGTTGTAGACCCTGAAAATGTAAGAGGTATAAGCACAAAAGTCATAAACCATAGCTTTGGTGTTTCAAAAAACAGTCAGCCTCATGAAATATCTGTAAATAATCAAAAACTGTACGAAAAATATGGAGCGCTCTGCCTTGATACAACAGGAGAAAAGGTTATCTATCTTACCTTTGATTGCGGTTACGAAAACGGTTGTACTGAAAAAATCCTTGATACACTTAAAGAGAAAAAAGTACCTGCCGCTTTTTTTGTTACGCTCCCTCATGTGAAATCGTGCCCTGAGCTTATTGCAAGAATGGTTAACGAAGGTCATATTGTCGGCAACCACTCTGTGAATCATCCTAACTTTTCAACTATTTCCCGAAGCAAAATGGCAGAGGAGATAGAGGGTCTTGATAATTATCTGCGTTCCCATTTCGGCTATTCTGCCCCGTATTTCAGATTCCCTGAAGGTGCTTGCAGCGAAAGCGCATTGGATTTAGTTCAGAATCTCGGTTACACATCTGTCTTCTGGTCAAGCGCATACGCAGATTGGGATACCAAAAATCTCAAAGGCAAGCAGTATGCTTTTGAAACAGTAACAAGTCGTCTGCACCCTGGTTGTGTCTTGCTTCTCCATGCCGTTTCACAAGACAATGCAGATGCACTGGGAGATATAATAGACTATGCCCAAAGTCAGGGATATAAGTTCAAGAGTTTGAGCGAATAACTTGTTTTAACCTGCTCGCAGTGCCTTTATACGCTAAAAAACACCTACCGCAAAATTAAGGTAGGTGTTTCTGTTATTATAGATTTATATAAATTTCAGCACCAATTCTGTTACAAGCACACCTGCGCAAGAAAGAATTGCAACCTGTAAAAGACTTCTTTCCAAGAAAGCGGCGATTATTGCAACAACAAAGCCTACAGCGGCAGAAACCATATTTCCTGTTACATAAAAGCAAGCAGGAACTGTCATAGCCGAAAGAACCGCATAGGGGATGTAATGGAGAAAAGAAAGAACAAACTTATTCTTTATTTTACCTTTTATAAGCACCATAGGAATCATTCTTATAAGGTATGTAACTCCTGCCATTACTGCAAGGTATACTAAAAATTTTTGATTATCCATTTTCAGTTGCCTCGCTTTCATCTTCTTTTATAGGTGCTAATATTGCAAAAAGCAGGCTTGAAAGAACAGCGCAGATAATAACTGTAAAGCCTGATGGTACAACGCTTAGAGCAGGTATGTATCTGAAAGAGCAGCTTAAAACAATTGCCCAACCTACACAAAGACCGGTTGTTTTTTCTTTTTTAGCAACAGGCACAACAATGGCGGTAAACATACCATAAATTGCAAGCCCTAAAGCAGAAACAACCATAGCAGGCAGAATATTTCCTGCAATTGCTCCTGCAAAGGTACCGCTTGTCCATCCTATTATTGGTAAAACCATAAGTCCGAACATGTATTTTTTGCCTACGCTACCGCTATTTGAATGTGCAACGGCAAAAATTTCGTCTGTGTTTGCGAAAGCGATTATAAGCTTATCAAAAAAATTCACTTTATTTGAAAATTTTTGGGATATAGAAACAGACATAAGCGAGTATCTTGAGTTGATTACGAGCTGAGAAAGCACAAGCTCCATAATGGTTCCGTTTGCCATAATAGGTACACCCGCAAGCTGACCTGCGCTGGTCATATTCAGTAATGAAATTAATGTTGCTTGTAAAACTGTAAGACCGCTTTCTACTGCGAAAATGCCAAAAGCAAAGGCTACTGAAAAGTAGCCAATGCAAATAGGTATACCATCTTTTAAGCCTTTTTTGAATGAGTTGATTTCCATATTATCTTACTAATTCTTCCATTGATTCAATAAATATTTTATTTCTTGTAGTTGAGATGTTAGATATGAATATAACATCATTAATTGTTTTGTCTGCAGTAAAATCCTCTAACGAGGTGTCGAAATGACGCGGGTCAATAACGTAAATTTTACTGTAATGAGGCACAAGGAAAGGAACAAAAGCGTTTCCGTAGCTGTCTTTTATAACAACGCAGGTCTCACCGTTTGGTTTATCATGGTTAACTATTGTTGTAAGAGGGTTATCGCCACCGATAAAGGTAAGATATTTCAGTGTGTTACCATAATCGGTAACATTTTTAACAATATCCCAGTCATATTCTATTCCATCGCTTTTAGTGATAGTGCAAGTATGGTTGTTGAATGGTGGATAGGTTATAACGTAATCAGAGTTTTCTTCAAGTGCGGAACTCTGACCTGCGCTTGTATAGAATGTTCCTGTGAAGTTTGTATATGTTACTGTGCTGTAGCTTGAAAGCGGAACAGGTGTAATGCCCTTTGTGTTGCAGAACTCAATATATGCATAGTAAGCGCCTAACGCAGTCCAGTGGTGGTCTGTACGGAAATAGATATATTCATTTCTATGGCTTCTTAACGAATTGTAAACTGAGTTAACGGTAACTGCATTCTTAATTGAATCGTTAAAATAATCAAGGGCTTTTTTCTGGTCAGCAGAATTAACTTCTGCCCTTAAAGTATCGTTGAGAGTAATATCTATGCTTGTAGGAATAACCAATGCAAAAACGCTGTTTGTAGGTTTTGCTTTTTCGTTTAATGCACTTACGCTGTTTATGAAGCGTGGTGCAAGAGTCTTTGAAAAGCTATAGTATTCATAGCCACTGTCGCCTGCAACAATAATTGCGCCTAAATCCTGTGTTGATAAACCGGGCGTCCCAACATCAGGTGTTGTTTCTGTAGGTTCAGTGCTTTGGGGCATTGTTACAGGTTCGGTAGTGGATTCGGTGGTTAATTCAGTTTCTGTTGTTTTCTCTTCAAGAGGAGTATCAGGAATATCATCGCCTGAATCAATATTGCCGTGAATTACTACATCATTAATTCCATAGAAGGATTGTATTTTTGTGTTAAGTCTTGTTAATTTTTCCCGGAAAGGGAAGGTATCGGAAAACCATACACCAATATCGTCAAAATAATCTCCGCTCTGTAAAGCAGAAAGAGAAAAGGTTGGGAATTCTTTAAGGTTTCTCTTTTCTGTTTCTGAGTAATCTGGTCTTAGAGGAATAATAAAAGAAACAACTGTTCCGAAATAAAGGAGTACGAAGAAACTTGCCATTTTAAGTTTATATGAATGCTTCTGCGGTTTTGTGCGCTCCTTTTCTTTACGGTCAGTTTTTTTCTGAGCCTTTTCTTTCACCTTCGGACTTTCTACATAAGGAGGAGCAGAAACGATTTTTGGTTGTCTTGGTTGCTCTTTGTATGGTTCTTCGGGAAATTGAAGTATAGGTATACCATCAATAATCGGCATAGTAGTAAGGTCGATTATTGTGTTTTCGTCCACCTTCAAATCTTCCACAAAGCTTGCCTTTCCATCGAGAATAATGTCAACATTTTTACCTGATGGAACATAAGCCTGAGAAAGTGAAGCTTTTTTTATTAAATTGTCGGGGTTTTTAGGGCTCTGAGCCTTCTTGGTTTTTTTTGTTTTTTCTGAACCGAGAGAGGGGAGAACCTTCCATGAAAAATCACGGGGTTTGTTGTAAATCATTTAAGCCTCCGACAGCCGTTTTGAATTAATAATTAAATCAGAATTGGAAATATAAGAATGGGTTGTATGCATCACCTACAAGGGCAATAGACGAAAGGAACAAAAGAATAAGAGGGGCTATAATACTCAACAAAGTATAGATAATCTTTATGGCTACATTATCCGTACATGCTTTCATTTTATCTGCAATCTTTTTCACAAGTGGTGTTACTGCAAGGATTGCAACGATTATAAAGAAAATATTGCCCATAAACAGCGTTTTTGTTTCAAAATCAATGACAGGATTACCGTTTTGCCCGAACATACCTTTGAGTACAACAGGGATATAAGAGAAAGAAGAAAATCTGAACAATATCCAACCAAAATAAACCACAATAAGAAGATATGCTCTTGAGAAGAATGCAGGGATTTTATCGAGAATTTTTAAAAGACCAAGCTTTTCAATAACAAGGAAAACAAAGAAGAAAAGCCCCCATAAAACAAAGTTCCAGGAGGCACCGTGCCATAAACCTGTCAAAAACCATACAATAAGAAGATTTCTGTATGTTTTAAGTGTGCCTTTGCGGTTACCTCCGAGGGGAATATAAACGTAATCTCTGAAAAATGTGCTTAATGAAATATGCCATCTTCTCCAGAAATCTGTAACAGATTTTGCAGCGTACGGATAATTGAAATTCTCTTTAAAGTGGAAGCCCATCATAAGGCCCATACCAATTGCCATATCCGAATAAGCGGAGAAATCAAGATATATCTGAAGCATGTAAAGGAGAACGCCAAGCCATAGTCCTGAAACGGAGCGTGACGAAAGCTCTGCCAAAGCTTCTGCAGGCGCACTTGCCATAAGAGAATCTGCAACAAGCAGTTTATCTGAAAGATTACCGCAAGTATTGGCAATAAGAACTTTTTTTGCAAGACCTGTAGTGAATCTTGAAATACCCTCAACTACTTCGTGCTCTTTTATTCGTCTGTTAAGTATTTCATACTCTACATCCTTGTATCGTACAATCGGACCTGCAATACATTGGTGGAAAAGACTTGCATATAAAAGAAGCCAGAAGAAGTTTTTCTGTGCAGGTACTTCTTTTCTGTATACATCTATCACATACGAAAGAAGCTGGAAGGTGTAGAATGAAATACCTATAGGAAGAAGTATTTCAGGAATGATTTTGGGTATACCAAAAATGTTCTGAATATTAGTTAAAACGAAACCTGTGTACTTGAAAACACCGATAAGTCCGATGTTTATTACGCAGGCAGCAACAAGAAATAATTTCTTTTTACCAACACTTTCAGTTTTGTCGATAAGGACTGCTGCTGCCCAATCGCAAAGCGCCATAAATATCAGAAGCCCAACGTATACAGGTTCACCCCAGGTATAGAAAATAAGGGAGAAGGCGAGAAGGACAATGTTTTTAGCTTTTATGCTTCTGCAAGCAACGTATAAAGCCATACATATGGGCAAAAAAGCAAAAATGAAATGCAGACTTGAAAAAACCATATCTTTCTCCCTTCTTTGAATTTAAGTAAAAACTTTACCAATATATAATTATATATCTTTATAGTTAAAATTCAAGTATATTTATGTAAAATAAATAAAAAAGGCAAAGGAAAAAGTCGTATTTTGTAGTCTTCAAAATATGCAATTCTCTTGACTTAAATGCTATTATGTAATAAAATAATGTTTGGTAAAAAATTAACATCCGAAAGGAGTCAAAATTAATGAAGTATTCACATGAAGTTGAAACAATGTGCCCTATCGCTCAGGGCGCTGCTCACGGTGCTGCTCCAATTCCTGAGGAAGCAAAGTGGGTTAAGGCAAGAGAAATTAAAGATATTTCAGGCTTTACTCATGGTATCGGTTGGTGTGCACCACAGCAGGGTACCTGCAAACTTACTCTTAATGTTAAAGAGGGCGTTATTCAGGAAGCTCTCGTTGAGACTATCGGTTGTTCAGGTATGACTCATTCAGCAGCTATGGCTTCTGAAATTCTTCCTGGCAGAACAATCCTTGAAGCTCTCAACACAGACCTTGTTTGCGACGCTATCAACACAGCTATGAGAGAGCTCTTCCTTCAGATCGTTTATGGTCGTACACAGTCTGCTTTCTCAGAAGATGGTCTTGTAGTTGGTGCAGGCCTTGAAGACCTTGGTAAAGGCCTTCGTTCACAGGTTGGTACAATGTACGGCACACTTGCAAAAGGTCCTCGTTACCTTGAAATGACAGACGGTTATGTTACAGGTCTCGCTCTTAACGAAGACAACGAAATCATTGGTTACCAGTTCGTAAACTTCGGTAAAATGATGGACTTCATCAAAGCTGGCGATGACGCTAACACAGCATTCGAAAAAGCAAAAGGTCAGTATGGCCGTGTTGCTGACGCTGTTAAAATCGTTGACCCAAGAAAGGAATAAGGAGGTAGAACAATGGCTTTATTTGAATCCTACAACAGAAGAGAAAAACAGATTCTCGATGTTCTTAATAAATACGGCATCAACTCAATTGAAGAGTGTGCTGAAATCTGCAAAGCTAAGGGCTTTGACCCATACAAAATCACAGAAGGCATTCAGCCAATCTGTTTTGAAAATGCAAAGTGGGCTTACACAGTAGGTTGCGCTATTGCTATCAAGAAGGGTTGCACAAGAGCTGCTGACGCTGCTGCTGCAATCGGTGAAGGTCTTCAGGCTTTCTGTATCCCTGGCTCAGTTGCTGACCAGAGAAAGGTTGGTCTTGGCCACGGTAACCTTGGTAAAATGCTCCTTGAAGAGGAAACAGAATGCTTTGCATTCCTTGCAGGTCACGAATCATTCGCAGCTGCAGAAGGCGCTATCGGTATTGCTGAAAAGGCAAACAAAGTTAGAAAGAATCCTCTCAGAGTTATCCTTAATGGTCTTGGTAAAGACGCTGCTCAGATTATCGCAAGAATTAACGGCTTCACATATGTTGAAACAGAAATGGATTACTACACAGGTGAAGTTAAAGAAGTATTCCGTAAAGCATATTCAGATGGTCTTCGTTCAAAGGTTAACTGCTATGGCGCTAACGATGTAACAGAAGGCGTTGCAATTATGTGGAAGGAAGGCGTTGACGTTTCTATCACAGGTAACTCAACAAACCCAACTCGCTTCCAGCATCCTGTTGCAGGCACATACAAGAAGGAATGTGTTGAAAACGGCAAGAAGTATTTCTCAGTTGCATCAGGTGGCGGTACAGGCCGTACTCTTCATCCGGATAATATGGCAGCTGGTCCTGCTTCATACGGTATGACAGATACAATGGGTCGTATGCATTCAGATGCTCAGTTCGCCGGTTCATCTTCAGTTCCTGCTCACGTGGAAATGATGGGTCTTATCGGTATGGGTAACAACCCAATGGTAGGCGCAACAGTTGCTTGCGCAGTTGCAGTTGAAGAAGCTTGCAAATAATTAAATAATTTACAAATAAAATCCGTAACTCCTCAAAAATGAAGAGTTACGGATTTTTTGTTTTATTTTATTGTCAGGCTTACATTGTTATCATACTCAAACAATCCTGTATTAATATCAGTTATTTTTATTCCATTATACTCAATATTTTCAAAGTTAGCACTTATTGAGTTGCTCGATATGTTTTTAGTTGAAATCTTGTTTGGAAGACCCGATTTGTAACGGATGTTTTTATAGGTTATATTACTTAAATTCATGTTTTGCACAGAATCGCTATAAACAAGACAACCAATAGCCCTGCTTGCGGCCTGGTAGATTTCTATATTATCATATGTTACATTTGAAATGCTGCCTCCGCCTTGTTCAACTATAATTGCAAGAGCAGGGATTCTGTCTGCATCCCAGGTAGCGTCGTGGTAAATAACTGCGCAATCCTTAAAAGTAATATCACTTATAGGTCTGTTAACCTCACCGCATATACCAAAGCATCTTGCTTTACCATTCCATGCTATGCAATTTGTGAAGGTTACATTTTTACTGATTGCGTTTTCGTCGCCACCAAGTGTTTTAACATCGAAAAGGTCATCACCGCTTCGGGCAAAACAGTTATCTACAGTAACATTCTGTGAGTTGCATATTGCGAAAGCATCAGAATTCTGCCTATAGCCGAAAATGTCGACATCCTTGATTTTAACATCGTTACAGCGGTATGTGATAAATGACCACTCAGGCGGATTAATTATTTTTACACCTCTGACCTCTATATCATTGCAGAAAGTGAAAACTATGCCTCTGCGCTCGTGCCTGTCAAGGTGGGAAAGGTCTACAACGCCATTACCCAGTATTTTAACTGTATTACAGTTGTAAAAGTTTAAAAACGGATATCGTGTCAGACCAATTCCGTTATCCCCTGATGCACCAGCTTCAGTGATGCTTTGGTTATCTGCATCGCTCATAATATCGTATTTGTGGTTTGCAAGAAGATAAGAACCTTGTTTAAGGTAATATATAATTGAACCTGATTTTAAGGAAACATAATCCATGGGATAGAACCCTTTTTCTACCACGTAAACGCGGTCCTCACCATACTGAGCCTTTAATTCAGCAATTTCAGCTTCCTCATCAACCTGTTCCTTTACAAATAAAGTAAAAGCGTTGGTCTGATTGCCGTCGTTGAAAAGGAATGTATATGCACCATAACCGGGGATTTTTGCATTCATTACGTAGTTTGAGTAAATGGGCGTAACATTATGGGATTCCGGCAAACAAAACGCGTTTTTCATATAGAAAGAAGAATTTATTTGAATCGAACAGGGGAATCCGGAGCTTTTTGGAACATAGATTTCAGCAAAAGAGTGTAGAGCCCCTTGCTGTGTTTGTCCCACAAATACAGTTGTGGCATATACGGGAATTCTCTTTCCTTCTACATGTGTAGTAAAGTATGGGGAAACTGCTATTCCGTTAATGTCTTGGTAACCTTGAGCCTCAATGAAAACACCTTCATTCCTTGCATCTGCGCGGCTTGTCCATGTTTCAGCAGTAAGGCCACACTCTTCAAGTGTTTTTACTGCTTCGGCAGGGTATTCGAGATGTGTGAAAGCGAAACTCTTGTTTCCTACAGAGCTAACCTCGTTTCCGGGCGAGGTGAAAAGCATAAAGAGTGTAGTGAAAAAAGCTATAATTGATTTGAAAAACTCAGACATATGTACAATCCTTTAATTGTTATATTTTATGCGAACTCATTAAATATAAGTTATGATACCATAATATTTTGAATTGATACAATACTTTTTCTTTATTTGAAAAACTTTGTTGAAAATGAGCAAATATCAATCGCTTCTATTGGTGTATATGCTTGACAAATGTGGACGTATTTGTGTATAATTAGTTGAAAACAAGAGTCCTGAACAGGTCTTTTGATTGTATTTATTTTCAGGCAATGCCTGCTATTTTGAAAGAAGGATTATTATGTCAAAAGTACTTATTGAAACATCTGCTCGTCACGTTCACGTTTCAAGAGCAGACCTTGATATTCTTTTCGGTGAAGGTTACGAGCTTACTCCAAAGAAAGACCTTTCTCAGCCCGGTCAGTTTGCTTGCGAGGAGAGAGTTGCAGTTGTTGGCGCAAAGGGTCAGTTCCCTGCAGTATCTATTCTTGGTCCTACAAGACCGGCTTCTCAGGTTGAAATTTCTGCTTCTGATGCTCGTTCAATTGGTGTAGCAGCTCCTGTAAGAGAAAGCGGTGATACTGCCGGTAGCGGAGCATGCAAGCTTGTTGGTCCTAAGGGTGAGGTCGAGCTCAGCGAAGGTGTTATCGTTGCAAAGAGACATATTCACCTTACTCCTGATGCAGCTGCAGAATTCGGCGTTGAGGATAAAGAGGTTGTTGGCGTTAAGATTGAATCAGACGGACGTTCACTTATATTTGGTGATGTTGTTTGTCGCGTTCATCCTAACTTTGCTCCTGCAATGCATATCGACACAGACGAAAGCAATGCTGCTTTTGCTGCTCCAGGTATGATGGGCGAAATCGTTAAGCTTTAATAAGAAGTAAAACAGAACACCTTTGAGATTCTAAATGAATCTCAAAGGTGCTTTTTATTTTTCTTTTTTTATTTCATTAAGAACTTGTTTGATGAGGTCTTCTTTGTTTTCAAGGTTTCGGTAGTACAATATAAGTTGCGATTCATCCCAGGATAAGTCGCTCATTTTAAGAAGTCTTTCATCAACTTCATCAGTAGGGCTGTGCATAACACTGTCGTAAACAGCAAGGCGGGGAGTGTAGCCGTAAAACTCGTCAACAGTAACCTTGTAGCAAAAAGCCATTTTCTCTATAAGTTCAAGGGTAGGCATTTCTTTACCTTCCTCGAATGCTACATATTTATCCGGTGATATTCCTAAAATCTGAGCAAGGCTTTCAATAGCAAGTCCGTTATATTCACGAAATTGCTTCATTCTGTTGCAAATCACAATATCACCACCCTAGAATTTATAACATTCTACCATATTTTTCGACAATAATCAACAGAAAACATTTTTGCAGTAAGAGAGGAGTATGTTCTTATATTATTTGCCACAATAATTTGAATATAAAAAAACAAAGCGTTATTCAACGCTTTGTTTTTGTGATTTTTATTCTTCAATACCTAAAAGCCAGTTAACAGAAACTCCAAGCACTTCAGAAAGTGCTACAAGCTCCGTATCGCAAACTGAACGAATCTGACCCTCTAACTTTGAAAGACCTGAAGCGTTAAGGTCTACACCGCGGATTTGAAGCTGTGTAAGAAGATCTTTTTGTTTCATCCCGATAGCTTTTCTTCTTTCTTCAACTTTGGTTCCGCAGATGTTTTTGGCGCCGATAGGCTGTTTCCTGATTCTCATCCATAGTAACCCCTTTTGTTGAATTATATAATTTACGCAAAGCATAGCACAACAAATTGCGTAAACTTTACGTTATAATCATATCATATTAAAAATATCCTTGCAAGTATTTTTCAATGTAACGCCATATAAAACACCAAATTATTAATAAAACATTTGATATAAACGCTTTTGTATGGTAGAATATCTTTATAAATTTATTTTGAGGTGTAGTATGAGCTTGCGTGAATATTTATTTGCCGACTATAATTGCCTTACAACAGCGGAAGGTCTTCTTTCTGCAGGTAAGGAAAATGATATTGTAACCTTTGATATGTTCTTTCGCGAGATTCCCGATAAAGGTGGCTTTGCTGTTATGGCAGGGCTAGAATGCTTGTGCGAAAAATTAAAGAGGTTATCTTTTGATGAGGAGATTCTTTCTTATCTTGAAGGTCAGGGCTTTTCAGAAAAACTCATAGATTATCTTAAAAACTTCAGCTTTTCTTGCGATGTTTATGCAATGCCTGAAGGTACGCCTATTTTCCCAAATGAACCGATTGTTAAGGTTCATGGTCCGGCTATTCAGGCTCAGCTTATTGAAACACTTCTTCTTAATACAATAAATTACCATACTCTTATTGCTACAAAGGCTAACAGAATTGTCAGAGCTGCATCAGGTAAAAAGGTTATAGAAATGGGTGCCCGCCGTGCCCATGGCTTTGATGCTGCTGTTGATGGTGCTCGTGCAGCGTATATAGGCGGAGTTGATTCTACTTCTCTTTTGCCTGCTGCAAAAAAATATAATATTCCTGTTGCTACAATGATGGGGCATGGTTGGGTTCAGCTTTTCGACAGTGAACTTGATGCTTTTAAAGCATACCTTGAAGAGCATGGTGATGATGGAGCTCTCCTTGTTGACACATATGACACATTGGATAGTGGCGTTAAAAATGCAATTGAAGCATTTAATCAGGTGCTTGTACCAAAGGGTCTTCGTCCTGCAGGCATAATTATAGATAGCGGAGATATGACATATCTTTCAAAGCGTGCAAGGCGTATGCTTGATGAAGCAGGCTTTCCTGATTGTGATATATATGCCTCAAACTCTCTTGATGAAATTCTTATTAAAGATATGCTTAATCAAGGTGCGAAAATAGATGGCTTTATTGTTGGTGAAAAGTTAATAACATCATCTTCATCTCCTGTGCTTGATGGTGTCTACAAGCTTTGCGAAACGGAAAAAAATGGTGAAAAAACACCTGCAATAATGCTCAGTAACAATGTTAATAAAATAACTACACCATGCTCTAAACGTGTGTGGAGACTTTTTGATATGGAAACAGGTAAAGCCATTGCGGATGTTCTTACTCTTGATAACGAAAGCATTGGCGAAGAAAAGACATATTCTCTTTTTGACCCTGACTTTACTTGGAAACGAAAAACTGTTGATAATTTTGTTGCAAGAGAAATGCTTGTTCCTGTTTTCAAAAAAGGTGAGTTTGTTTATAACAGTCCAAGTCTTGAAGAAGTGAAAGCATACTGCAATGAGCAGGTTTCTTCTTTGTGGGAAGAGGTTGTAAGATTCGAAAATCCACACAGATATTATGTTGATTTCTCAGGCAAACTTTGGGGTATTAAGCAGGCCATGATTGAAAAAATAATGCATGAAAATGACGGAGCAGGAGAGGGAGCCTATGTGTAATAAGTATAGGTTAGGCCTTTCAAGAAACCGACTTTTTGAGTTTGACAGTACGGCGGTTTTCTGTGGTAAATTTAAATCTGATCCTGAAGAATCTGAGGTTCAAAAGGCGCTTAGTATGCTTTCTTGTAAGGTTCCGGCAATAACATCAAAGGTAGAGCTTTTAGGCGATGCAGATGCTTTTATTGTAACTGGGTGTGTACAGGTTAAGGCAGAGTTTTCATCCTTAACTGCAGATGAGATCGTTCGTTTATATGAACAAAATCCATTGAGGTTCTGTGATAAACTTTTTGAATTTATCGTTTCAAAGGATGGTTATCTTGTTATTGCAGGTCATACCGTTTTCTGCGATGCAAAATCTCTGTTACGTCTCGCATTGTATTTTGCGGGTTTTTACAGTAAAACAGAGCTTTCTGTTGAGCCTGAAGAAATCTTGACTTTTTCAGAGCCTAAGAGCTTACCGGTAGATGTTATTTCTCCTCTTGTCAATAAGCTTTCTTCGGAGCTTGATGATTCATGGCAAAAAAATGCCCGTACATATACTCAAGATGATTATGTAAAGGCAAGAAGTAATTATCTTAAGAAAAGAAATGAAGTCGGTAAGGTACAGTTTAATCTTTCGTCAGGAGATGTTGCCATTATCAGGGATAAATGCCTGGAAACTGAAATCGACTTTTCTTCTGCGGTATGTTTCGCATTCTATAAAGCTATTAAAGGCACAGTAAAAACCAATAGAAAATCCTCTAAAATCCGTGTTTGGGCGGATAGACGCTATTTCCATGGCGGTAACAACAATTATTCTGTTGGCGCATATAGTGGCACTGTTACAATTAATCTTACTAAGAAAGAATTCAGAAAGACTGAGGCTGAGCAATTAAAGCTTTTCCATACAGATTTATACAGGGCGGTAACATCACCATTCAGAGTTTTTTCTGATGATGTTATGCTTTCAAATGTGGAGAACAGTTTCTGTGATTCCTCCTATATGTATATGGCGGGGGACAATAAATTCAAATCTTCAAAAAATCTTGCTGAAACATATGGTTGTATGAGTGAGGAGCTTTGTGAGTTTTTTTATTGTAATCTTACTCAAAGGTTCTGGAGTGGACTTGGTTTTTATGAAAATATACTGGTAAGAGAATCTTTTAAACCCTGCCGATCCCCATTCAGCATCAGCGTTGTAGAGAATACGCGGGGTTGTTTTTGCGAACTGCGGTATGATACAAGTCGCGTGAGCGAAAATGAGATAAATGAAATATTGGAAAAGGTTGAAAAATACCTTTTAGAGCTAAAAAAGTAAATACTTGGTAAATTTTAGTGGTTTTAGGTGAAAAATTCACCTGAAATCACTATTTTTTTTGTTAAATCTATTGACATTTTTTTGCGTGAATTTTATAATGGTGGCACATAGTGTATCGAAATGGGTCAAAGTGTCTCGTTTTTATAAAATAATTCAGAAAGGAGTGTCGGTATGTTTTGTAGTCAGTTTTCTCATAATCTTGATGAAAAAAACCGTTTCAAGGTGCCGGCATCCCTTCGCGACGAATTAGGTTTAAAAGCGTATCTCATTAAATCTCCCGACTCAGATACAAAATGCATATATCTCTATTCCGAAGCAGGATGGAATGAACTTTATAAAGAGTTTAATCAGGGTGGCGAGCATAATCAGGAAAGACGCCGTCTTGCAAGAAAAATTCTTTCAGGAGTTATCTACGGTGAGGTAGATAAAGGTGGAAGGCTTACTCTCAATTCTGCCCTTAAGGAATATGCAGGTATTGAAGATGCAGTTCAGATAGTTGGCAATAACAACCATATTGAACTTTGGTCGCCTGAAGAATGGGCTAAGGAAACAGAAATTTTCGAAAGCCAGTCTACAGATACACTTAACATTAACTTCTGATAACTGCGTATGGATTTTAATCATATATCCGTTCTTCTTGAAGAATCGGTTAATTCATTAAATATAAAACCCTCAGGTGTCTATGTTGATTGCACCGCAGGGGGCGGCGGCCATTCTGCCGAAATACTCAAACACCTTAACGAAAACGGACGAATGATTCTTATTGATCAGGACCCTGATGCAATAAAAACTGTTACGGAACGTTTTAAGGGTGATGAAAGAGTAACAATTGTTCATAATAATTTCTGTAACTTCGCTGATATTCTTCAAAGTATCGGCGTTGAATCCGTCGATGGAATAGTTGCTGATTTAGGCGTAAGCAGCCATCAGCTTGATACGGCTGAAAGAGGATTTTCATTTCACAATGATGCTCCTCTTGATATGAGAATGAGCCAGAGCGGAAAAAGTGCTAAGGACGTTGTGAACACTTATTCAAAAAATGAACTCTATAATGTAATATCCCGCTACGGAGAAGAAAAGTTTTCTGATAGAGTAGCCAGCGCTATTGTTAAAGCAAGGGACAAACAGCCTATAGAAACCACTCTTCAGCTTGCAGAAATTGTTTCCAATGCCATTCCCGCAAAGTTCAGACGTAATGGTCATCCGGCAAGAAAAACCTTTCAGGCAATAAGAATAGAGGTTAATGGTGAGCTTGATGTTTTGAAAAACACTTTGCCTGTAATGTTCAGCAAACTGAAGGTGGGTGGTGTGATGTCTATAATCACATTCCATTCTCTTGAAGACAGAATCGTTAAGGATTATTTCAGAACATTAAAGGCCGGTTGTACATGCCCTAAGGATTTTCCTGTTTGTGTTTGTGGTAACTCACCAAAGGCGGTTGTGAAATCCGGTGGAGTAAAAGCATCCGGTAAGGAATTAGACGAAAACAACAGAAGCCGCAGTGCAAAATTAAGAACTGCGACTAAACTGTAATTTTATAAAAATCTATAAGGAGGTAAGTATGGCGTACAGAGGCTCTGAAGCTTATGATTTTTCACTTTTTGAACCGCAGATAATTGAACAACCTAAAAAGCAGCAGCCTCGCACTGCAAAGCCTGCAGGTACTGCTGTAAAACCTCAGAAAAAGGCACCTTCCCGCAAGCAGGTCGTTAAGACAACTACTGCGGTAAAGGAAAATGCTATAAACTTTTTAGATAATTATCAGGTAGAGGTTGAACGCTCTGCGCAACAGGCAAGCGTTCCTGTATCTGTAAAGAAGGCTCTTTGCTTTGTTGCAGTATGCGTAAGTCTTGTGGTAACTCTTCTTGTGATGAATACAAGATGCGACACACTTATGAATGAAATTTCTGCTGTTGAAAGTCAGATAGAAATCGCTAAGGGTGAAAATGTAAGACTGAATGCAGAATTAAGCAGTATAATCTCAACCGATAAGATAGAAAACTATGCAGAGAATGTTCTCGGTATGGTTAAGGCCGAAAATTATCAAATAAGCTATATCGATTTATCTGAAGGTGATGAAATTCTTCTTTCAGGCGAAAAAACTGTTAGTGGTGAGTCTGAGCTTTCGGGTAAAATAAAAGAGCTGTTTGCATATATTTTTTGAAGCAATAATAAATTATATGAGAGTTGAGAAATGCTCGACTCTCTTTTTTGCATAATTCGGGGTATTTTCTACCTGTAAAAAAACTCGTTTTTAAGGGGTGCCATATGTCAAAGGTTAACGCAAATCTAAAAAAAAGATGCATAGGCGCAATAGCGGTTATACTTGTTTTTGGCTTCGGTATTGATATATTAAGACTTTTTTATTTTCAGGTTTTAAAATCTGATGAATATAGGGTAAAGGCAGAGGAGCAGCAGCTTAGCGATACTTTAATTACTGCGGACCGCGGTGTTATTTATGATGCAAGTATGAACGTTCTTGCAGAAAGCGCTGCAGCCTGGCTTGTTTATATTAATCCATCTGAAATAAAAGACGACGCACAGGCTGATTTTATTGCTAAAGGGCTTGCAGAGATTTTTGGCGATGTTAAGCCTGAAACAATAACTAAAAAAATCTCTAACCGCAAATATAGCTACGTAAAAATAAAAGATAAGGTAGCGTATAACAAAAAGAGTAAGGTATCTGCTTTTATAAAAGAAAATAAACTTCACGAAATAATTGGTATAGACCCGGATACAAAGCGATATTATCCTTTCGGTAATTTTGCTTCAACTGTTATTGGTATGACAAATAGCGATAATAACGGTAGGGCAGGTCTTGAACTTAAATATAACGATACTCTTACGGGCGTTCCCGGTAGAATAATTACTGCTCGTGATGCCAACAGCAGACTTATGCAGTCAAATTATGAAACAAAATACGATGCGGAGCAGGGAACAAGCCTTGTACTTACTATTGATAAATCAATACAGTACTATCTTGAAAAAGGTCTTTCTCAGGCAGTTAAGGATAACGACGCTTTATCTGCTTACGGCATTGTGATGGATGTTAATACAGGTGCTATTCTTGGTATGGCAACAATGCCTGACTATAACCTTAACGAGCCATCAGTGCTTACGAATCCTGATATTCTTGCAGAACTTGAGAAAATAACAGATGAGGATGAATATGATGTTGCATATAATAATGCAGTTTTCCTCTCATGGAGAAATAAGGCAATAAGCGATACATATGAGCCGGGTTCTGTTTTCAAACTTTTCACCGCAGCAGCGGGTATTGAAGAAGGTGTTGTAAACCTTAATACCACATATAATTGCGTAGGTGCAATTCAGGTTGCGGATAACCGAATTCGTTGCCATAAGCACGAGGGACACGGAACCCAGGACTTAACAAAAGGACTTATGAATTCCTGTAACCCGTTCTTTATTACAGTTGGTCAGAATTTAGGTACAGAAAGATTTTATAAATACTTTGAAGCATTTGGCTTTACAAAGAAAACAAATATAGACCTTCCTGCAGAAGCGCAGCCGGTAGCTGATGTTACATACCATTCCAAAGAGAATATGGGTATATCTCAGCTTTCATCAAGTGCTTTTGGCCAGACCTTCCAGGTAAGTGCAATTCAGATGATAACAGCGGTTTCAGCAATTGCAAACGGCGGTAAACTTATGGAACCTCACGTTGTTGCAAAGAAACTTGACCAGGCAGGCAATACAGTTTATGAAACTACACCACAAGTACGACGTCAGGTGATTTCTGAAAGCACAAGTGAAAAGGTGCTTTCTATGATGGAAAAGGTTGTTTCCGACGGTACAGGTAGAAATGCATATATTCCGGGTTATCGCGTAGCAGGTAAAACAGGTACATCTGAAAAGTTGACTGTTGATGGCGAATATATTGCGTCATTTGTAGGTTGCGCGCCTGCGGATGACCCTCAGATAGCCGTTCTTATAATCATAGATGAGCCTCAGAGCGCGGTTCATGGCGGTGGTGCCATTGCCGCACCTGTTGCCGGTGCAGTTATTGAACAGACTCTTGAATATATGAATGTTGAGCCTGTTTACACACCTGAGGAACTTTCCAAACTTAACGCAGTTACTCCTGATGTAAGCGGATTAGCTGTAGGAGGAGCAAAAACAACTCTTGAAAAGCAGAATTTCACAGCCCGTATTGTAGGCAATGGCGATAAGGTTATTTCTCAGTATCCTGTAAGCGGTCAGAGCATACCAATGAATGGTGTTGTTGTGCTTTATACCGAAACAGACAATACAGAAACCTCGTCTTCAGTTCCTAATCTTTTAGGTTTAAGCATAAGTGAAGCGAACCAGAGAGCGGTGAATTCCGGTTATAATATAAGAATCTCAGGTGCCTCTCTTGATAGTGAGGTTGTTTCCTACAGACAAAGTGTTGAAGAGGGTACAGAAGCTTCTCTTGGTTCAACTATAACGGTTTATTTCAAAACAACAACAGGCGTTCAGGATGATTGATACATAAGAGGTGTAAATATGCTTTTATCAGAACTTTTAAAGGGATTAAATATAATGTCAGAATATGAAGATAGAGAAATTTCTGATGTTACAGATAAAACTAACAAAATAAGCGAAGGATGTGCTTTCGTTTGTGTTGTTGGCGCTCGTTTTGATGGCCACTCTTTTGCCGAGGAAGCCTTAAAAAACGGAGCAAAAGCAGTAATTGTTTCAAGAGATTTAGGACTTAAAGAACAGATTCTTGTTGAAAATCCTCGCGAAGCCTATGCAATAATGTGTAGAAACCTTTCAGGTAATGCAGTGGAAAAGCTTACAGTTATAGGCATAACAGGTACAAATGGGAAAACTACCACTGCCTTTGTTGTCAAAGACATTCTTAAAGCAATGGGCATAGAAAGCGGTCTTATCGGTACAGTTAAAAATATGGTAGGTGAAAAGGAGTTCCATACAGAGCTTACAACTCCTGACCCATATGATATGCATAACCTCTTCAGAATGATGGTTGATGACAATATAAAATATTGTGTAATGGAAACCTCATCTCAGGCGTTTCATCAGATGCGCCTTGCGGGCATACATTTCCATACAGGAGTTTTCACAAACCTTACTCAGGATCATCTTGATTACCACGGTACAATAGAAGAATATAAAGCATGCAAAAAAATGCTCTTCTTCAACTGTGATAATGCGGTAGTTAATGCAGATGACGAAGCAAGTGCTTATATGGTTGAAGACGTGCCTTGTAATGTTAAAACGTATGCTTTGAATAATAATTCAGACTTCAAAGCAGATAATGCGGAGCTATTCTCCGACAGAGTCCAGTATGAGCTTTCAGGTGAAAAGGTTGTTTTTGGCATTCCCGGTGATTTTTCTGTTTATAATTCCTTGTGTGCTATAGGTGCTGTCTGTTCTCTCGGATTTGATTTATCAGATGTTATTTCTGCAATAAGCAAGGCAAATTCCGTTAAGGGAAGACTTGAGCTATTAAAAACAAATACACCATATGGCGTAATTATAGACTATGCTCATAGCCCTGACGGACTGGAAAAAGCAATTAAAGCTGTTCGTGGCTTTACAAAGGGCAGGGTTATAACTCTTTTCGGTTGCGGTGGCGACAGAGATAAAACAAAACGCCCTAAAATGGGGAGGGTAGCAACAGATTTATCTGATATTGTTGTAGTTACTACCGATAACCCAAGAACAGAAGACCCTGAAGTAATTATTAAAGAAATTCTTATAGGTACTGTAGGCTCGAAAGCAGAGGTTGTAACAGTAACCGACAGAACTGAGGCAATAAAATATGCCATTTCAATTGCAAAAGAGAATGATACTGTTCTCCTTGCAGGTAAAGGACACGAAACATATCAGGTAATAGGTAAAGAACGTGTTCACTATGATGAGCGCGAGGTTGTGGCAGAGATTCTTGGAATCTGAAATCACAGTGGGTGATGTGTATGAAGAAACTTTCAATTAAATCAATAGCAGAGTTTTGTAACGGACAATGCAGAATTGACGGATATATTAATAAAATATCAACAGATAGCCGCGATATTGACGAAAATACATTGTTTGTTGCTCTTATAGGTGAACGCTTTGATGCACATGATTTCATTCCTGATGTGCTTTCTAAAGGTGCAAAAGCAGTTGTGTGCAGTAAAAAAGTGTGCGATGATGAAAGACTCATTCTTGTGGAAGATACAGGTGAGGCTCTTCTTCGTATTGCTCACGGGTATAGAAAAACATTCAACATACCATTTGTTGCTCTTACGGGAAGTGTAGGTAAAACAACAACAAAGGGTATGGTGTATGCGGTAGTTAAGCAAAAATTCAATACACTTCGTACCGCAGGTAATCTTAATAACGAAATTGGTGTGCCAAAAACACTTTTCTGCCTTGAGGAATACCACCAGGCGGCAGTTATTGAAATGGGTATGAATCATTTTGGTGAAATTTCCCGTCTTTCAAAAACAGCCGAACCTGATATTGCGTGTATAACAAATGTTGGTACAGCGCATATTGAAAATTTAGGCTCTCGTGAAGGAATTCTTAAGGCAAAAACAGAAATACTTGATGGTATGAAAAAAGGCACGCCGCTTATAATAAATGGTGATAATGAGTTGCTTTCTCAGTATGAAAATAAGGATTATAAAATAATCCGTTTCGGTATTGATGGGGATAACCTTCATATGAAAGCAAACGACATAAAACCCGATTCGCAGGGCAGTGCGTTTGTTGCTCACTACAATGGTGAAAAAGCACAGGTTTATGTACCTGCGGTTGGTATCCATAATGTTTATAACGCTCTTTGCGCAATGTGCGTTGGTGTGGAGCTTGGATATACTCTTGAAGAGGCTGCTGAAGGTGTAAAATATTTCCAGGCAGAGGGTATGCGCCAGAAAATCACAGAATTTAAGGGCATGACCTTTATAGAAGATTGCTATAATGCAAATCTTGACAGCATGTGTGCTTCTCTTGAAACATTAAAAACTTTGAAAAAAACGCGTAGCATAGCTGTTCTTGGTGATATGCTTGAGCTTGGCGAATTCAGCGCCAAGGCCCATTATCAGGTAGGCGAAAAGGCGTATGATACAGGTTGCGATATAGTACTCACATACGGTGAAGATGCGGTAAATATTGCAGATGCAGTTATTAATGCTGGTGGTAAAGCCGAAGCATATAAAGATAAATCGGAACTTACCGCTTATCTTATGGGTATACTTAAAGAAAACGATACCATTCTGTTTAAAGGAAGCAGAGGTATGAAAATGGAAGAAATCTTTGATTATATCTATGAAAATATGGACTAAAACTTGTTTTCTTTTCTAATTTAAGGTAAAATGTGGATAGAAAATAAGATACATAAGGAGAACGTGAAATGAACATTATTGTTGCTTGTATAGTTGCTGCAGTTATTGCTTTTGCAATTTCTTTCGGCTTAGGCTATGTGGTAATACCTTTCCTTCATAAGCTTAAATTCGGTCAGACTATTCTTGATATAGGCCCCAAGTGGCACAAGAATAAGCAGGGTACTCCCACAATGGGTGGTATTCTTTTTGTTATAGGTACTGTAGTAGCCTTTGTTGCAGTAGTTCTTGTTGATAAAATAATGGGTGGCGATATTGTTGCTTCCGTTTCCGGCGGCGCTCAGAGCGAAATATTGAATAATGTTGTTTCCGCTCAGGCTGCATCTAATAAAATCAAGGTCTGGAGCGGTCTTGTAATGGCTCTCGGCTTTGCATTTATAGGTTTCCTTGATGACTACATAAAGGTTGTAAAAAAGCGCAACCTTGGTCTCACCATTAAGCAGAAAACAGTGCTTCAGGTTATTCTGATGGTAGGCTATTTGCTTACTCTCTTTATAAATGACCCAACAGGTGCAACATTTATTCCTTTCGTTGGTATGGTGGAAACAAAGTTCTTCTTCTGGATTCTTGGCTTTGCAGTTATTTATGCAACTACCAACGCAGTGAACTTTACCGATGGTGTTGACGGTCTTTGTGGCTCAGTTACTCTTACAGCCGCTCTCAGTTTTATTGCAATAGCAGGTCTTCGTAACTGTCTCGGTATAAGTCTTATGTCAGCTGCTCTTGCAGGTGGTCTTGTTGGTTACCTTATTTGGAACTGGCATCCTGCAAAGGTTATGATGGGCGACTTGGGCTCAATGTTCTTGGGTGGTCTTGTTGTAGCCTTCAGCTACGCAGTTGATTGCCCGATAATCATTCTTCTTACAGGTATCATTTACGTAATTGAGTTTGCATCAGATATTATTCAGATAGGTTATTTCAAGCTTACTCACGGTAAACGAATTTTCAAAATGGCTCCTATCCACCATCATTTCGAAATGTGTGGTTGGAAAGAGGTTAAAATTGTTAAAATTTTCAGTCTAATAAATCTTGTCGGTGGTGTTATAGCGGTACTTCTTGTGCATTTCGGCGCACCACAGTAAAACAGTAAACTATTTTCAGGAAAGGTGTTGTAGTCTTATGCCAAAGAAAAATATGGCAAAGGATTTTTTCATAAAAAACGGTATGGATGTTCCGTTCTTTATAATAATGCTTGTTGTATTGGCAGTAGGCCTTGTAATGCTCCTTTCCGCAAGTTACATTTATTCTTTCCATTTATCACCTAATGGTGATAGCCTGTATTATTTCAAAAGGCAAACAGGTATTGCGGTTTTGGGTGTAATCCTTATGTGGATTGGTTCCCACCTTAATTATAAGTATTTAAGTCTTGTTTCCACTTTAGGTTGGTTAGGCTCTCTCGTTCTTCTTTTTGTAACAGTTCTCAAGGGTGGCGGAGATATAAACCGTTGGATATATATTGGTCCTATCGGTTTCCAGCCTTCTGAACTTGCAAAGTTTTTCCTTATTATCTTTCTTGCTTATGGTCTTAATAAGGACCGCAAAAAGATTTTAAGCAACAAGCCTTCTCAGGCTCCATGGGCTGTGAAAATTACTGAACTTACAAAAGGTTCAATTAAAATCACATCTGCAACATCTACGCTTTTCTTCTATGCATTTATTGTGGCATTTACCGCGGGTATGGTGCTTATAGGAAGCCACCTTTCAGGTGCTATTCTTATAATGCTTATCGGTATAACAATGCTCTGGATGGGTGAGTGCAAAGCAAGCTGGTTTGCAATTGGTGGTGTTGTTGCGCTTGTTGTTCTCGTATATGTTATTTTTAATTATGAAGACCTTCCATTGAAGGAGTATATGATAGAGCGTATAAGAGCATGGCGTATAAAGGATTATCAGCCTGATGATGCCCGTTGGCAGATAAACCACTCTCTTTATGCCCTCGGTTCAGGTGGTCTTTTAGGTGCAGGCATAGGTAATTCAAAGCAGAAATACCTTTATGTTTCAGAGTGCCATACAGACTTTATCTTCTCAATTATAGGCGAGGAGTTAGGTTTTGTTGGTTGCGTAATGATTCTTATTCTCTTTGGTGTTCTTATATGGCGTGGAATTTATATAGGCATGAGAGCAAGAGACCGTTTTGGTGCCCTTCTTGCTTTTGGAATGACAGCTCAGCTTGCCTTACAGGTGGTTTTCAATATAGCGGTTATTACAGATACCGTGCCTAACACAGGTATTCCGCTTCCATTCTTCAGTTATGGTGGTACGGCTTTATTTATTACTCTGGCAGAAATGGGTGTAATCCTTTCCGTATCCCGTCAGGCAGATTTGAAAAAAGTATATTCAATGAAACGAGCAAAAGTAAAAGATTAAACTGATTTAAGTTTAAAGGATGGTGTGATTTATGAAAGTTCTGATAGCAGCAGGCGGCACAGGTGGCCATGTTAACCCTGCTCTTGCAGTAGCAGGTGAAATTAGAAAGAAATATCCGGATGCAGAAATCTGTTTTGTAGGTACTGCAGACAGAATAGAAGCAAAGATCGTTCCTGCCGCAGGATATCCTTTAAAAACAATTGAGATAAGCGGGTTTAAGAGAGGTTTCTCTCCTGCAGAAATAAAAGCGAATATTAAAACTGTAGTAAGGCTTGCAAAAAGCTCGGGTGCAGTTAAAAAAATAATAAGTGAATTCAAACCTGATGTAGCAATCGGTTTCGGTGGATATGTAAGCGGTCCTGTTATAAGAATGGCAGCAAAAATGGGTGTACCTACTGCTATTCATGAGCAGAATGCTTATCCGGGTGTAACAAATAAGGCTCTTGCTGAAAAAGTGGATGTTGTTATGCTCACATCTGAGGATGCGAAAAAACACCTTAGGTGTAAAAATGAGCCTGTTATAACAGGTCTCCCGATCCGTGGAGAGATTCTTGAAGCAGACCCGGTTAAATCGCGTCATGAGTTAGGCTTCAACGATAAACCTATAATCCTTTCGATGGGTGGTTCGTTAGGTTCTAAAGAGATAAATAAGGCTATAGTTGAAGTTATTGCTTCTCATATGCACGATGATGATTATAACTTTATGGTGTCTACAGGTCAGAATGGCTTGTGGGTGCCTGATGAATTAAGAGACAGAGGTGTGAATGTAGATAAATCACCAAACCTTCAGGTAAGAACATACATAAACGATATGGATCGTTGCCTTTCTGCGGCAGATGTTGTTATTTGCCGTGCAGGTGCATCATCTCTTTCTGAAATTCAGGCTTTGGGTAAACCTTCGATTCTTATTCCATCACCAAATGTTACTGAAAATCATCAGTATCATAATGCAATGGCTCTTGTAAACAAGGGCGCTGCAGTTATTATAGAAGAAAAAGACCTTTCAGGCAGAGTTTTAGGTAACGCAATCGATAATCTTGTTAAAGATAAAAATCGTTATGCTCAGATAAGCAAAAATGCTCGCGAAATGGCAGTTGTTGATGCAACAAGCCGTATTTGCGATATTGTTATGGGTCTTATTAAAAATTAAGCTTATATTTAACCATTTTCATGGAATTGCATATTATGTAGCGTCAAGTCTTTTCATATGAAAGGAGCAACGCTATATGCAGAGCTTCATTGTAAATGGTGGTAGAAGATTAAATGGCAGCCTTAAGGTTCAGGGTTCAAAAAACAGCGCTCTGCCAATTCTTGCTGCCACGCTTCTTGTTAAAGGTAAAAGCGTTATACATAATGTTCCCGATTTATCGGATATACGGTGCACCCTTGGAATATTAAAAAGTCTGGGGTGCTCTGTTTCTAAAGAGGGTAGCACTGTTTGCGTTGATTCTTCGTGCGCCTCAGGTTACGAAATACCTGAATCGCTTATGCGAGAAATGCGCTCGTCTGTTGTGTTTCTTGGTGCTATTATAGGCAGTCAGGGCAAAGCGGTAATATCAACACCCGGTGGGTGTGAAATAGGATTAAGACCAATTGATTTGCATCTTTACGCGATGAGACGCCTTGGTGTTGAAGTCAACGAGGGATCAGGCAGACTTTGTTGCAGTACATCAGGGCTTAAGGGTGAAAAAATAACCTTATCATTTCCTAGTGTAGGTGCTACCGAAAATGCGGTTTTAGCGGCAGTTACAGCTAAGGGAATAACTACTATAGTGAATTGCGCAAGAGAACCTGAGATCAGTGATTTGTGCGATTTTCTCAACAAATGCGGCGCACGTATAAGCGGCGCAGGCGAAAGTATTATAACTGTTGAAGGTGTTAACGCTCTTCATAGTGCTGAGCATTCCGTTATCTGTGATAGAATAGTTGCTTCCACATATCTTGTTGCAGGAGCAGTTTCTGGTGGCGATATTGAACTTCTCAACACTGAACCCTACCACCTTAATTCAGTGCTTCCGCTTCTTGAAGAGGCTGGGTGCAATATCCGGGTCAGATGTAAATCTGTACGCATAAAAGCCATGGGTAGATTGAACCGTATTGATAAAATTATTACACAACCTTATCCGGGTTTTCCTACAGATTCGCAAGCGTTGTTTACAACTCTTGCTTGTGTGGCAGATGGAACAAGTGTTATTGTTGAAAATATTTTCGAAAGCCGTTTTAAACACGTGCCGGAGCTTGTGCGTATGGGTGCAAAAATACGTACAGAGGGCAGGGTTGCGGTGGTCGAAGGCGTCAGACGTCTTTATGGTGCAGAGGTTCAGGCGCAGGATTTAAGAGGCGGTGCAGCCTTGGTTCTTGCAGGTATTTGTGCCGACGGAACAACAGAAGTGTTAAATACAGAGTTTACAGACAGAGGCTACGAGGATTTTGAGAATTGCCTTTGTTCTTTAAATGCAGACGTTTACAGAAAGGTAAAAAAGGATGGAGCAATCAAGAAAAAAACCTGCTAAGCGCTCTAAAACCAAGATAATTCCACCTAAAAAGAGGATGGAAAATCTTTCAAGGGATGAAGTGCGCTCCATAAACAAAAAGAGAATAAGAAGAAAAAGAAAAATAAAAAAGATAGCTTCACTTTTTCTTTTGACTTTTATAGTCGCTTGCGTTGGTGTTCTTCTTACTCTTACTGTTTTCTTTAAAATAAAAACAGTTAATATTGCAGGTGCAAAGATTTATGCTGATAGCAAGATTTTAGCTGAAAGCGGTATTGAAACAGGGGAAAGTCTTTTCAGTGTAAATGAAGATAAATTAAATGAAGTTCTTCCACAGAAACTTCCATACATAAAATCAGTTAAGATTGTAAGAAAACTACCTGATACACTTACAATTGAAGTTACTGCAACAAGAGAAACCGCAGCTTTTCCTCAGGGAACAGGCTATGTGCTTGTGGACGAAACAGGTAAGGTGCTTAATAAAACTGCTTCAATGCTTCGCGAAAATGTTGCGTTGGTAAGTGGCGTTCAGCCAAAAAATATAGTTGAGGGCGAAAAAATCTCCTTGGGCAAAGATGATATAAACAAAGATTTTTCTACTGTGCTTTCCACCCTTAAATCAAGTGGTTTTAAAGGTGTAACAGAAATTGTACTGACCGAAAAGGGCGAATTCAAACTTATCTACGAAGATAGAATTACCATTAAATTAGGTTCAATGGAAAATCTTGACTTGAAGCTTCAACGCGCAAAAGTTGCAATTGATAAAGAAAACCGCATCAACCCTTATTCTGAGGGCGTCCTTGACCTGAAAACAGAGCCTTACGCTTATTTTAAAAACGGAACAGAGGAAGAGGTTACAAAATCACCTGTTTACGCTACAGATGAAGAGGGCAATGTTGTTACAGATGCCAATGGTGAGCTTGTTACAGTTTCACTCACTGAAGAGGTTGACGAATCTTCAGGCGAGCAGGAATAGTTTAAAATACAATATTATTGTCAAAAATCCTAAAAAATGCAAAAAAATACTTGCTATTGTCTTGATACTGTGATAATATTTAAGGGATATAGTATGTACAACTATAAGTGAACATAAAGTATAAATTTGGAGGAATTAAAATGAACTTTGAAATTTCCAATGATTTTGAAGATGTTACTCAGATTAAAGTAATCGGTGTCGGTGGTGGCGGCGGTAACGCAATCAACCGTATGGTTAGTTCTGGTGTTCAGGGCGTTGAGTTTGTTGCTGTTAATACAGATAAGCAGGTACTTACTTTCTCTAAAGCTACTCATAAAATTCAGATTGGTGAAAAGGTTACAGGCGGTCGTGGTGCAGGCGCTCGTCCGGAAATGGGTCTTAAGGCTGCAGAAGAAAGCAGAGAAGCAATTGTAGATGCTCTCAATGGTGCAAATATGGTGTTTATCACTGCCGGTATGGGCGGTGGCACAGGTACAGGTGCTGCTCCTGCAATTGCTGAAATTGCTAAAAGCAATGGCATCCTTACAGTTGGTATCGTAACTAAGCCTTTCGCTTTCGAAGGTAAGAGAAGAATGCAACAGGCAGAAGCAGGTATCGCAGAGCTCGCTCAGCATGTAGATAGCCTTATCGTTATCCCTAACGAGAGACTTAAATTAGTTTCTGACCATAAGATTACTTTTGCTAACGCTTTCGATGTTGCGGACGATGTTCTTCGTCAGGGCGTAAAGAGCATTTCAGAGCTCATTAAAGTTCCTGGTCTTATCAACCTTGACTTTGCTGACGTTACTGCAGTTATGAAGGATGCCGGTCATGCTCATATGGGTGTTGGTCGCGCAACAGGTAAGGAAAAGGCAGAGCTTGCAGCTAATGCAGCAGTTTCCAGCCCGCTTCTTGAAACAACAATTCAGGGCGCTAAGGGTGTTATTATCAGCATTACATCTTCTGCAGACATTACTCTTGATGATGTTGATGTTGCAGCAAGCATTATCGCAGAATCTGCAGATGCAGATGCAAACATTATCTTCGGTGTTGCTTTTGATGAAAAACTTGAGGACGAAATGATTGTTACTGTTATTGCAACAGGCTTCGGTTCAGATTCAAATGGTATCGCTAACAAAGCAGGTGCAGCTGCTCTTTCAACAGATAGCTATGCAGCTAATGATGAAGCAGAGGACGAAGATATCGTAGATATTCTTGGCCTTTTCAAGAAATAAGATAATATGAAATTTCAGCACATTTGCAATTTGCAAATGTGCTGTTTTTTTCTTGTTTTGCCTTGATTTTACAGTATAAATGATGTAGAATAAAATATGTATGTAAATAACCTTTTGTAAGGATGTGTTTTTATGAGAAAAGATTCAGCAAGAATCGGTTTTATCGGTATAAGCGGCAGAGGTTCAGGTATGCTTGATTTGCTTTTACAGGTTGATGGTGTAACTGTTCCTGCAGTGTGCGACCTTATTCCTGAAAGAGCTGAAAGAGGTATTGAAATTGTAGAGGAGCGTACAGGTAAGGCTTATCCTGTTCACGCTTACCTTGATTATAAAGAAATGTTCGAAAAAGAAGAGCTTGATGCAGTTGTTATTGCAACTACATGGATTACCCACGCTATGATAGCTATCGATGCTATGAATGCAGGCCTTCATGTTGGTATGGAGGTTGGCGGCGCTGCTTCTATTGAAGAATGTTGGGAAATGGTTCGTGCAAGCAAGCGTTCAGGTAAAATCTGTATGCTTCTTGAAAACTGCTGCTATTGCAGAAACGAAATGGCAGTATTCAATATGATTCGTAAGGGTATCTTCGGCGAAATTGTACATATGGAGGGTGGCTACCGCCACGACCTTCGTGATGAAATTTGCCTCGGTAGAGAAAATATTCACGGCAGACTTTATAACTTTATTCACCGTAACGGTGAGGTTTACCCAACACATCAGTTAGGTCCTATCGCAAAGGCTCTTAACATTAACAGAGGTAACCGTTTCCTTACAGTAAATTCAGTTGCAAGTAAGTCCCGTGGTCTTCATCAGTGGATTAAGGATAACAAGGGTGAGGAGTATGACCTTTTCAACACAACATTTAATTGCGGCGATATTGTAACTACAATTATTAAGTGTGCAAATGGTGAAACAATTAAGCTTACTCATGATTGCTCACTTCCAAGACCATATACCAGAGATTATGAGGTTCAGGGTACAAAGGGTATTTACTCAGAGCCTGAAGATGGTAAGGGTAGAATTTACCTTGATGGTATGCACAAGGAAGACGATAGCTGGACACATAGCTGGGACGATTTTGGTCCATGGCGTGAAAAGTACGAGCATCCTCTTTGGGAAGCATACGAAAAGGGTGGCATAAAAGCAGGCCACGGCGGTATGGACTACCTTATTCTCTCTTCATTTGTGGATAGCGTATTCGAAGGCGAAAAGGCAAATATCGACGTTTATGATACAGCAACATGGATGGCTATCACTTGCCTTTCAGAGCAGTCAGTTGCTATGGGTGGCGCACCTGTTCCGGTGCCTGATTTTACAAATGGTGCATGGATAGACCGCGAGCCAATCAGACGTGGTATGTATTGCCTTGAAGAAGTATGCGAAGAGTTTTTTGAGGAGATAAAAGAATGAAGTTTTATATAGGTGTAGATGGTGGCGGAACAAAAACCGCATACGCATTGTTTGACGAAAATAAAAATGTGGTTGCAGAGCATGAAGGCCCTGCATCAAATCACGAAAATATGGAAGGTTCATTCCCGGAAGCTGCAGGCATTATTGCAGATGGTATCAACGCTCTTTTAGAAAAAGGTGGTAAGACACTTTCTGAAATCGAAGGAATGTTAATGGGCCTCGCAGGTATCGACCATCCTTATCAACATGATGCTATGCAGGAAGAATTAGGTAAGCTTGGTATCTCAGGCGCTCGTATTTATAACGATGGCTTTATTGTTATAAAAGCAGGTGTTGGTGCAGGTGCAGGTATAGGCTACAACTGTGGTACAGGTACATGCTGCAACTGCCTTGATACAAATGGAAATATGCTTCAAATTGGCGGTTTTGACGTTCTTTCAGGCGATAAAGCAAACGGCCATTGGGTTGGTAACCAAGCATTCCGTATTATGTATGACCAGCTTTGTCTGGGTAAAGGTAAATCTCAGATTACAGACCTTATGAACGAAAAAGCAGGCATTTATGACAGAACTACTCTTCTTGATTCAATTGCAGTGCTTGAGAGCGAGGATGAAGGCGAAGCATTCCTCAGAAAGCTTATTGTTTCATTCTTTGAAGCAGCAAACAATGGTGATGAAAAAGCTCTTGAGGTTATTGAAGAGATGGCTCAGCGTGGTGCAGATTATATCTGCGGCCATGTTAACGCAATGACTTTTGACTGTGATGTAATTAACGTAGTGCTTTCAGGTTCAGTTCATACAAAGCTTCCATCTGAAAAATATACAAGCAGAATGGCAGAGCTTGTAGCAGAGCGTACAGGCAGAAAATTTAATTTCATTAAGCTTAACTGCGCGCCTGTAATGGGTTGTATCAACTGGCTTCTTGAAGCATAATTGAGTAGTTAAAGATTATTATTCGAAGGGATTGACATAAATGAAAGAAATTAGTGTAACAGTCATCGGCTCAGGTTCAACATATTGTCCTGAACTTATTTACGGCTTCCTTGAGGCAAAGGATTCTCTCAAATTAAAGAGAGTTGCTTTCATGGATATTGATGACAGAAAAAGAGAAATTGTAGGCGGACTTTGCACACGTATGCTTAAGAGTGCAGGTATTGATTGCGAAATTGTTATGACAGATGACCTTGACCTTGCTTTACAGGGTGCAGACTTTGTTGTAACACAGATTCGTGTTGGTAAGCTTCCTTGCCGTCATATAGATGAGAGCATCCCTCTCAAGCACGACCTTATCGGTCAGGAAACAACAGGTATCGGCGGTTTCTTCAAGGCTCTTCGTACAATTCCTGTTATGGCTCATATTGCAGAGCGTATTGAAGCTATTTGCCCAAATGCATGGCTTATTAACTTTACAAACCCATCAGGTATTATCTCAGAGTTCCTTCTTAACCATACAAATGTTAAAACAATGGGTCTTTGCAATGTGCCAATCGCTATGATTGACGATGTTAAGGCTGCAGTAGGCGAGGATGCTAAGATTACATACCTTGGTCTTAACCACCTTAGCTGGATTACATCTGTTAAAGTAAATGGTGAAGAAAAACTCTTCGATCTTTTCGATGATGATTTCGCACCAACAGTTATGAAGAATATTCATGATGATGGTTTTGATATGGAATGCCTTAACGCATGCAAGGGCTTCCCATCATCATACCTTCAGTATTACTATAGCCGTCAAGCTAAACTACAACACCTTAAAGCAGGTTCAAAGAGCCGTGCTCAGGTTTGTATGGAAATTGAAGAACAGCTTCTTGAGCTTTACAGCGACAATGAGCTTGTTATTAAACCTGCTCTTCTTGAAGAACGCGGTGGATATAAATATTCTCTTGCTGCCGTTTCTCTTATTGATGCTATTGCTAACGATAAGCAGGAAGTGCACGTTGTTAACATCAAAAATAACGGTACTCTTGACTTTATGGATGATGACGATATCGTTGAGATTGCAGCAGTTATCGGTGCAGATGGAGCAAAGCCTGTTAAAGTTGATGCATTTGATAACCGTCACGTAAAGGCTCTTATGAGAACAGTTAAGGCATACGAGAAATATACTGTTGAAGCAGGTATCACAGGTTCAGATGAAGCAGCTCTCAACGCTCTTATGCTCCACCCACTATGTGGCGATTTTGCTCAGTCAAAGGCTTGCTTTGAAGAAATGAAAGCTGCACACAAAGCATATTTACCACAGTTTTTCAAAGATTGAGTAATTAATTGTAGAAAAGCTTAATTGATTATTTATTCTAACATTTCGAGAAGGTACTTGTTATGGCTGAAAAGAAAAAAAAGAGCATTTTTGAGGATGATGTTATCCCTGAAGGTGTAAAAAAAGAAGATTATGCTGATGCTGCATTTAAAAAGCGCGTAACAGTTATTATGAGCTCTGTTTTAGTGGTGTTTTTTGTTGCTGTTATTGCAGTTTTAGTTGGTGCTTGGGTATCAACTGAGCAGCACAATAAAGAATTTGAAAAACAAGAGCAAGTGTTTAACTCGGAAAAAGACGCGGTTTTAGAGGCACTCGAAGCTATAGATGCAAAAGGTGGAGAGTTTGAGGATAGGGCGCAGGTTACGATTAAAGTAACTGATGAGAACTTTTCTGATTGGGTCGCTACTCTTGATGCTACATATCAGCTTCCTAAAGAAGATGATGGTTATGCCGCATTTAAAGGTGCTACAATTGAACTTGAAGGGATGTTCTATACTAGAAAATTCGATGTTGGGGCTATCCAGTATTGGGTTTACAGATACCATAGTCACGATGATCAACATGAAGCTCATGAGCACGATCATGAAGGCGAAATAGCTGTAAGTGAAATGATTCCGATTGAAGTGATTTTCCTTGATGAAGATGCAGCTATCCCTCACGATGGTGAATGGGTTAAGGTTACCGGTGTTGTAGGTCCTGATTCAACCAAAAATCTTTCAGCTGTGAGAAACGCTGTAGTTACTGTTGCGCAAGAACATGGTAACGCCCACGTAGAATAAAAATATACAACCATTGAGGTCTTGCCTCAATGGTTGTTTTTTATGTGTTTTTATGCTATCATACTTTGTAGTGCTTTTAAACAGTTAAGGAAGGTGATTAAATATGCCAATCAGTGAATATTTTGGTAAAAGCCCTTTTGAAATATTAATTAAGCTAAAAAATAGAAAAAAAGTTATCAAAGCTAAAAAACAAAAACGCGATGCGCATTCTGCCAGGATACAAAAAATTGAAGAAAAGTATGGTGTAGATTTTAATGGTTATATTCCTGATGCAACACTTTTAGGAATAGATCCTACTATTTGCAATGGCTATGAAGCATCATACGATATGCCCGCAGTTTTTGAAGCTCTTAATATTAAAGAAACTGATAGTCTTCTTGATGTTGGCAGTGGCAAAGGTTACGCTATGTATATGTTTTCTCAGTTTCCTTTTTCTGTAATTCATGGTGTGGAGATGAGCGAGGAGCTTGCGAGAATTTCAAAGGAAAATCTTCAAAAGATATTCCCTGATGATAACAGATTTAACGTGTTTTGTGAGAATGCTTTTTCCTTCTCTCGTATTGATGATTATAATTATATTTATATGTATAATCCTTTTCCGCGTGAAGTTATAGAAGAGTTTGTAGAAATACTTAAACAATCTGTTTTACGTCGAGAAGATAAACTTACTGTTATATATCAGAATCCGCAAAAAGGTTCTCTGTTTGAAAAAAGCGGAGTTTTCAAAACGGTTTTGTTAAAAGATGGTACGGCAATTTTTGAAAGCATAAAATAGAAAATCAGATGCATTTTATTCTCAAACTCTGAAAGGGTGTTTATATATGTCCAAAGAAAAGGAAAAAGGAACTAAAGATAAAAAGATAAGAAAAGTGTTTAGTATATTTGTTGCTGTAATTGTAGCGCTTAGTGCTTTGATTGCAGTTGCAAATACAATTATTGTGAAGGATTGTATAAAAACTGCTAAAAGCTACGAAAAGGTACAGTATGAAAAAACTCAACTTGTTCCTGAAAAGGATAAGAACGGTAATTGGGTTTTCACTACAGACGAAAGCTTTAATGTTATGCAGTTGACTGATATTCACCTTGGCGGTGGATTTATGAGCGCGTTTAAGGATAAGAAGGCCATTAATGCGGTAGCAGCTATGATAACAGCAGAAAAACCTGACCTTGTTGTTATCACAGGTGATGTTGCATATCCTGTACCCGTTCAGGCAGGCACCTTCAATAATAAAAGTGGTGCAATGGAGCTTATAAACCTTATGGAAACGCTTGGGGTTTATTGGACAGTTACCTTTGGCAACCACGATTCAGAAAGCTATAGCTATTATGAGCGTGAAAAGGTAGCAGAATTTTATTCCGATGAAAATCTCCAGTACTGCCTTTTCCAAGCAGGTCCTAAAGATATCGATGGATTCGGAAATCATACAATTGAGGTAAAAAACAGTAAAGGTCTTATTACACAGGCATTTATAATGATAGATTCCCTTTCTTATATAGATACCGGCGTAATAAATAGCGGACTGATTAATGGACTTACCGGTAAATACGATAATATTCACGATAATCAGGTGGAGTGGTACAAAACTGAAATAGAGAGAATGAACGCTGAAAACAAGGCTGTTATTAATTCACTTCAGCCCGGTGAAAACGGTGGTCTTTATAAAAATTTCGGCACTGTTAAAACCCAATGTTTCTTCCACATTCCTCTTGTAGAGGTAAAAGATGCTTGGTCTGAATTTGCGGATAATGGCTTTAAGGATACGGAAAATGTAAAATATATAGATGGCATATTAGGTGAACCTGTTTGCTGCGGCTTAGGAGAAGATAATCTCTTTGAGGCTATGGTAGAGCTTGGCTCTACAAAGGCTGTTCACAATGGCCATGACCATTATAACAATGTTTCATTTTCAAAGGATGGTATTATATTCAGCTACGGATATAGTATAGATTATCTTGCATACATTGGAATTAAAAATGAAGGCTCACAAAGAGGATGTACTGTTATAACCTGTAACCCTGATACAAGCTTTGAGATAAATAAATATAACTATTATTCAGACAAGTATGAAGACACGTTTTTACCTAAAGAGAGTGTAGAAATGCAGTTTGAAGATGTTACATATCAGGTTCCGATTGAGGAATAAAAATAAAAATAGTTGATTAATTTGAAATTAATCGACTATTTTTTATCTTTTTTATTGAATTTCTAAAAACATGGTGGTATTATTTTAAAGTTGAAAAAGTTAAAGCAAAACCCATCTTTTTTAACAGAATTTAATAAGAAAAGAGGTATGTAAAATGTGGTTTTGGTTTTCAGTGATCGCCTTGATTTGCTGGAGCGGTTCCGATTTGTTTTCTAAAATCGGTTGCGCAGACAAATCAGATAAGTACAGCCATTATAAAATGGTTACCGCCGTTGGCGTTGTAATGGGTATCCATGCTTTATATGAGATATTCGTTTCAGGTGTTCCTATAGACCTTGCATCCCTCTTAAAATATCTTCCGGTTTCAGCTCTTTATATTCTTTCAATGGCAATCGGTTACATAGGTCTTCGTTATATCGAGCTTTCAGTTTCTTCACCTATCTGTAATTCATCAGGTGCACTTGTTGCAATTCTTTGCATTATAACCGGTGATGCTCTTGCTGTGCCACAGTATATTGCTGTTGCTCTCGTTTGCCTTGGTGTTATAGGCCTTGGCTTCGTAGAAGCAAAGGAAGATGATGAGCTCCGTGCTTTAAGACAGGAGAAGGGCAACTACAAGTATTCAAAGAGTCCTTTAGCAATCATTCTTCCTCTTATTTATTGCCTTTTAGATGCTCTCGGAACATTTGCTGATAGTATCGTACTTGAAACACTTGATGAAGATGTTGCAAACGTTGCGTATGAATTAACTTTCCTTGCGTGTGGTATCCTCTGCTTTGTTTATGTTAAGTTTATTAAAAAGCAGAAATTCCTTCCTAAAAAGGAAGCACCAAAGTATACAGGTGCTATCTTCGAAACAGCAGGTCAGTTCGCATATATTTATGCTCTTGCCGATTCAGAGCATGTTGCAATGGCAGCACCAATTATCTCCGCTTACTGCGTAGCATCTGTAGTATGGGGAAGAATCTTCCTTAAAGAAAAACTTTCAATAAAACACTATGCTATGATTGTTATAGCTGTTGTAGGTATTGTAATTCTTGGTCTTTACGATGCTTAAATAAAAAAATGATCCTCTCACTTTTCAGCGTGAGAGGATCATTTTTTTATTCGTTTGTTTCTGTTGGTTCTGTAATTTCTGAATGTGTCTCTTCTGCTGGAGACTCTACACTTACTTCTTCAACAGGCTCTGCTTCAACCACAGGTTCTTCTGCAATATTCGCAGTTTCAACTACAGGTTCCGTTACAGGAGCTGCAACAGGCTCAACAGGAGTAAAGTTAGCTTCTGCGGGCTGAGGTGGAGCGTAATTCATATTAGCTTGGTTGTAAAAATCACCATTAGGTGCATAATTCTGATACATAGGTGGTATCGGGTTGTATTCCTGGTAGTCAGGAATATCATTGTAAGAAATTATGCCGTTAAATATAGCCAGCTCTCTCACATATGCGAAGAATTCTGCTTCTGCAATAAGTTGATATGGTATAGCATAAAAAATGCTTAAAAGACCGCAAGTGAATAATGAGAGTAAATGCCAGCCTAAAAATGAGAATTGCAATTCGAATAATTCCATTTTATGGCCATTCATTATTTTCTTGCTTAAGTCAAGGGCTCGTTTATAGTCCATTGAAGGATTGATGCTGAGAATATAATCAACAGCAGCATATTCATATGTTTTGATGATTCCGGGAATAACGCAAAGCGCAGACCATAGGAAAATGGATAAATTCTTAATAATAGAAACCTTTGCAACATTTATAAACGTTTTATCAGAGTAGCTTTTGAAAAGCTCACCAACCTCAACAGGATGGCCTTTTCTGTGTTTAAGGAAAAACCTGCAGCTACCAACCTTAACCTGACTTCCCAGAAAGGCATTAATAGCAAAGCCACCGAATAATGCAACAACAAAAAATATAAGGAAAAACAGAATGAACAATGGCATTGATTCTTCCTGAATATCTGGTATAAAGGATGGTAAACCCTGAATATCAGTAGGACCATCTACGCTTGTGGTTGTGTTGAAATTGAAGCTGAAGGTTGGCGCGCTTGATGCGCCACCGCCTAAAAGCGTTACAATAATTGAAACACCAACACAAAGCCAATGATTTTTCTTTAATAATGCTTTTGCAGTTTCTTTTATTTGCACTCTGTTCATAATAAACCTTCTTTCTATAAATTTTTATTTTATTATTATTCTGTAAACTTTAACACAATGAGGTTCAACAAAACAATCTATATTATTTGTGATTATTTTGCTTTCGTTCTCCCAAAGGTCTTTACATTCATATTCTTTTGCAATCGGTAAATCAACATATGGCTCGTTATGGATTTTCATAACAGGTAAAACCATGTGCTTTCTCTCATTGGATTTATTAAGGAAGCATACAGCAAGCTCTCTGTTTTCTAAAGGCTTTACAAGAATATCTGTTAAACCGTTTGTATATATACGCTTTGCCTGCATACCGCGCTTATCTTGGTCAATTGAAATTAGCTCTTTGTTTTTTAGAATATTAAGCACCTTATTATCCTGGTCTACAGAGCCGTCCTCGTTTATGAATTTCCTTATATCATTACCCAAAATAAGCGGAGCTGCCATCATACACCAGAGAGAAAAATGAGTTCTGTTTTCCTCAGTAGTGAGTGAACCAACACCAACCTCAAGCATATCAGGGTCATTCCAGCAACCCGGAGATGCGTATTTGTATAGGCGGATAGTTGTTTCATATATTGCAATCATTGAAAGCCAGTTTGGCCTTATATCACCTGTAGTTCTCCAAAGGTTGCCTGCCTTTGCGCCCCATTTCCAAGGTTGATTTCTTCCCCATTCACAAATGGAGTAGCATATTGGCTTTTCTTCCACACCGTTTTTTTCTGCATATTCTTTAGTGGCACGCTTAAGCTCACGCCCCATTTTTACATACTGGCGCTGAGCAGAGTCTGCTTTAGATGCAACAGGGTTATAAAATTCAATTTTGTTAAGGCCTTTTTTAAGCTTTATTCTTACCTGTAGCCTGCCATCAGCGGTAAAGCCCTTGGAAGCCGGGAAATAACAGTCGTATTCTGTTTCATCGTTTACTTTGCAGACCAAGAATTTGCGAATGTTTCCGCCCTTTCTGAAAACGATTGTGAGGCTGTATTCGCTATCCTCCGGCACATCGATAGCAGGGAAGGTGAGCTTACCTAAACCACCGCAAAGGTTGCCTACTGTAAAACCACCTTCAACTCTTTCATCAGGAAATACCTTTGCACCATCAGAAATTTCTCCGTGGTGAGCAAAAATATCAATGAAATCTTTTTCACCGGGTTTACCGATATAAAGCTTAATAAGTTTAGGTGCGATAGTTGGGATTGCCTCATTATGGCAGAAATCGTATTTGAAATATTCTGCGCCCCATTCAGCAAGTGTATCTGCATCTGTTGCTTCATTATAAAGGCTTGCAGGCAAATCTTCGCAGGTAAGCGTGCCGTTTGAGGTATAAAGACCTACCTTAAGACCTTTAGCGTTAATTTCTTCTATAAGTGATTTAATGCCTTTTGGGAAACGTGTTAAATCACCTTGAAGCTTACCATCTGCGGTCCTCAACGAGCTTTGCCAACAGTCATCGAGGTTAACATAAATATAACCTGCGTCTTTAAGACCTGTTTTAACAAGTGCATCTGCGGTATCTTTTATAAGATTTTCGTCTATTGAGTTTCTGAAAGTGTTCCAACTGCTCCAACCCATAGGCGGGGTGAGTGCAACACCATTCACATATTTTTCTTTTTCATCAATGTGCACCTGAGTGTAAGCAAGTGCTTTTTTTGCAACGCAGGTAGGGCAGATACCCTTTTTTTTGAGTGCCGTGCCTATTGCAACTCCCGTTCCAAAACCGGATGCAATTGCGAGAAATTTTTTAGTGTTCATAAAATCATCCTTGTTTCAAAAAGTAAGATATAAGTGCTCCTATAATGCCAACACCTGCAATACCGGCAGCAATGTAACCGATTTTGTGTAACGCCATACTCTGTCTGTCGGTTATTCTTCCTTCAATTGGACCAAGGCAAGTGGGCTTCAAACCAAATTCTCTGAAATGACGAACAAATGATTTTATTTCAGATGGGTTATTTTCCTCTACAGTAATGATTCTTACAAGGGAACGGCAACCATCTGTATAGCAACAGAATCCGCTTGTCTTATTCTGCCCCAACATAATGCCGTCAACATATGCAGTGAAGTCATTAAGATGATCGTGGCCAAAAAATGCGGCTTTTACATCACCCATTTTCTTCCAACTTTCAAACTGACCTGCGTTGTACATAGGTGAGCAGGGACCTTCACCAAGGTAACCCTGAACACCTTTCTTTTTCATATAGTATTTATCAAATGGTTTATGACTGCCTTTTGCAGCAAAAGGTCTTTCATAGAACTTTGCTTCACGCATAACGTAATTTTCTTCGTAAACAGGTGTATGCTGGAAAAGTATTGCAGGAATAGTTTTACCGTTGTGGTTATTTTTTATTTCCTGCACTCTGTTTTCGTACCATTCTATCTGGTCCTCGTGTACCCAATCATAGTGGGAGAGTTCTCTGTCGTCACAACAATTGTTTGAATCGATAAACCATAGGTTAAGAATATCCTCTGTGCCTGCAGAGTTTTTAACAAGGATATTGCAGTTGAAGTTTCCTCTTGGGGCGGTAGGGTCGTTTTCACCAATCATTGTTTCAAATTGCCTGTATGCTTCAACTATCTGTTCTTCCTGGTGTTGGTCATGCTCGTGGTTACCTAATACATAACAGAACGGTATGCCGGAATCGAGAATGGGTTTAATAATATCTCTAAGAGCATCTCTGAAGATTTTGAAGCCATCTGAATCGTCTCTTTCGCTAAGTGTGTCGCCAAGCAGAACGATAAGGTCAGGCTTGTACTCTTTTATTCCTGCTTCAACAAGACGATGCATATCCGCTCTTCTTTTTTTTTGATTATCGTTTTCTATAACAAGCCTTTCGTGAATATCACCTAAGGTCATTATTGTAAATTTACCATTTTTGAACTTTAATGTTTTATCCATATAAGTGTAAGACCTTTCAATAAAAATAGCCGACCACATGGTCGGCTACATTACTACTTGTTTTAATTATTCAGCAACTTCGCTTGTTTCGGTGTTTGCTGCAAGATTTGCGTTGTAACCGGCAATAAGCTTGTTAGCATAAGAGATTTTAACAATACTGCTAACGAGAGGAATAAATCTGAGAAGCATTACGAACATACCGCCGTGCTTAAGCTCAACGCCATAATCTGCGGCTTTCTGATACATTCTTTCAGCCATCTGGTAGTTCCAAACAAGTGAGTAAATACCAAGAGAGAAGATGTCAAGAAGGAAAACAAGGATGTAGCTTGCGCTGTCGTTATCGTCGCCCTCGCAGATTGTGTTAATGTCCTTTGTCCATTTGCTCCAGAAGAAAAGGCCGTAAATACCAACAGTGATAATATTAAGGAATATGTACAAGCCGATTTTTTTCTTTTTTAACATAATGAATGCCCCCAAAGTTTAATATTGCGGATAAAATATTATCCATTTATTAAGTAAATAATACTATATTATAGAATGATTGTCAACAATAAATTAATTAAAATAAACGCCTGCAAACACATCGTTTTGCAGGCGTTGTTAATATTAATAAAGAGAAAGCTCGCTCTTTTTCTGCTCGTCTTTGTATTTCTGAAGTCTTGCTTTAATTTTATCTGCAGGGTTAAGAAGACTTGAAACAGAGCAATCATGGTTAAGAGTGTCAATAATAAGTGAGCAATATTTACTCATATCAACCTCAAAGTACCAAGGCTTCTCTAAAAGCTCAGGTGTTCTGTAAACGAGGTTTGTAGTGAAAACACCATCAATAATCTTGTTCTCATAAGCCTTGTCAAATTCCTGAAGACCATTGCAGAAAAGACCAAAGCTTGTACAGATAAAGATTCTGTTTGCTTTAAGTTCTTTAAGCTTTGTAGCAACCTCAATCATTGAGTCGCCTGAAGAAATCATATCGTCAATGATAAGGCAATCTTTGCCTTCAACATCGTCGCCAAGAAATTCGTGAGCAAGAATCGGATTTCTGCCATTAACAACTGTTGAGTAATCGCGACGTTTGTAGAACATACCAAGGTCGATACCTAAAACAGTTGAATAGTAGATGCAACGACCCATACCGCCTTCGTCAGGGGAGATTACCATAAGGTGGTCATGGTCAATGTTAAGGTCCTTGAAGTTCTTTGTAAGGGCCTTTACCATCTGGTATGTGGGCGCAACATTTTCAAAGCCTTTAAGAGGAATAGCATTTTGAACTCTTGGGTCGTGAGCGTCGAAAGTGATAATGTTTTCAACACCCATATCAGCGCAAAGCTCCTGAAGAGCAATTGCGCAGTCAAGAGATTCTCTTCTTGAACGCTTATGCTGTCTGCCTTCATAAAGCATTGGCATAATAACATTGATTCTTCTTGCCTTACCTTCGATAGCGGAAATTGCTCTCTTAAGGTTAGCGTAGTGCTCGTCCGGTGAGTAGTGGCACTCATAACCGTACATATTATATGTTATACCGTGGTTAAAGCAGTCGCAGATGATGAAAATATCGTATCCGCGGATTGTTTCGTGAAGAACGCATTTGCCTTCGCCTGAACCGAATCTTGTGAAATCAGCATCAATAAGGAAAGTATCTCTCTGATAGCCATAGAAAGCGATGGTGTCTTTATGTTCACTTTCTCTTTCATTTCTCCAAGATGTAAGATAATCGTTTATTTTTGCGGCAAGCTCCTCGCAACCTGGTGTTGCAATAATACCTAAAGGACCTACCGGAATAGTGTTTGGAATACCGAATGCGTCTGCCACGACCATAACCTCCGTAAAGTTTATTCTTTTATTATTGTACTAATAAATCATTTCTATTTCAAGTGAAATCGACAAAATTTGAGGTTAGAATTTATTATAATAATTCACCCTTATTTTGTAACTTTTCACAAAAATAAAAAAGCATAGCTAACCTATGCTTTATATTTCAAAATCTTCTTTAGAAAAATCGCCTGAAAGAGAGATGGTTTTAGGCTGTCTTTTCAAAGGGTCGTATTTATATTTTTTGCATTTTGAGTAGAGCTGCATAATTCCGCCGATTTTTCTGCATACAGCAACATCGCTTCCTTCGGTAATTTCTGCATGCTCGCAATAAGCGCACTGTGGCTCAATATTACCTTTAAAAAGCTTAAGCGCCATTCTCTCACATCCCTTCATAGAGGTATTTTAGCATACTTTTCCCTTGTTATCAACCTCTAAAATCAAAAGGATACAAGTAATAAGCAAAAAGATAGTAGCTATCAAACTGTGAGAAAGTGTCAAGCGGGCATTGCCTATATTTAATACCTGTAAAACATCAGTTGTCTGCGGAAAAAACTTACAAAAACCTGTGCAGATAAAAGCGCTTAAAGCACCGTTAAGCAATCTCATACAGATAAAAGCTTTTAAATCATAACAGCATTTTCTTATATATGGAGCAATTTGAAAAGTTACTGCCAGACCGCCAAAGCCTGTTACCGCGCTTAGAACAGGTAGTGGAAAGCCTTGCTGAGATACGCTGTTGCAGCCGGTTGTAACCTCTGACATGGCATTTACAAAAATTGAAAAGTTGCCGGTGCCTATAATACATTCGAGAGCTGATGATATTGCAGAAAATGTAAGCACCCATCCGCAAACAGAAAGCATAGCCTTGCTGCCGGATGCAACTGAAGAAATAAATGCATCTGTGTTTTTTGTGGTGAGAAAAGAGTGGGTTATCTTTTGGGCTTCTTTTCCTGTGAAACGGACGAAAAACCCTATAACAAAAGAAGCAAGGAGATTAGATAAAAAAATAAGAACACCACTTTTTGTGCTACCTAACATAAAAGTGCCGATTGCTGTAATCACAAAGGATGGAGAGGGGTTAACGCACCAGCATAGTAGGCGGTGTGAATCTTCTTTGGATATTATACCCGTTTCATAAAGTTCAGAAACTGTTTTTGGTCCTATTGGATAGCCACCTATAATTCCTAACAGTATTGAAATAAACCCTTCACCGCTGACATTGAAGAGAAAACGTGAAGGCTTTTCCGTGAGTTTGGATATTCTTATGAAAATAGGTGAAGCTGCGATGTATGAGGATAATATCATAAAAGGAAATAGTGCCGGAATAAGTGTTTCTCCTGAAAGAGACAGTCCTTTTTTTATACCGTTACCTATCTCACTAGGAAATATTATCAAACATAAAACAGATAACGCAACCACAACAATTTTAGGTGCTTCCCTGAGTATCTCTTTATTTTTGGTTTTCATATTCGCTTTCACCCCTTATATTTTATGAGTAAAGCACATAAAAATATAACAAGGAGTGTGAGCTATGAAAATACCGAAAATAAAAAGACTAAAAGAGGAGATAAACAATAGTTGTCCTATTGAACTTTACGGAAATAAAAGAGTTATTGTTTTTGATTGCAAAAGCGTAGTTGATTATTCAAATGATTTCATCGTTCTTGATTTGGGCGGTCAGGTTCTGAGAATTTGTGGAGCGAATCTTGTTGCAGATTCTTTCGTGTTCGGTCAGACGGATATTACAGGCGATATAATAAGCCTTGAATTTGTGCAGGTGAGTGTATGATAAAGCTTTTAAGACTTCTGTGCGGGTATGTTGTTTTTGAAGCAAGTGGAGGTTTTTGCGAAAGATTTTTAAATTTATGCAAAATAAATAATCTTAATTTATGGAATATAAAAAACGACGGAGTAAAGGTTATCGCCTTTACGACGGCGTCTGAATTTACTTTAATAAAAAAGCCCGCCCGGAATGCAGGAATGGAAATAAACGTCGTAAAAGAATGCGGCTTGCCCTTCTTTATAAAACGCCATAAATGGCGATGTGGTGCTCTTGCTGGCGTTTTTTTGGTGTTTGTTGCAGTATGGTTTCTTTCTGGCTTTATATGGGAGGTTGAAGTAGTAACCGATAATGGTGTAAAGATAGAAAACTTTACAGATTGTCTTGCAGACATGGGTGTTGAAACAGGTGCACGAAAGAGTAAAATAGATGTTCTGCAGGTACAAGAAAGTCTTCTTGATACCTTTTCTGAACTTTCTTGGGTATCTATAAATATTTTCGGTACAAAAGCTCAGGTTGAGTATATGTATGCAAAGCCTCAAAAGGATATTGCCGATAACATAAACCCTACAAATGTTGTTTCTTCAAAGGCAGGTGAAATAGTTCATGTGGAGGGGTATGCTGGTCAGAACGTTGTAAAAATCGGTGATTGTGTAGTTAAGGGCAGTCTTCTTATTTCGGGTGTTACCAAAAATGCTGATTTATCTGAAGATCTCGTTCATGCAAGAGGAAAGGTATTTGCAAAAACTGAAAATGAAATTTGCTCAATAACAGAGGACAATTTAAATGGCTTTCTGACAAACAAGGTCAATAGCGTTTACAAGCTCATATTCTTTGGCTTGAAAATTCCTTTCGGTAAAACGTCTGACGAAAAAAACATCACAACGTCAGGGAGCTTTATGCTTGAGGGAAATCACGTTGTTTTGCCTGTGGGTGTGCAAAGGGTGGATTGCTTGTTACTAAAACGGAATAGCATCAAATTAAAAGAAGACAGGTGTAAAAAAATTAACCTTCTCCATTGTGTTGAGAAGAAAAGAGCAGATTTTGCTGACTGTGAACTTCAATCTGTACAATACAGAGTAGAAAAAAACGGCAAGGATTTAAAGGTTTCAGCTAAAATCATATGTGTTGAAAATATTGCTGTTGAAGTGCCTTTTGCGAAGGAAGAAAATTAACACCTTTTCACAAAATATTTTGAAAATTTTAGTAGACATTTACAAAAAATGTGGTATACTAAAAAGTGATGTAAATTAGTATTTTATGAAGAGGGTAATTAAGTCGGAACAGATAATTAATGTAGACAGAATGGAACAGGCAGTAAGTCTTTTCGGTAGTTTTGACGAGAATATTCTGCTTATAAAAAAAGCCTTTGGTGTAGATGTTATAAGCAGGGGTTCGGATATAAAAATAAATGGGGAACCCGAAGCCGTTTCAAAGGCATGCAAGGCAATCAACGGTCTTTTAATGCTTCTTAACAGAGGTGAAACGCTTAACGAGCAGAATGTACGTTATGTGATTTCTCTTGTAGGGGAAGGTAATGAGGATAAAATCGTCTCTATGTCAGGTGATTGCGTTTGTATAACAAGCAAGGGTAAGCCTGTTAAACCTAAAACCCTTGGTCAGAAAAAATATGTTGAATCAATAAAGAATAACACTATTGTTATAGGCGTTGGTCCTGCAGGTACAGGTAAAACATATCTTGCTGTTGCAATGGCAGTAAATGCTTTCAGAGCAAAAGAAATAAACAGAATCATTTTAACAAGACCTGCCGTTGAAGCAGGAGAAAAGTTGGGCTTTCTTCCGGGCGATCTTCAAAGCAAGGTTGACCCTTATCTCAGACCATTGTATGATGCTCTTTTTGATATGCTTGGAGCAGAAAATTTTAATAAATATCTTGAAAGAGGTAATATTGAGGTTGCGCCTCTTGCATACATGCGAGGCAGAACTCTTGATGATAGTTTCATAATCCTTGACGAGGCTCAGAATACTACACCTGAACAGATGAAAATGTTCTTAACACGAATGGGCTTTAACTCAAAGGTAGTTGTTACGGGTGATATTACCCAAATAGACTTGCCTGACGGCAAACGATCCGGACTTGTTGAGGTTACCAAAATTCTTAAAAATATGGAGCAGATCGATATTGTTAAATTCACCGGTAAGGATGTTGTAAGACATAAGCTGGTGCAGGATATTATCAGGGCATATGAAAAATATGAGGAGGCAAAGAAAAGGAAATGAAAGAGAAAATCAAGGTTATAATTTCAAATGACCAGAAGGAAGTTAAAATTCCTACAGGTGTAAGGCTTCTCGTAAGGCGTTGCTGTAATGCTGTGCTCACTTTTGAAAACTTTTCAGAACCCGCAGAAATCAGCGTAACCTTTGTTGATGACGAAAGCATACGTGAGCTTAACAGAATGCATCGCGATATTGATAACAGCACCGACGTTTTATCTTTCCCTTTAGGCGAAAACGGCGTTTACGATAAGAATTTAGAAACAGGTGCCTGTCTTTTAGGTGATATTGTTATTTCCGTACCTACAGCAGTAAGACAAGCCTATACATACGGACACTCTCTTCAGAGAGAAATCGGTTTCTTGACCGTTCATTCAATGCTTCATCTTCTTGGTTATGACCATGTTAATGGAGGTATAGAGGCAGTTCATATGAGAGAAAAGGAAGAGCATGTGCTTACTGCTCTCGGCTTAAAGCGCAACGAATCATATTATATGGATTCCGAGGAGGAATAAGCCCATGAATGATATTGATAGCTTGATGAGAAGCTTTATATATGCATTCAAGGGGTTTGGATGGATGCTTTTCAATGAGCGCAATTTCAGGATCCACCTTACTTGCTTTGCATATATGGCATATTTCCTCTTCAGATACGATTTTTTTGTGCTTACAAGGGTTGAGTATGCAATTCTTATTCTTGCTGCCGCAATTGTTATAGGCGGAGAAATGATAAACAGCGGTATTGAAAAAGCAGACGATTCAGTTACCCGAGAAACAATCCATACAATAAAAATTTCCAAGGATGTTGCAGCAGGCGCTGTGCTTGTTTTTGCAATAGCATCAGTGTTTGTAGGTCTTGTGCTTTTGTGGCAACCTGAAGCTTTTCGCCTTCTTTTAAATCACTATGCAGAAAATCCTATGTGCCTTGTAATTCTTCTTTTGAGTTTTGTTGTATCATTCTTGTTTATATTCAAAGTGAACAACAAATTTATAAGAAAAATAAAAAAGAAATACTTTCAGAAAAAAGGAAATAAATAATGACAGATAAAAAAACAGCGTTTATTGCTATTGTAGGCAGACCTAATGTAGGTAAATCATCAATTCTTAATAAGCTTTTAGGTCAGAAGGTGGCAATTGTGTCATCAAGGCCGCAGACCACGCGCACAAAGATTATGGGTGTGCTTACAGAAGATAATGTTCAGCTTGTGTTTACTGATACACCAGGCTTTCATAAGCCTAAAACAAAATTAGGCGAGAAAATGATAAAAGCCGTAGATGACAGTATCGGTGGCGTAGATTCCTGCCTTTTTGTTACAGAGAGCAGAGGCGAAATAAGACCAACAGAAATTGAACTTTTAGAAAAACTTAAAAGCGAAAAAATTCCTGTTGTGCTTGCAATTAACAAAATTGATATGGTTTCTGATAAACAGGAGCTTATGACAAGAATTCTTGAATTTACAAAGCTTCTTGATTTTGATGCGGTAGTGCCTGTTTCTGCTAAAAATGGGGATGGAATGGATGAATTGAAGCAAGAGCTTGTTAATCTTGCCGCACCATCAGAATTCTTCTTCCCGGAAGATACTTTAACAGACCAGCCTGAGCGCGTTTTGGCAGCGGAAATGATAAGAGAAAAGCTTCTTCATCGTCTTAATGAAGAAATTCCTCACGGTATTGCTGTTTCTATTGAAAAAATGCGTGAGCGAGACGATAAGCCTATTCTTGATATTGAAGCAATTATTTATTGCGAAAGAGAAAGTCATAAGGGCATTGTTATCGGTAAAAAAGGCGCAATGCTTAAAGAAATTTCAACAAACGCCCGTTGCGAGCTTGAAAATTTTTTTGAATGTAAAGTTAATCTCCAGTGTTGGGTAAAGGTTAAGGAAGATTGGAGAAATCGTGAAGGTTTAATTCATAATTTCGGTTTGGATTAATTTAACTTTTATATAAATCACTCTCTTTGAATAGAATAGTAATGTAACTTTCTGTGGGAGTGGTTTTATGGATAAAAATGAATTATGGGAAAATTTCTGCGAAAATGGTAGGGTGAGTGATTACCTGATTTATCGCAGATGCGTGAATTCCACAGAAAAAACGGAGTTGGAAAAGATTGACGAAAATAACGGCATCAGGCCTTGTGATACGGGAGCAGAGTATCGGTGAGGCAGACAGATTAATAACTGTGCTAACTTCAGAGTACGGTCTGGTGCGTGCATTTTCAAGGGGCGCCAAGAAAACAAAAAGTAAAAAGCTTGCGGCTACCTCTCTTTTAGCCTACGGTGATTTCACTTTTGTAAAAAATAAAGATGCATATTCTGTTGAAGATGCTCTTGTTAAAGAGGTTTTCTTTGAACTCAGGCAAGATGTGGAAAAAATGGCTCTTGCTCAGTATTTTTGTCAGCTTGCCGATGAGTTCTGCGAAGAGGATTACGAATCTTCTGAGGTTCTCCGACTTTTTCTTAATGCTTTGTGGCTTCTTAAAAGCGATAAGAAATCACCTGGTTTTATAAAAGCAGTGGTAGAATTCAGGCTTATGTCATTAAGTGGTTATATGCCTGCGCTTTTGGCTTGCGATAAATGTGGTGAATATGAGTCGGAATATATGTACTTTTCAGCTGAAAGCGGAAAAATATATTGTGATAAGTGTATTTCCTCAGGTCAGGGCTTCTGCATCAGTTCTTCTGTTATTCAGGCAATGCGATATGTTTCTCTTTCCGATTTTGAAAAGATTTTTTCTTTCACACTTTCTGATGAAGCGTTAAATAGATTCTGTGAAATAAGTGAAATGTATCTGCTTCATAAAACGGAAAGGAAATTTTCCACCCTTGATTTTTATAAAGTTATATTAAGTGGTACATAAAATGAAAGATTTGAACAGACATTTAAAAGCAATTGAATTTGATAAAATATTACAAATGCTTTCCTCAAGAGGTTGTAATGACGACGCTAAGGAGAGCATTCTTTCTCTGCGTCCTGAAAAAGAACTTTCAAAGGCGCAGAGGCTTATCGGTATGACCGAGGATGCTTATATTATGCTTGCAAAGCACGGTGGTCCATCCTTTGGTGGACTAAAAAATGTTACAAATGCTCTTTCACGTGCTAATGCAGGTGGCGTTCTTTCAATGAAAGAGCTTCTTGATATAGGTTCAACTGTGCGTGCTGTAAGGGCAATTTGTGAGTGGCGCCAGAACTCAGGACAAGACGAAAAGAGCATTGATATTTACTTTAATGGTCTTATGCCAAATAAATATCTTGAAGAAAAGATCTTTTCTGCTATTCTTTCGGAAGACGAAATGAGCGATAATGCCTCGCCTGAACTTGCATCTATAAGAAGGCAGATAAAAAATAAAGAGAATAGTGTCCGCGAACAACTTGAAAAACTTATACGTTCCCAATCCTATCGCGGTATGCTTCAGGATGCTATTGTTACTCAGCGAAACGGCAGATATGTTGTTCCTGTAAAGAATGAGCATAGAAACTCTGTTTCAGGTCTTGTGCATGACACATCCTCTACAGGTGCTACAGTGTTTATTGAGCCTGCAGGCGTTGTGGAAGCCAATAACGATATTAAAGTTCTGAAGGGCAAAGAGGCGCAGGAAATCGAGCGTATACTCTATGAGCTTTCAGTTGAAGCAGGTAACTTCCTTCACGAAATAAAGGGTAGCTACGAGAATGCTGTGGAGATTAATATTATCTTCGCAAAGGCTCACCTTGCATATCAGATGAAAGCAAGTGTTCCTGTTCTCAACGATAAAGGCGTAACCGATTTAAGAAAGGCGCGCCATCCACTTATAGATCCTAAAGCTGTTGTTGCAACAGATATCCGTCTCGGTTCGGATTTTGATACTCTTGTTATTACAGGTCCTAATACAGGCGGTAAAACAGTTGCAATTAAAACAATAGGTCTTTTATCTGCAATGGCATCAATAGGTCTTTTTATCCCTGCCGCAGATGAAAGTAAGGTGTCAGTTTATAGGAATATTCTTGTTGATATAGGCGATGAGCAGAGCATAGAGCAGTCTCTTTCCACCTTCTCATCTCATATGGTAAATATCGTAAATATTCTTAAAATCGCAGATAAAAATTCGCTTGTGCTTATAGACGAGTTAGGGGCTGGTACTGACCCTGTTGAAGGCGCCGCTCTTGCAATGGCAATACTTGAAAAACTTCATGCTCAGGGCGCAAAAATAGCTGCCACAACCCATTATGCGGAGTTAAAGGCATACGCTCTTGAAACAAACAGAGTTGAAAACGGCTCTTGTGAATTTGATGTTAACAGTTTAAAGCCTACCTACAGGCTTCTTATAGGTATCCCCGGCAGGTCTAATGCCTTCGCTATATCTGAAAGACTGGGTATTGAAAAGGGTATCATAGATCGCGCCACAGAGCTTGTATCTTCCGAAAATATCCGTTTCGAAGATGTTGTGGATAGCCTTGAAAAAAGCCGTCTTGAAATGGAAGCTGAGCGTTCTAAAGCAAGTCAGGTGAAAGACGAGGCTAAGGCTGACAGAGAAAGAGCAGCTCTTGTTTTAAAAGAAGCGGAGCAGAGAAGAGAAAAGGAAATCGAAAATGCAAGAGGTGAGGCGCTCAGAATAGTTGAGCATGCCAAACGTGAAGCTAACGCTCTTTTAAATGAGGTCGAAAAGCTTAAGAAAGAAGCGAAGAAAACTCAGAATGCTGCAGACCTTGCAAGAAAAGCAAAAAGCACGGTTAACTCTCATCTTAATTCTATAAATAGTGCGGTTAATCCGGTGTTTGATTCAATAGATGACGACGATGACTACACTCTTCCTCGTGAGCTTCAGGTTGGAGACACAGTTTTCTGCAAAACAATAGGTAAAAATGCAACAGTTTCAGCACTAAAAGATAAAAAGGGCAATGTGGAAATAACTGCAGGTATGCTCAAAATGAGAGTCAAGGAAGAAACTCTCCGCCTTGTGGATAAACCTAAGAAGGAAGAACCTAAAAAGAAGGTAGCTACAGGTAGGGTAAGCGGTGAAAGCCGGTCTTCAATGCAGGTTTCAAACCGTTGTGATTTGAGAGGACTTATGGTGGATGAAGCAATACTTGTGCTTGACCGATTTCTTGATGATTTGCTTCTTTCAGGTCTTACTGAATGTACAATTATTCATGGTAAAGGTACAGGTGCATTAAGGGCAGGAATAACTCAGTATCTTAAATCTGACCCCAGAATCCGTACCTTCCGCCTTGGGACATTTGGCGAAGGCGAAAACGGAGTTACAATTGCTGAGATAAAGTAAAGAAGCGAGGCGTTGCCTCGCTTCTTTCTAATTTATTGTAAATTCAACTTTTGAAAAATTCAGTTTTTTCAGATCCTCTTTCTTCATTGTGAAATATGCTATCTTTTCAGTATCCGCAAGGAAAGATGGCATGTTATCGTCAAGAGGGTCGTACTGGAGAAGAATAACATCCTCTCCGTTTTCTATGAGTATTTTTGTTCCATCGGAAGTGTTATTTGCTTCGCAATAGTCTATTGAATATTCAGCTTCTGTATCACCTAAAAAGTCAAAGCCTGCATTAAAATCATCGATAAGTGTGTCTGGTTCTTCAGGGGAGTATTGAATATTTGGAATAAACTTACCATTCTCAAATGTGAGGAAGAAATATATAAAACCCATTTGAGGAGCAAGTCCGTTTATGTCGTATTTCTTGAATTCTGATACCTTGAGTTGACAGAAGAAGAAATCCTCATCATTTATTGTACCGTCTGAAAGCCATTCTTCCGGCATGGTAGGGGAACCGAAAAATTTGCTTGTGCCGGGGTCGTATTCACCGTGGGCTTTTTCTACTTTTATATCTATCATTGTGCCACTCCTAAATACTCTTCTAAAACAAGTCCGCTTGATTTAAGGGCTTTGGCATTTTCAACGCCAACGTAGCGCCAGTGCCATGGTTCATAAATAACCTTTGTAATATCCTGCTTGTCCTTTGGGTAACGCATAATAAAGCCGTAGTCTGCTGCATTTTTCTGAAGCCATTTGAATTCTTCTGTATCCTCAAACCACTCGTCAACGCAAACAATGTCCATAGCATAACCTAAGTTGTGCTCAGATGAGCCGGGAGGCATAATTATTGTTGCTGCCTTAACCTTAGCGTCTTCCGTGGAATAGCCTTGTCCTTCAAAGAAACTTACTTTTCTGTTGTAGTTTCTTTCTTGTGTTTCATAAGAACGGTAGCCTGAACATGGAGTAAGAGTAACGCCATCTTTAAGGGCAGCATCATACATTTTTTCGTAGTGTTCAGCTACCTTTTTATCAAGACGTTCTTCGCTACCGCAAACATAAACAAGATCAGGCTCATATGAATCAGGTATTCTGTAGCCGGAATTCACAAGGGTCAGGAACCAGTTGGTTTCATCAATTGTAATTATGGTAGGTTCCTTGAGCGAACCGCTTTGTGCTGCGGTTACACCGGCAGCAATAACAGTAGTATCAGGCGTGGCAGATGTTTCTGGGGAAGTGGTGTCTGAACCCGAAGTTTCTGCATTTTCGGTGTTTATTGAAACGGGTGCCTGAGGAACGGCGGTCGTTGTTTTTGCGTTTTGTGCTTCGTCAATTTTCTGTTGTGCCAGAAGTGTTTTGTTGCGTTTGTTTACAACTATGCAAACTACACCAACAAATGCAACTATAATTGCCAACATAACGCAAAGGAATTTCTTTGCATTAGCTTCTCTATCGCTGATAGCTTCCTTCTTGTTTGAAGGCGCGATTTCCTCTGTAACATCAGTCTTATTTTCTTTGTTTAAATCAATCATTGTTTGCACCTCAATCCTTTGATAATTATATTTGATTAACCATAAAAAGTCAAATGGAATATATCAAATAAATTAGTTGTTAAATACAAAAGGTATAGGGCCGTTTTGTGCTTTTTTTACAAATATAAAAAAATATCAATTTTGACTGTTGTTCTGTTGATTTTTGTGATATAATTACTCAGTAAATATAAAAAGGATAGTGTCGGTGCGTGTCGGCAAATCCGTAAATATTGAAAGGGGTAAAACCTTAATGAAACGTAAACTTACAGTACTTATGGCTATTATGCTTGTTTTCACAATGCTTGTTTGCCTTGCTTCTTGTGGCTCATCTGATGACTCTGCTGATGATGTTGAAGTGTTTACAACAGATGAAGCTGTTTATACAGAAAGCGCAACACCGGTTGGAAATACAAGTGAAGAAGTTCTTAATTATTTCAATGGCATTGTTAACGACCTTAAGGCATCAAAGCCTGCAATGTACTACAGATATGAGAAAAATGTTCCTGATGGTAGTATTAAAATAACTAAAGCAGGTCAGGAAAATGCAGAGGAAATCGATGCATCACTTTCCGCTATCAACGATGGCGCTAAGGGCGTTAAAGATATGATTCTTTCAGATATTGGTGAGCAGTCAGGCGATATTGCTATGGGTGCAGATAATTCTGAGTATCTTCTTGTGAAGGGTGAGTCATGGGTATCTCAGCTTACAATCGGAGATATTGACTACGCTTCAATGAAAGAAATCGGCGACAACTACTTTATCGAAATCGTGTTTAACGATATTGAAACAAATGGCGATGATTCTGCTTTAAGAAAGGCTTTTGATCTTCGTGATAAGGAAGAAATTCTCGCATCAGATGAGTTTGCAAAAACTGCAGAATATCTTAAATTCAATGATTATGATGTAGCATACAGTGGTTGCAAAATTACCGCAACAGTTAACAGACTTACAAACGAACTTGTAAACCTCAACTACTACAAAGCTGCAAATGTTACAGCTCATATGACTGGTGCAGGTACATTTGCTGATTACGGCGATATAAGCGTAATATTCACGCTTGAGGACAAAGCATATTATGAAATTAATTGGGAGAGCAACCTTCCTGTTAGTCCTCTTGAAACAGTAACAGAATAAACTATCCGGCGGAGGTTAATACCGTGAACAAAAAAATAATTGCTGTTATGATTGTGGCAACATTGTTGTTTGTTGGCATTTTCGCAGCTTGTAATAAAACAGATAAGAACGAAGAGCCTGAAAAAATATATCTTGAAGGTGATGAGTATCCTTTCCTTACTGATGATGATGGTAATAAGCTTCTTGATGAAAATGGTGAGTTCATTGTCTACCAGACAGATGAAGACGGGAAATACAAAAAAGATGAAAAAGGAAACCGTGTAACTATGCCTCAGGCTTTTCAGGCTTATTCAGAAGGGAATAAAATTGAAGATTACGGATACAAGATTTTGCTTCCTGAGAATTGGGAAATTGATAAGACTAACCAAGGCGTTTTCCGCAATACTGTAACAGAAGATAAGGTTTCGATTTCCGTTTACGATAAATCGTATCAGGATGCCTATGAATCAAATTACGATACGTACGAGAAACTTCAACAGTATGAAGATGTTACTGCTTCATGGGAAGAAAATGTAACAGATTTAGGTGAAGAATGCGAGGGCGTTATCCGTTTCACATTAAAGGCTGAAGGTGGAATGAACGTTCTTTATATATTCAGAAACCACGGAAATATATATAAGATTCTTTTTGAATCTAAAAATCCTGATACTGCAGTTTCTGAAAGTATTGCCATTTGCAATGCTATATCCTATAAACCATATGATTACTTTGCACCTGTAACAGACGCAAATGGTAAAGAAGTTAAAGATGAGTTTATTACTCAACCTGCATCAACCGATGTCCAGTCAACACAAACAGTTTCAGAATAAAAATAAACCTTCCGAATCAACGGTTCGGAAGGTTACTTTTTTATGTTAGAAAAACAGATTTTTTATGTTGTTTTTTATTATTTAATTTTTGATTTTAAAAATTTTTCAGTTGATAAATAGAGAGAAGGAACAACAACCAATGCGCTTATAAGCTCTATTAATCCGTTTGTTCCGATAAGTGTTAAAACGATTGTTTCAATAGCTTCTGCGGCTGCACCTAAAAGTGATTCGAAGCCACCGAACAAAGTAAGTGCACTTATAACAAGTACTGTGTTTGTTAACGTACCTGCTAATGTGGCGATGCCTAAAGAAATTGCCTTAGGGCATTTTGTTTTTGAGAGACCGATAAACACAAGTCCTGCAACAACTGCAACAAGCATTCTCGGTACTAACGATACTAATGGATTAGCAAATGGCGCAAAACCCATCTGGATAGCTCTTACGATACATGTTAAGCCCCAGACACCGCCAACAATTGCGCCATACTTGGGTCCTAATACAAGAGCACCGAAAATTGCAATAATGTGTAATGTTGTTATTTCAATGGGTCCTACTGAAATATAGCCTAAATACGGTGTGAATGTCATAACAACTATCAATGCCGAGAACAAGGCGCACATTACAAGACGAACAAGTTTTTCTTTCTTTTTCATAGTAAAACTCCTTTGCTGCTATCCGCGTAAGCGGTATAACGCTTTTGTTTTAATATTATCTGTTTTTCCTGTATATTGTTAAAAGTCCTTCTAAAACAAGGTCTTTATTATAAATGATATCTTTTTCACAGCAAGCAACGATTTCTTTTGCTAAGCCACCTGTTGCAACAATTGTTTTTATAGGCTTTCCTAATTCTTTTTCCAGGCGTGTTGCCATTCCGTCAAGCATAGCCGCATTACCAAGCACAGTTCCTGAACGTATGCATTCGATGGTGTTTGTTCCTATTGCGTGGTCAGGGGCTGAAAGCTCAATTGCAGGAAGTTGTGATGTTCTGAGGGAAAGTGCATCAAGAGATATTCCTATACCGGGAGCAATAGTGCAACCGGCGAAAACACCGCCTTCATCTATAACAGAGATTTTTGTTGCTGTACCTAAATCCATAACCAGGCAGGGGAGTTCATATTGACTTATGGCACCTACAGCACCTGCAACAAGGTCTGCGCCTAATTCTTTAGGATTATCTGTAGTGATTTTTAAGCCGTTTTTAAGTCCTGCAGCAACAACGAGTGATTCGCAACCTGTTGCTTTTTCTATAGCGTTTTTAAAAATGCGTGTAAGCTCAGGTACAACGGAGCTGATTATAGCACCGTTGAAAGTATTGTCAAGACCTTCTAATTTGAAAATCGCATCTAATTCAATCGCATATTGCTCGCTTGTTCTGTGCCTCTGTGTAGCAAGCCTTGAAATACAAACAGGTTTATCGTTATGATATACACCTAAAGTGATATTTGTGTTGCCAATATCAGCTACCAAAATCACAAAATCATCTCCGTAAAAATTTTTTATTACATAGATTATACACTATGTTACAATTTTACGCAATAAATTTTTAAAACATACAACAAAAGACTTTAAAAGAACAGAATTATATGGTATAATTTTGAAGTAAATTTTAATATAAGGGGTTGTTCTTATGAAAAAGTTTTTTGGCGAATTCAAGGAGTTTATTGCAAAAGGTAATGTAATCGACCTTGCAGTCGGCGTTATAATAGGTGGTGCTTTTCAGGGCATTGTAAAAAACCTTGTTGAAAATATGATTACACCGGTTATTTCACTGATTACAAAGCAGGTTTCTTTTACAGATATGTTTGTTGCTCTTGATGGTAATGAATATGCTACTCTTGCAGCAGCTCAGGAGGTGGGCGCTGCTACACTTAACTATGGTCTCTTTATTCAGGCTGTAATTGACTTCCTCATTACTGCAATCGTAATATTTATTCTTGTTAAGGGTATAAATAAAATCAGAAATATGGGTAAAAAGGAAGAAGCTCCTGTTGAGGAAGCTCCAACTACAAAGGTTTGTCCTTTCTGTAAGAGTGAAATTGCTATTGATGCAACTCGTTGCCCAAATTGTACATCAGAGGTTGAATAATTAATGGGTAAAATCAGATATTTAATTGCCTTGTGGGCAGCAAAGGTTGTTTATAGACTCTTAAGGCTTTTAGGCAGAAATGCAACAATGTATCCGGGTTACATAGCTCTTAAATTGTGCCCTGATTACCTTGGAAGAACAAAGAAATCACCACATGTATTGTGCGTTACAGGAACCAACGGGAAAACCACTACAACAAATATGGTGGCAGATATTCTCAGCGAGTGCGGTATGAAAATTGTTTCAAACCGTTATGGTTCGAATATCAATACAGGTGTTGCAACTGCACTTACACACAGCGTGAATATATTCGGTAAGCCTAAGTGCGATGCCCTTGTTCTTGAGGTTGACGAAAAGTTTTCAAGGCTTATTCTTCCATATATCAAGCCTGATTATCTTGTGTGTACAAATCTTTTCAGAGACTCAATGCGAAGGAATGCCCATCCTGAATATATTTTCAATATTCTTGACACATATGTGCCTGAGTCTACAAAGCTTGTTTTAAATGCGGACTGCCTTCTTTCATCTCAGCTTTTAAAGAAGAATGAAAGAGTATATTTCGGTATAGATAAGTTGGATACAGACCTTACTGAAAGCATAAATCTTATTAATGATTTTGCTATCTGCCCTGTGTGTGACGAAACTCTTAAATATAATTATCTTCGTTACCATCATATAGGTAACGCTTATTGCCCAAGATGTGGCTTTAAATCTGAGCAAGCCCAGTATCGACTTACTAAGATTGATTATGAGAATAAGTCCATAACTATTAAGAACGGTGATGCTGAAGATACTTATCCTATGGTTAATAAGGCTCTTTATAATATTTATAACGAGCTTGCAGCAGTTACTCTTCTTAGTGAGTTTGGCGCAGATAAGGAAAAAGTTAAAGCTCATGTGAATAATATCGGTGTTACTAAAACACGATATAAGGAGCTTAAAGCCGGTAATACAGAGATTATCAGAACAATGGCAAAGGGTCAGAACTCTGTTTCTTGTTCTCGTACTGCAGATTTTGTAGGCCATGAAAGTGGAGAGTTTTCTGTTTTTATGATGATTGATGACTGGTTTGACCGTCAGAATTCATCTGAAGTAATTAACTGGATATATGACGTGGATTTTGAGTTTTTCAATACACCGAATATATCACAGCTTATAATTGCAGGTCCTCGTTGCTATGACTATAAATTAAGGTTCCTTATTGCGGGCATAGACGAGAGTAAAATCGTCTGCAATGAAAATGAGCTTGATGCTGTTGATGTTATGAAAACCGATATTGATAAACTGTATTTTATACATGATCCATCAACATATGAGCACTCTCTTAAGGTTGAAGAGAAAATAATCTCCGTGTTTACAAAGGCACATAACAAAGGCGGTGAACAATAATGAAAATCGAGATTTTGTATCCTGAAATTTGTTGTTTGTTCGGTGAAAAAGCCAATATGCGCTATTTTGAGATGTGCTTACCTGATGCAGAGTTTATAAAAACACCTGTGAGCCAGATGCCTTTGTTTTTAACAGAGGATGTTGATATGGTGTATTTTGGCTCTTGTAGTGAATCTAATCAGGAGAAGATACTTTCAAGACTTAAAGGTCATGAAGAGAGAATAAACGAACTAATAAATAAGGGCGTTATTTTCCTTATGACAGGTAACACCTTTGAGATAATGGGTAATTTCATCAAGGATTCAGATGGCAAGAAAATTGAAGGATTAGGTATATTCGATTTTTATTCTGAAAGAACTATTCCTGACCGCCACAACTCTCTTGTTTTAGGTGAGTATAACGGAATGAAGCTTGTCGGTTCTATCAGTCGTTTTTCTCATAGTTACGATATAAAACCTGAAGATGGTTTTATTGACGTAAAAAAAGGCTATGGTTCTTGCAAGGATAGTAAAAACGAAGGTATCAGAAGAAACAATCTTTTTGGAACCTACCTATTAGGACCTTTTCTTGTTCTTAACCCTGATTTTACAAAACATCTTATAACTTTATTAGGCATTGAGAATCCTACACTTGCTTTTGAAAATGAAATTTATAAAGCGTATGATGTGCGTCTTAAAGAGTTTGAAAGCGATATAAAGTTTAATTGATGAAAAAAGCTCCGTGATCATTTTAATGAACACGGAGCTTTTAGTATTTAATTATTGGTTTTCTTGTTCTTTTCGTTGCTTTTTGAAGGTTTTGTTAACAACTGTATTGAGAATAACATTTAATGTAAAAAGGAATATTCCAACAAATAAGCCAAACTGAACATTGCCTTCTATTACGATTGCTGATGTGTTTCCTATTACATTTGTTGCGATTGTAAAGAAAATGCCGGGAAGTATAAAACAAAGGTCAGATAAAACGCAAAGTACAATATTGGTTCCCGCTTTCAATGATGGTGCTTTAATAAGAATAAAAAGGAAATTAAGCACACCGAACACTACCGCAAGGTATAAAAGGAAAACTGAAAGTACCACAAGAAGAATAGGTGAACCTAAGTTTTGCGCTCCTGACAGATTCAAAAATGCTCCCCAATCAAGAGAAAGAAACTTGTTCAATGTAAAGTCAAGAAGTGTAAAAGAACTTTCTGCTCCACTCAAAAATGGTAAGCTTACAGAATAGTTTGCTAGTGGTAAAACAAGAGCTACCAAAGGGAGGAATGTGCATATGAATCGTATAATTCTCAGTTTACTGCCAAAAAGAGCGCTTTTGAAATTGCCGGTAAACCTTCTGAATTTCACCCATGCAACTTCTGCATTAGCGGCATCTTCGTTGAGTCTGCCTTCCCAATCGTAGTTAGGGATGTTTACGCCGCAGTGAGGGCACTCAGCTTTTACATCCCAGAAATTAAGGATTGCATAGCAATTAGGGCATAATGCCATAACTTACCAACCTTTCGAATTAATAATCAAGAACACGAAGAGTTGCTTTGACATCAATAGGAAGCTTTTCTATAACCTCACGTGCTTCCTTTTCGCGCATAACAGGAGTTATGAAAGCAATTTCTGTTTTAGGCTCATCATCTCGATGAAGAATTGCAGGAGCATCGAATGCTTTGTTGATTGCATTGAAAGCAGCAACGTAATCGTCAGTCTGAGCTCTTACGTAGAGAGAGCCACTGTTAAGGTTCGGGGCAATAACGTAATCATCTTCGCATGGACCCCAACCGAAAGCTTTTCTTTTAGCGGTGTGTTTTGCGCAGTCAATAACGTCTGCAACAACAGCGCTTGCTGTTGGAAGCTTACCTGCACCCTTGCCGTAGAAAACAACATCACCAATAGCGTCTCCGCGAACAAGGATAGCGTTGAAAACATCATCAACTGAAGCAAGCTGACAGTGATTCTGAATGAGGGAAGGACCAACAGTGATAATAATCTTTCCGTTGTCATTCTGAATAGCTCTACCGATAAGCTTGATAACGCCACCCCAATTTTTTGCATATGCAACATCTTCAGGTGTTATTTCTGTAATACCTGTTGTTTCAACAACATCCGGGTATACATGCTTGCCAAAGCAAAGAGATGCGAGTATGCAGATTTTTCTTGCAGCGTCATGACCTAAAATATCTGCGGATGGGTCTCTTTCTGCATAGCCGTTATCCTGAGCGAGCTTAAGAGCATCTTCAAATGCCATTCCTTCTTCAATCATTTTAGTGAGAATGAAGTTTGTTGTACCATTAAGAATGCCTGCGATTTCGCAAATTTCGTTAGCTGCAAGGCATTGGCTTATAGGTCTTATAATCGGGATACCGCCACCAACGCTTGCTTCAAAGAGAAAGTTTACATTGTTTTCCTTTGCAAGCTCTAAAAGCTCGTATCCTTTTGCAGCAACAAGCTCTTTGTTTGAAGAAACAACGCTTTTACCCGCTTTAAGGCAACTTGATACATATTCGTATGCAGGGCTTGTACCACCCATACATTCAACAACGATTCCTACATTTGCATCATTAAGAATATCATTAAAATCCTTTGTGAAATACTGACCAAATTCATGGTCTGAGAAATCACGGATATCAAGTATGTATTTAATATCAAGAGAATTTTGTGTGCTTTTTGCAACAATGCTTTTTTTGTTTTTCATAAGAAGCTCCGCAACACCTGAGCCGATGGTGCCGAAGCCCATTATAGCAATTTGCATATATATACCTCCAAGGTAAAGTATTACATAACATTCTATCACAGATTTTACAGATAATAAAGAGAAAAATGGAAAAATTAAAAAAATATTTTACTAAAAATTTACAATATATAATTGTAATATTACAAAAAATGGTTTAGAATAAAAACATAGCTATTTTCAGGAGGAGACATAATGGAAAAAGCAATTTCAGACAGAAAGTCATTCATAGTGAATTTTGTGTATTTTGGCATAATTGCAGGCTTGTATTACTTCATAATTAATTATGCTTTTGGCTATGTTTTCCCATTCTTTTTTGCGGCAGCGCTATCCATTTTTTTGCAGCCCGCTGTAAGATTTATAAGTAAAAAGCTTAAGCTTAAAGCTCATGGATTCATCTCGACTATTATGGTGCTTTTTATCGTGTGTGTGGTAGTGGGGGCGCTTGTTCTTGTGTTGAGTTCCTTGATAAATGAATTGAAGGACTTTGCAAGCTATTTCTTCAGCCGTTTCAAGAGTATTGATGATATAATCAATGTTGTTAAAGATTGGGTTATGGGTATCGTTGTGGCACTTCCTAAAGGTATTGGAGCAACAGTCAGTGCCAAAGTAAATGAGTTCTTTAACAGCTTATCTACAGGCGGTACAGAGTTTGATCTTGGAATGCTTTCTACTCCAATCAGTGGTGCATGGGGATTTGTTAAGGGTGTTCCATCATTTATTATATCTATCGTTGTTACAATCATCTCATGTGTGTTTATGACATCTGAATATGACCTTATGAGAGATATGATTCTTGATATTCTTCCTGTAGAAAAGGGAAAAAAGCTTGTTAAAGCAAAAGGTACAGTAACTAAAGGTGTCGGAAAACTTGTGAAAGCTTATGCAACAATTATGTTTATAACCTTTACCGAGGTTTTCCTTGGTCTTAATCTTATGAAACTTATCGGTGTGTACGACGGAGGTTATATACCAATCATTTCCTTTGTTGTATGTATTGTGGATATTATACCGGTTCTAGGTACAGGAACAATTGTTATCCCATGGGCAATATATTCCTTGTTTACAGGCAATATCGGGCTTGGAATCGGTCTTGTTATTCTCTACGGCGTAATTACTGTTCTGAGACAGATTATTGAACCAAAGCTTGTAGCTAATCAGGTTGGCCTTCCATCTATAGTAACAATTATGGCAATGTTCCTTGGTGGTAGAGTGTTTGGTGCTTTTGGTATTATTTTGTTGCCACTTACAGTTATTGTTATAAAGCTCATGTATGATGAGGGCGTAATCGGTGCGCGCAGCCACCAATCCTTAGAAGAGGTGAAAGAAGAAAATGAATGAAGGTTTTATTGATATTCATTCTCATTCTCTTTGGGGGATAGATGATGGCTCTCAGAGTTTCGGAGAAACTCTCGACTTGTGCGAGTGTGCAGAAGAAAACGAAACATCAGTTTTGTTTGTAACACCCCATCTCATATATTGGGATCAGGCGGAAGATCTTTTGGATGAAAGAGATGAGAAGGTAGAGTATCTTTGCGAAGAACTTGAGGATTCAAATTCATCTTTAATTATAAAAAAAGGCTTTGAAATTCTTTGCGATGACGAAATTTTTGATATTAAATATTTCAAGCCGTATACTTTGAACGAGTCAAGATATATACTTATTGAGTTTGATTTTTATAAGACGACTGAGGATGATGTTAAATCCTGGTGTAACTATCTGCAATCATTTGGTCTTGTGCCTATTATTGCTCACCCTGAAAGATATGGATTTGTTATTGACGATATAGGATGCCTTGATAGGTTATCTGATTCAGGAGTGCTTTTTCAGATAAATGCAGGCTCTCCCGCAGGGATGTTTGGTGATAATGAGATGGAGGTTTCCTGCAAAATGCTTGCAGCGGGGTATGCTGATTTTGTAGGTTCCGATGCTCATAGAATAAATATCAGAAATACAGACATGTTGTCTTTATTTGATGATTATCCCTATGCATTTGCGCAGGAAGATATAGATAAAATTTCAAAAACCAATCCTCTTTGTATACTTGATGATAAAAAATTCATTCCAAAAAGGAAAAAATATATGCAAGAATTGTAAAAAAATGCGTTATATTTCTTTATCGGAAAAAAGAAATAACATATATATGCTAATATATGAATGAATAATTGGGAAAGGAGGACACGTAAATGTTAGATTCTATTTGGCAGCTTCTTAAGAACTATGGCCTTAATATCGAGGAAATCAGCACATCAATTAAATCACTTGTTGAAGTTGATGAAAACGGTACTATTGTTGGTGGTTTGCTTGAGCCTATAGCTAACTTCCCACTTATCGGCGGTATTCTTGGTGCATTCGGTAGCTTTGCTCCTAATGTTGAAGATATCGTTGAAACAACAACAGAGACACTCGCTTAAGGATTTAAGCACACTACACTTATTGAAAGTGTGAATTATTGCAATAGTTTTCACGAAAGAGTGTGGGTTTTCCACACTCTTTTTCTTTAAGATTTATTTAAAAACATATACCTATTATATATGTACATATGTATACGTATTTGGTGAGGCAAAAAATGGACGAGAAAAATGATTTTTTAAAAGTTGACGAAGAAAATAAAAAAGGTAAAAACAAAGTAATAATTATTCTTGCAATTGCAATTATTGTTCTTGCGATAATTCTTACTGCTGTTCTTTTAAAAACTGTTGTCAGCATAAAGAACAATAAAGAAACAACACGTTATGAAATGACATCGAAAAACGATAATGTTTCTACTACGGATGACAGTTATCTTGAGGACCTTTTTAATAATACAGATGCACAGCAAGTTTCAGATTCAGAAGGCGAAAACAATTCTGACAATAAGCCGTCAAAAGACGATACTACTAAAAATCAGATTTTGGAAAATTACGAGCACCTTTCAGTAAACGGTGAGAATCGTCTTTCTGACCACTACGAGAATGAGTTTATTCAATTGGTTTCTGATAAATATGATATTGATACAGATTTGCTGGTTGCGATTTACAGTGTGCCTGATTCCGGCACAAACTTTGTTCTTCAGTTTGATGGTACCAAGAGAAGAGGAGAATATGTTAAAAGTCCTGATACTCTTGAAAAAGTGTACCAGATAGACCTTGATAAAAATATTAAGGTTGCTACGGGTACCGCAACAGGAAATATAGGCGTTTCTTATCCGGAAAGCGTTTTATGTGTTGCAATGGTAAAAACAATTGTTATGGAACAATATCCGAATTATTTTACGGGATTAGAATAAAATAATTCAAATTCGTTAAATCGAACAATAAAAATGTTTTATTACTGTTAAAAATCCCTTGTAACTATGTTACAAAAAAACTTTAAAAATTTCTTAAAAAAATACTAAAAAACACTTGCATTATTGAAATGGTTGTGTTATTATGATAGGGCGCGCGAAGGGCGTGTCCCTATCTTTTTATGCCCTGACGCGAGCAGATATGCGATGATGCGGGAGGTGGCTGCCCTCTGAGGCAGGGAATTTCCGCGGAGTATGTCCGATTTAAAACCGGGCGATCAAATACCGAATAACAAGCCGATAGCCGTTCTTAACTGTGGCGTCGGATTGTCTCGGAACGCATTATATCCCGGAATTAGCTTTCCGGTTTTTAAATGACGAGGGTGATAAGCCCGGAAGCGTTGAGAAAAAATGCGTAAGCCCGCCAAAAAATTTAGGAGGCGTTACAAATGGCAGTTAAGGAAAAAATCAGAATCAGACTTAAAGGTTACGATCACAACCTTGTTGACAAAGCAGCAGAAAAGATCGTTGAAACAGCAAAGCGTACAGGCGCTCAGGTTTCAGGTCCAATTCCTCTTCCAACAGAGAAAGAGGTAATCACAGTGCTTCGCGCAGTTCACAAGTACAAAGATTCTCGTGAGCAGTTCGAGCAGCACACACACAAGAGACTCATCGACATTCTCAGACCTTCAAACAAAACTGTTGAAGCTCTTACAGGTCTTGAGCTCCCAGCTGGTGTTGATTTTGAGATCAAGCTTTAATCCGATATAAAGCTGATTTTGAATATACCTATTATATATATAGTAGGTTGCAGGTCATGTTGAGGCGACTCAACCAATAATCTGACAGGAGGAAATTAAAATGAAAAAAGGTCTTATCGGAAAAAAGATCGGCATGACACAGATCTTCGATGAAAAGGGTAATATGATCCCTGTAACAGTAGTTGAAGCTGGTCCATGCGTAGTTGTTCAGAAGAAAACAACTGAAAACGATGGCTACGAAGCTGTACAGGTTGGTTACGGCGACAAGAAGGTTCAGAGAGTGAACAAGCCAATGGCTGGTCACTTCAAGAAAGCTGACGTAGCTCCTAAGAAGGTACTCAAAGAGTTCAGACTCGCTGACACATCTTCTTTAAACGTTGGTGACATCATTAAAGCAGACATCTTTGCTGCAGGTGATTTCGTTGACGTTGTAGGCACAAGCAAGGGTAAGGGTACAGCCGGCGTTATCAAGCGTTGGAACTTCGGCAGACTCAGAGAATCACACGGTACAGGTCCTGTTGCAAGACACGGCGGTTCATTAGGTGTTATCGACCCTGCTCGTATTTTCAAAGGCAAGAAGATGGCAGGTCACCTCGGTTCAGAGCGTGTAACTGTTCAGAATCTCAGCGTAGTTAAGGTTGACAGCGAAAACAACCTCATCGCTATCAAGGGTTCAATTCCTGGACCTAAGGGCGGCATCGTTGTAATTGCTGACAGCGTTAAGAAAGCTTAAGGAAGGAGTTGTAACAGATGAATAAGATTTCAGTTCTTAATATGGCTGGTAAGAAAGTTTCTGACATTGAGCTTAACGAATCAATCTTCAGCATTGAGCCTAACATGTCTGCTATGCACCTTGTTGTAGTTGGCTACTTAGCAAATCAGCGTCAGGGCACACAGTCAACAAAAACTCGTTCCGAAGTAAGCGGCGGTGGTAAGAAGCCATGGCGTCAGAAGGGAACAGGCCGTGCAAGACAGGGTTCAACTCGTTCTCCACAGTGGTATCACGGTGGTATCGCGCTTGGTCCAACGCCTCGCACATATGGCATTTCAATCAACAAGAAAGTTAGAAGACTTGCTATGAAGTCAGCTCTTTCTTCAAAGGTTGCAGCAGAAGAGATGATCGTTGTTGATTCTATTGCACTCGATGCAATTAAGACTCAGGAAATGGTTAAAGCTCTTGCAGCAATCAACGCAGGTAAGAAGGTTCTCGTAGTTCTTCCTGAGAACAACGAAATCATCTACAAGAGCACAAGAAACATTGAGGGTGCAAAGGTTTGCACAGTAAATACTCTTAATGTATACGACATCCTCAACTGCGATTCACTTGTAGTTGCTCAGGATGCAGTTGCTAAGATTGAGGAGGTATTTGCATAATGAAACTTGCACAGGAAATTATCATTAAGCCAATCATCACAGAAGCATCTATGATGGGCGTTATGACAAAGAAATATACCTTCAAGGTAGCAAGCGATGCAAACAAAATCGAAATCGCAAAAGCAGTTGAAGAGCTTTTCGGCGTTAAGGTTGCTAAGGTTAACACAGTAACAGTTAACGGCAAGCTCAGAAGATACGGTAGATTCGAGGGCTACACAGCTTCTTGGAAAAAAGCTATCGTTACTCTTACAGAAGATTCAAAAACAATTGAATTCTTCGATGGCATGATGTAATCAAAAACTTAAATAATTATACCCCACTTGGTATAGTATGGAGTTGACATTCTCCGCAAAACCATAATAGGAGTGTGAATAAAATGTCTATTAAAGTTTTTAAGCCGACAACAAACGGCAGACGTGGTATGTCGGTTACAGATTACTCAGAACTTTCAAAAGTTGCTCCTGAAAAGAGCCTCTTAAAGACTCTTAACAAGAATTCAGGTCGTAACAGCTATGGTAGAATCACTGTTCGTCATCGTGGCGGCGGAAACCGTAGAAAGTACAGAGTAATCGACTTCAAGAGAACAAAGTTCGATATTGAAGCAACAGTTAAAACTCTCGAATATGATCCAAACCGTTCAGCTCACATCGCTCTCATTGAGTACACAGACGGCGTTAAGGCATACATCCTTGCACCAGTTGGTCTCAAGGTTGGCGACACAGTTGTTGCAGGTCCTTCAGCAGATATTAAGCCAGGTAATGCACTTCCTCTCGTTAATATCCCTGTTGGTACATTTATCCACAACGTAGAGCTTTACCCAGGTAAGGGTGGCCAGCTTGCAAGAGCAGCAGGTAACGCAGCACAGCTTATGGCTAAAGAAGGTGCATATGCTCTTCTCAGACTTCCATCAGGCGAGCTTCGTAACGTTCCTGTTGAATGCATGGCATCAATAGGCCAGGTTGGTAATACTGACCATGAAAACGTTAAAATTGGTAAAGCAGGTCGTACACGTCATATGGGCATCAGACCTACAGTTCGCGGTTCTGTAATGAACCCTAACGACCATCCACACGGTGGTGGTGAAGGTAAATCACCAATCGGTCGTCCAGGTCCTGTTACACCATGGGGCAAACCTGCACTCGGTTATAAGACAAGAGCTAAGAAGAATCGCTCCGATAAGCTTATCGTGAAGCGTCGTAACGGCAAATAAGCCGGAAAGGAGCAGTATCTAATGAGCAGAAGCATTAAAAAAGGACCTTTTGTGCAGCCTAAGCTGCTCGAAAGAGTTCAGAAAATGAATGAAAACGGCGAAAAAATCGTTCTTAAAACATGGAGCAGAAGCTCAACAATCTTCCCTGATTTTGTTGGTCATACTTTTGCAGTTCATGATGGTCGTAAGCATGTTCCTGTTTATGTAACAGAAGATATGGTTGGCCATAAGCTCGGTGAATTCGCACCTACACGTACCTACAGAGGTCATGCAGGTTCAAAAACTTCAAATAACGGTAAATAATAGGTCGAAAGGAGTGTGTTAAACATGGAGGCAACAGCAAAAGCTACTTATATAAGAATAGCTCCACGTAAGGTTCAGATCGTTCTTGACCTTATTCGCAATAAGCCTGCAGATGAAGCAATGGCAATTCTCAAGCACACACCAAAGGCCGCTTGTGAGCCGCTTGAGAAGCTTCTTAAATCCGCTATTGCAAATGCGGAAAACAAAAATATGGATGTAACATCACTTTATGTTGCACAGTGCTGGGTTTGCCAGGGTCCAACTCTCAAGAGAATCAGACCTCGTGCAAGAGGCAGCGCAAACAGAATTAACAAAAAGACATCACA